>JALNWE010000105.1 GCA_023231065.1 Bacteroidales bacterium
AAAAATAGCAGGGCCAAGGCTCCTGGCAGGATTCACAGAGGTTCCGGTTACCGGAATGGTGACAAGATGGATCAGCATCAAGGTTACTCCGATTGCTAAACCTGCCATCGCCCCGTTCCCAAATTTTGAGGTTGTTCCCAGGATCACGAAAATGAAAAGGAATGTCATCACCGCTTCGATGATAAAAGCGCTAAGGGTGTTATAACCGCCATTATATCCTTCACCCCATCCATTGGAACCCAATCCCCATTCACCGAGGACAAAACCGGGACGACCGGAAACAATCAGATAAAGAACAGCAGCTGCCGCTATTCCACCCAGGCATTGAGCGATAATATAACCAATAGCATCCTTGACTTCCATTTTTCCTGCTGTTAAAACTCCGATGGTGACGGCGGGATTAATGTGGCAACCGGAAATTCCCCCGATTGTATATGCCATGGCCACAACGGAAAAACCAAATGCAATGGCAATTCCTAATAAACCAATCCCTGAAGGACCTGTGCCAGTAATACCGGCGATCACCGCGGAACCACAGCCAAAAAGGACAAGGCTGAAAGTCCCGACAAATTCTGCTGCATACTTTTTCATGTTTTATTTTTTTGAAATGATCCAATAAAGGTAAATGAAATTATAAATAGATTGCAAGTCACTGATTTTAATAATTTTTTCGTTTTGACGATTTTTGGATTTTAGGCTTTTGTATGAGGGCTTCCAGATTGACCGGTTTTGATTACTTTTGAAAAAGAATAAAAGATCCATGAAAGCGCTTATCCTTGCGGCTGGTCTCGGGACCCGTTTAAAGCCCGTCACCGACAAGATCCCCAAAGCATTGGTTGTCGCGGAGGGAAAAACATTGCTCCAACATGCCCTTGAGCATATCAGATTATACGGGATCCGTGAGGTGATCGTTAACGTGCATCATTTTCCGGAATTGATTGTGGACTATCTGCGGGACCATGATAATTTTGGTTTGGAAATAACAATATCCGATGAATCGGATCAACTATTGGAAACCGGCGGCGGACTGAAAAAAGCAGCCTGGTATTTCAGTGATGGCTTGCCATTTCTAGTGCGGAACGTGGACGTGCTGTCAAATCTTAACTTATCAGCAATGACTGCTTTTCACCTGGGGAAAAAGTCCCTTGTTACCTTGGCAATCCGTCAAAGGGAAACATCCCGCTATTTTTTATTTGATGATAAAATGAACCTGTCCGGCTGGGAAAATCGTAAAACCGGTGAACAACGGATCACCCGGAAAGCCGGTATTTATCTGCCTTATGCTTTCAGCGGGATTCAGATTGTAAACCCTGCCATTTTCCCCATGATCACTGAAACCGGAAAATTTTCACTCACCGATCTCTACCTCCGCCTTTCGTGCAACCAAACCCTTTCAGGATACCTTGAAATGAAATCTTTCTGGAAAGATGCCGGAAAATTTAATAGTCAATGGTCAATAGTCAATAGTCAATAGTCAATGGTCAATAATCAATCGAACCTGCCTTCCTCCTTTCTTGAAAAAACCGCCCGGCACCTGATTAGCAATTATGGCACAGAACTTTCGGAAATCTGTGTAATCCTTCCGAATCGGAGGGCGGGACTCTTTCTGAGGAAATTTTTAGCTGCCGGACTTTCAAAACCTGTCTGGTCGCCAGCCATATATTCTATTGAAGATTTCATGGCTTCCCTTTCAGGATTAAAGGAAACCGAACCTGTTCATTTGCTCCTTGATCTCTATTCGGTCCATCGCGATCTGAATAAAGAAAAACCCCAGTCTTTTGATGAATTTTTAAAATGGGGGCCACAATTATTATCCGATTTTAATGATATTGATCGTTATCTGGCCGATGCCGGGGCCCTGTTCGGATTCCTTGACGAAGCGCGGGCCATCAACCTCTGGAACCTTGACAAATCACCCCTGACCGAGTTTCAGCAAAATTACCTCCGGTTTTATCATTCATTGTCCTCCTATTATTCCATGCTTACGCATCGTCTTCTCGAAAGGGGAGAAGGATATCAGGGACTTATTTTCCGCCAGGCCTTTTTACGACTTGAAAAAGGCGAATCGGTTTTGCCTTTGAAAATGTATCTTTTCGCGGGGTTTAATGTCCTGACAAAAGCAGAAGAAAAAACCATGGAATATTTGTTCCGGGCTGGCAGGGCTGATTTTTTATGGGATGCTGACCACTTTTATCTCGATAATCCTGTCCGGGAGGCTGGGACTTACCTCCGTCAGTGGTTTTCGAAAGACCGGGCTGCCGAAAAAAAGTGGATATCTGACGATTACCGCGAAGGCGCTAAGGAAATAGAAATTATCGGGATACCCGATGTTGCCGGTCAGGTAAAATACTGCGGGGAATTACTGCAAAAAATGACTGATAAACCGGATGAACGAACGGCTATTGTCCTGCCGGATGAGCAGCTTCTGATTCCCCTCCTGAATTCACTTCCTGATTCGATAGATTCCCTGAATATCACCATGGGACTTCCTCTAAAACAGACTCCCGTCGCGGATCTCCTTGACCTTGTTTTTCAGATGCATCTCCATACATCCGGAATGAAAGGAGGTAAGCCGATAGCCAAACATTTTTATTTCAGGGATGTGATAAAAATTCTGCAACATCCGTTGTTGGTCAGGATTGCCGAGCCGGCATGGGCTGGCTCAGGCCTGACATTGAGCGATATGGTGAACAGGATACGCGCGGGTACGCGGGTATTTGTTGGAAAAGATGATCTGGTCGAAAACGATTTATTCACGCCAGGGTTTGACTTTCTCAATCCGTTTTTTGAGTCCTGGAATGTCCCCATCGACGCCATCCGCGGTCTCCGCCAAATCGCCGGATTGATCCGCGATACGGAACCTGAGTACGCGTTTGTGTTTGCCCGTTTATTGAACCAGTTGGACCAGGTACTGTTTGCCAATCCGGATTATTTTACATGGCAGACTGTCTATCAATTATACCGGCAAATGGTCGTAAGCTCTTCCATGCCATTTTATGGAGAACCCCTGAGCGGCTTGCAGGTAATGGGTATGCTGGAAACCCGGTCGCTGGATTTTGATCAGATTATTATTCTTTCCTGTAATGAAGGAATCCTTCCCGCAGGAAAGACAACACACTCCTTCATTCCTTTTGATATAAAAAGGGAATTTGGATTACCGGATTATCAGCAAAAAGATGCAGTTTATGCTTACCATTTTTACCGTTTGATACAAAGGGCGCGAAAAGTCTGGTTGTTGTACAACACTGAACCTGATTTGTTGGGAAGCGGTGAAAAAAGTCGCTTCATTCACCAAATACTAAACGAACTGCCAGACTGGAACCCGAAGATCACAATCCGCGAGCGATACCTGATTACTCCTCTGCCAGGCGTCCTGACAAATACACCGATATCCATTGAAAAAACGGAAGAAATCCGCGGGAAACTATTGCAAAAGGCCCTGGATGGTTATTCGCCCACGGCCCTCAACGCCTATCGTAAATGTTCATTACGCTTTTACTTTTCCGAGATAGCCCAGCTCCGCGAACCGGACGAAGTGGAGGACACCATCGATCCAAGGACCCTGGGAAATGCCGTTCACGAATCACTGAACAAGCTCTACCAGTCAGTAAAAGGGATCCCGCTGAATAAAGGGTTGATTCAATCTATGATTTCAGGGATTGATCAGGTTGTGGATAAAGCATTTCAGGAAAAATTTAAAGGTTCGGCTATCACTTATGGCAAGAACCTTTTATTGGTGAATGTGGCAAAGATCATGATCCGGAATTTTTTAAAAACCGAAATACAATCTGTTGAAGAATTGCAGCAAAATGGGAAAACCATCACTGTTGTTGTACTTGAACACCGGTTGTATCGAGCGGTACAAATCCCGTCTGAAGGAAAGCTCCTGGATGTTACCCTCAAGGGGTTTGTCGACCGGGTCGATCGCGTGGACGGTGAGATCTGGGTGATTGACTATAAAACCGGATATACCGAAAAAAACGAGCTCCGTATCAACGACTGGAATGCCCTGTATCATGATCCAAAGCTGGACAAGGGATTTCAGCTCCTTTATTATAGCCTGCTGGTCCCATTTGTTTTAAAAGGCGTTAGGACAAGGGCAGGAATCGTTTCAATGAAAAAAACCGGAAATGGGTTTATGACGGTTCAGATTCCTGTCGGCGAAACCATGCTTGCGGACCATGAGGGGATCTCTTTATCAGAAAGAAAAGATCCTGTAAGGGTCACTGATAAGATTACTGAAACCGATCTTGAAAAATTTGAAATTGTTATTTGCGATCTGTTATCGGAGATCTATGATATGAACACCCGGTTTGAGCAAACCGGAAACGCGGAGGTTTGTATACTTTGCCCTTATAAAATGTTGTGCCAGCGGTGACGACCCCTCATTCCGAAAAAATACAAGCTTCATACACATAAAGGTCAGCATCTTTCCATCCATCCCACCCGATGCCGGCTTTATCGCGGGCACAATGACCTAAAAATTCCTCTTTATTCCATCCTGTTTCAGTCGCGACCTGTGGGAGAAAAGTTCCTGAGAAATACCCCTTTTTAATATATATTCCGTGTTTACCCAAAATAATATCATCGGGGGAATAGACTCTTTTCATGGGAGATAAAACAGAAATCTCAATTTCCAGTTGGTCAACCTCGGCGGGCGAAACCGGGCTGAAACGCGTATCTTCGGTGGAGGAAGCAATTGCCATCTCCTGTATGACTTTATACAATGGGATATCGGACGTAAACCTTCCGATACATCCCCTCAGCTCACCTTTTTCCTTAAGTGTGACAAAAGCGCCAGCCTTCATCAGCAGATTCTCCGAAAAGCCAGAGGCATCGATTTCAGGGACCTTTCTTTCCCTTACATAACTTGAAACAGTCGCCCGCGCAATTTTCAATAGGGTTGTTTGTTCGTCTTTTGAGAAATCAAAACCTGTCCCTTCTTTCTCTTTGGTCCTGGTTACAGCCAGCGACCAGTATCCTACAACCTGGGTCTTATCCCCGTATTTTGAATCGCCGGAGTTCATATAATGAACCGGATTGATCTTAATCTCCGGATCATTTGCTGTCATGTATAATAAGGTCAAAACGCTGGTCCATCCGCAAAGGTTGGTTACCAGGTTAGGAACAATTTTCCCCTTTGACTGGTGTAGCGTTTTGATCAGGTTTTCAGGGGAATTGGAAACAATGGCGTCACAGGTGGTTTTATCTTCAGCAATGGCGTCGGTGTAAGAAGGATAATGTGAAAAATCGGTACTGATAATAAAAAGATTTCTATCGTTGAAATAAGGTTTCAGGGCACAGGCTATCTTTTTGCAGGTTTCCTCCGATTGAGTGCCCAGGACGATCGGAACAATCTGGAAATTTTTTTTCAGATGAACCTGCAGGAATGGGATCTGTACTTCAATACTGTGTTCTGTGTGATCTGCTTCAGGGTTAAAAACGAACACCTGGTTTTCATCAATCAGTTTGTCGGCAAGGGAAATATTCACTTTGACGGAACCCAGGGGCGTCACATAATCACCTTTGTTATAAATGGAAGCGCCCATGAAGGAAACCTGGTGGCTGGAGGCAATCACAAAAATATTATCATATTCCTTATCCGGATCCAGTTGGTTATAAGCGCTGGCAGCGACCTGTCCGGAATAAACATAACCTGCGTGGGGACAAATAATCGCTGCAACATTATTAAAAGTCCGCGGTTTGCATTTTGAAAATAATGATGACAGGTTTGATCTTAATTCCTGCGGATTTCCCGGGTAAAAACGTCCCGCTGCCGCGGCTTGCCTGTCCTCCCGTTGAGGTTTATCCTGGGGAGAACAGCTTGAATGGAAACCGAAAAGTAATCCCATAACCAATGTCCCTCTTAAAAACCTTTGCATTGTTAACCTGACCTTATTATATGATCATCGAAGTTAAACGCCGGTGAAGATCACTTTATCAACGGCGGCTGGAATTTCTGCACCTGTTGCAAAAAGGACCAGATTTCGTATATTTGATCAAAATCCATGTAAAGATACGATATGCAATCAAAAAATGCAATCCGCGTTGCACTTTTTGGTCTGGGATTTCTGTCCATCGGAACACAGATCTTCCTGATGCGTGAATTTCTTTCCGCTTTTTATGGCAACGAGCTCATCCTTGGAATTGCATTGGCGATCTGGATGCTGATCACCGGACTGGGAGCTTACGCGGCAAATTTTTTAAAAAACAAGGAAATCAGTAATGCCCTGATTCTTTTTCTCCTGCTTCTGTTTGGGGCGCTTCCCTTACTGATGGTTTCTGGCCTCGACCTTCTAAAATCATGGTTTTTCCCTTATGGCAGTATGATCAGCTTATGGGGTATTACGGTGACCAGCGCCCTGATTTTACTTCCCTTTTGTTTGCTCAACGGTTTCTTGTTCACTGCCCTGAGTGATGACCTGTATTGCCATTCTGAAAAAACATTGCAGGAAACTAAATTACAAGAAGGGTGCGCCACTGCTGGCAGGGGAGCCAAATTTCTCGCGATGGCATACGCTTATGAATCGCTTGGAAGTATGGTGGCCGGAGGTTTGGTGAATTTCCTTTTTCTTTGGTTTTTTAATACCTATCAAAACCTGGCTGGCCTAACAATTTTTTACCTGGTACTGGTCCTGATATTTGCTTTCGCGATGACCAGCCGGGCCCGCTTTTTCGTTTTGTTGCTGTGTGCGTCCCTGATAGCGGGAACCTTTATTTTCATCGATTTCAAAGGATTTTCTGAAAGGCTGAGATATCCGGACCAACATATCCTTGCCAATCAAAGCACCCCATACGGACAGGTTGTGATCACGGAAAATCACAGGCAACTGAATTTTTATGAAAACGGAATTCTTTTGTCCTCTTCTGGAAATGAGATCAACAATGAAGAAAAGATCCATTTTGCCATGATCCAGCATCCGGATCCGAAATATATTTTATTGATTTCGGGAGGTTTCTCAGGAACGATTTCGGAGGTTTTAAAGTACAGGCCCGACCGGATCGATTACGTTGAAATGAATCCCTCGCTGATCGGCATTGCATCCGCATATACAAACCAGTTGATGGAAAATTTGATTTTTGTTCATAATAAAGATCCACGCTGGTTTGTCCGTTTCACAAAAACAAAATTTGATATTGTGATCATCGATTTGCCGGAACCATCGACCCTTCAGGTCAACCGTTTTTATTCCCATGAGTTCTTTGCCGATCTGAAAAAAATACTCAATCCCGGCGCCGTCATATCTTTAAGCCTTCCTACCACAAGTGATTACATCAGCCGGGAAGCGGGCCGATTAAATGCCAGCGTTTACAATACCCTGAAAAAAACTTTCAAATATGTCCTGCCCGTTCCTGTTGAGAGAAATTTCTTTCTGGGTTCCGATTCCCTGTTGGACATTCATATCCCGGAGCTTGTCATGAAAAAAGGCATTCCGACAGTTTTCGTCAACCCATACTATTTAGATGGTTCTTTATTGCAACAACGTTCGGATTATATCCTGCGTAACATCTCACCGGATATCCCTGTTAACAGTGATTTTAAGCCTGTTGCACTCGTTTATCAGCTGCAGTGGTGGATCCGGATTTTTCCGGTGGCGCCTTGGCAGGGAATTCTTGTTTTGGCAGCAATGATTGTCATCCTGT
>JALNWE010000106.1 GCA_023231065.1 Bacteroidales bacterium
AAAAAAGCTTGAATTCAAGGTTAAAAATTAAGTCCACTCCGAAAACTACTTTTCTATTTTAGAATTTTCACATCATCACATCATCACATCATCACATCATCACATCAGCACATCATCACATCATCACATCATCACATCATCACATCAGCACATCATCACATCATCACATCATCACATCATCAATCCGTCAATTCCTTCAGATATTCTTTCCCCACGGCGCTGAGTTTATTGTTCCAGTGTATAGCCGCACTCCGGGCATTGGCCAGGGTTTCTTCGTCGATATAGCGTAACTTTTTCAGGAGGTTCAGCGCATTCATCCGGGTCTCAAATTCATATTTTGGCCCTGAGTAAGCTATGATCTCTTTCATGAATTCTTTTTTTTCTTGCTCATCATTGCTATTTCCAAGGGCGATTTCAAGCCATTTGATCCGGATATTTTTTCCTCTCCATCCTTCATCATTTTTGGTCAAACCAAGATAATAACCGGTACTTTCAGGGAAGGAGTTACACAAAGCCGCCAGGGCTAACTCCACGTTCAGATAACTGGAATCGGTCAACATTTTTTCAACCGTACTTCGTAAAAGATCAGGGATAACATCCAGATTGTTCAGGGCAGATTTCCTTACATTGGCATCCTTATCCGATAAAGCTTCCCTGAAAATTTCAGTGATTTCCGGTGTCCGGTCCGAAGAGAGCTGGCTCAGGATTTCCGATCTGATCAGATGGAAAATTTCCTTGTGAAAAGCTCCAGCAAGCAGGTCTTTTTTCTTATCCAGCGGGGTATCGCGCAAAGCCAGGAGCGCATCGTAACGGTCGAGTATGTCAGTAGCGCCGGCAAACTGAGCGGCTAATTCTTCAAAAGTACGGCAAAACGTCACTTTTTTCAGGATTTTTCGCCCGGGATCGAACAACACATAGGCAATCGTCTTCTTCCCGGCATTGGGGATAACCACCTCATTGTACTGGCTGTCAATCCAGGCCCGTATGCTGTCGTGATGACCATCGGTATAATGTACTTCAAAGTTAATGGGCATCCTGAACAAACCGGTCAGTTCATTCACCGGCTGAGTTTGCCAGACCTGTATCCTTGTGGAACGGTTTTTCAGCGTATCATCCCGGACCGTCCAGGTTACCTTATATTCCGGTTCTCCCCCCCGGAGGATCCATTCGTCGAAAAACCAGTTGTAAGGCTTACCGGTAGCTTCATACACGCAACGGATGAAATCGTTGGTCTCGGCATACTTAAAACCGTATTTTTCCAAATAATGTTTCACGGCTACCCGGAAATCATTCTCCCCCATTACATCGCGCAGCATGTCCAGGACCAGCGATCCTTTCTGGTAAATCCGCTGAACGCCTCCCTGGCTGCCACCCACCGGGTAATTATTCTTTTTGGCAGCTTCAAATGCCAACAGCATCTCGTCATTCCGGAGATTCTGGTAATAATCCTCCCCGTAAATATATTTTTCAAACAACTTGGCATAATAGGTGCCGAAACTTTCCGTAAGCCAGACATCCCGGTTGACAAAATGACCGATATAGTTCCCGAACCACTGGTGGGCCAACTCGTGGGCGTTGACGTTGACATAATTCCGTTGCCACCAGGCCCTCGGACCAATGAGCATATAATCGCCGAACACCGTGCTGGTTGTGGTTTCCATCGCGCCATACATATAATCGATCACCGGCGCTTCCCGATATAAAGGGTAAGGATAGTTGACGCCCATCTCTTTTTCGAAGAAATCAAACATCAGTTCCGTGTATTTATAGGTGGTGGCCACCCTATCCTCCATCCCCCTGTAATACCAGAACTCAAGTGGGATCCCGCGCAACGTCCTGGATGTTTTATACTGATAATCACCGATGACCAGGGAAGTCGAAAAATAGGGATGGTCTTTCTTCATCGAATAATGCCAGGTGCAGGTCGAATCTTTGTTTTTTTTCACCTCGATCCTTTCTCCATTGGAAAACACAGAATACTTCGCATCAAACGTGATCCATAGATCCATGGTAATTCTTGCATCCATGTAAGGCAACCAACCATGGGGCCGGTGCGCCCAGATCGCTTTTCGCTTTCCCTCCTCTTCCGGTCTCCAGCCGATGAAATAAATAGGACCGGCAAGGGGGATGGCGGTGTAAGTGATTTGCAGGGTATAATCGGTCCCCTGGGAAAGGATGGGTGATAGGGGATGGGAGATGGGGGATGGGGGAACGTCCTGACTGGATTGTACAGGGATAATCAGATTGTTGCCATTCTGGTGGAAGGGAACGGGGACCGCATTGAGGGTTACAGATTGTACCTGAAAATCAGGCGTATAAAAAACAATTGAATCGATGGAAGAGCGGTTGGGCGTTATCGTAAATCCGGCAGTGCCCAGCACCTGGTTCTGTTCAGGGATAAAAGCGACCCTTGCGTCCAGGTGTTTCAGGGTGACTGGAAGATCGGGCGGTGTGGAAGATGGATCAGCGTAATACGTGACTGTTTTTTCCTGGGCATTCACTTTGTTCAGGACAGGAAAAAGCATAAAAAGCATCAGGACACCCGCACAGACAGGCAGGGTTTTACGCGTTTCCCTTATTTTTAGTAAGTACATAGCAGATAAATTTAGTATGTTTGTTCCCCGGATTAACCGGAATAATCATCTCCCAACCCGTGGGGTTCAGGTTGTTTTGTATCAATAGAAAATTCAATGCGGATTCAAAAGTACTAAAAACCATGAAGAATATTACGATCCGCCGGAAACTCCTCCTCTGTTTCGCGATCCCTTATTTAATAGTCATCATGCTGGCCAACGTGATTGTTATTTACGGGATCCGGATGTATCAAAACGAAACGGATGCCGGATCTTCCTCTTTGGTTCCGGGATATCTTATCATTCTGATCATCTTATGCAGTATCATACTGACTGTCCTTTTTTTCAGTCTCATTTTTTTCATTTCCCGGAATGTGGCCAAACCCTTGAAAAAGCTGAAAGATGCAACTGTCAGCCTGGGTGAGGGGAGATATTTCCTGGATCTTCCGGTTGCCAACCAGGATGAGATCGGGGCCCTTACTGAAGCATTCAACGTCATGGCCCATCAGGTCAAGGATAGTACCAGGGAATTGAAGATGGAACGCTATGGCCGGATGCGTTCGGTCATTGATGGCGAAGAAATGGAACGCCAGCGTTTATCGCGTGAATTGCACGATGGAATA
Source organism: Bacteroidales bacterium (assembly GCA_023231065.1). Lineage (GTDB taxonomy): Bacteria > Bacteroidota > Bacteroidia > Bacteroidales > FEN-979 > CAIVAT01. Next base: position 3,197 of record JALNWE010000106.1, read on the forward strand.
GGCCAGTTGCTGATTGCTATCAAACTCCGGATGGAAAGCCTCCTGTACCAGGATGAAAAGGATATAAAGAACTCGATCCAGGAACTTAAAAAGTATTTCGATGAGATCATCGACGAAGTCCGGCGTATCTCGAATAACCTCCTCCCCTCCGTGCTCGAAGCCTTTAGCATCCCGATCGCTTTCCGTAACCTGTTTTCCGAAACGGAAGAGCACAGTAACCTGAAGATCCACTTTGAGGCCAAAGGAAATTTCGACGACCTGGATAAGAAGACCAAAACATACATCTACCGACTGACACAGGAAGCCCTCAGCAACATTGTCAAACATGCCGAAGCCACAGAAGTCAGCGTGAAACTGGTCCGGAAGGCAGATACCCTTACCCTGGTCATCAGCGACAACGGGAAAGGTTTTTCCATCGAACATGCCGGAAAGGATGGCGGCAACGGCATCCATAATATGCGGGAAAGGGCAAATCTGCTCCAGGGACAAATAGAGATCGCCTCCGCCCCTGGAGAAGGCACCACCATTACGTTAAAAGTACAAATCATCATTCCCTATGTCAATCATCAGGATTTTCCTCGTGGATGATCACCAACTCGTCAGGGATGGGATCAAAGCATTGCTCCAGGGAGCTGAGAATATTTTCATCCTGGGTGAAGCTTCAACCGGAAAAGAGTGCTTCGAAAAGATCGCGGTTGAACAACCCCATGTTCTCATTCTGGATATTTCACTTCCCGATACCTCCGGAATTGAGATCACCCGGCGGGTCACCGTGGAATATCCCGAAATTAAAGTTCTTATCCTTTCGATGTACACCAACGAAGATTTTATCATCAACGCGGTCAAGGCAGGCGCGCGTGGTTACCTGCCGAAAAACACTTCACGCGAAGAGCTACTCCATGCCATCCAGGTGGTGAGCGAAGGAGAAGAATTTTTCGCTGATTCTATCGCCAAGATCATGGTGAAAAGTTATATCCGGAATGCCAAAGAAGAAGAACCGGTGACAATACAACGACCTGTCGCGCTCACTTCACGCGAAATAGAGATTCTCCGGCTTTTCGTTGCAGGATACATCAATAAGGAAATCAGCGACCAACTGGATATCAGCATCCGAACGGTGGAGACCCATAAGAACCACATCATGAAAAAACTCGAATTGAAATCGACCGTGGAGTTGATCAAATTCGCCATCAGAAATAAGTTTGCTGAATTGTAAAAACCATAAAAGCACGAATTTATATCAAAGGAATTAAAAACATCAATCTATGAAACAATTCTCGACCATCAGTGATCTCAGGTATTTCCTGGCATCAGGACATAAAAAAGGGGTCAGTGTCGGATTTGTCCCCACCATGGGGGCCCTGCATGAAGGACATCTGACCCTGATCCGCAGATCAAAGGCAGAAAACAATCTGACCGTCTGCAGTATATTTGTCAACCCGATCCAGTTCAACAACCCGGAAGACCTGGAAAAGTATCCGCGTACCCTTTCGCGGGACGCAAAATTGCTGGAAGAAAACGGTTGCGATGTCCTTTTTGCACCGGATAACGCGGAAATGTATCCCCCCGAAAAGAAAGAACCCTTCGGCCTTGAATTCGGTATGTTAGACAAAGTGATGGAAGGGAAATTCCGTCCGGGCCATTTTAAAGGAGTAGCCATCGTGGTGAAAAAGTTAATCAATATTGTACAACCCACCCGGGCTTATTTCGGGAAAAAAGATTTTCAGCAATTGACCATCATCCAGAATATGGTTCACCAACTGGCCCTTCCCGTCATCATCGTCCCCTGTGAAACCGTCCGCGAAAAAGATGGCCTGGCCATGAGTTCGAGGAATATGCGGTTAACTATTGCCGAACGCGAAATAGCTCCCACCATCTATCAGATCCTGTGCAAGGCAAAGGAAAAAACAGGGAAACTACCGGTCAGGGAACTGAAAGAATGGGCTATTAAAAAAATCCAGGAAAATCACCTGATGCGTGTCGAATATTTCGAGATTGGCGACAAGGAAACCCTGATGCCGCTTGAGACCTGGAATTTCAAAAACAGGGCGGTAGCCTTCACCGCGGTTTTCCTTGGCGATGTCAGGCTCATCGACAATATTGAACTTTTTTCGTAGTTTTGCCGCATGATACAGGTTCAGGTTTTAAAATCAAAAATCCATCGCGCTACCGTCACCAGCGCAAACATCAATTATATAGGAAGCATCACTATTGACGAAGATCTGATGAATGCTGTGAATTTGATTGAATATGAAAAAGTCCAGGTGCTGAACATCAACAATGGTGAACGGATCGAAACTTATGTGATTAAAGGGGACAAAGGAAGTGGTATCGTGAGCCTGAACGGGGCCGCTGCCCGTAAATTTTTACCCAACGACCTGGTTATCATTGTCTCGTATGCTTCCATGGATTTTGAAGAAGCCAGAAGGTTTAAACCTGCCGTCGCATTCCCCGATTCCAAGAACAAGCTCGTCAAGGGTAAAAAATAACACGGATGACCGAGATTCCAGTTGCAGATGCACCCCCGAAAAACCGGGTATCGACTTTGATCAAATTTTTTCTTTTCCTGGGACTGGGCATCTTCATTATATGGTTGTCCCTAAGAGGATTGACCGCCGAAGAACGTCGGCAAATCCTCTTATCCTTCCGTATTGCCAATTATAACTGGGTCATCCTGACCATTTGTTTGGGGATTATCAGCCATATTTTCCGCTCCCTGCGGTGGATGTTGCTTTTCGAACCCATGGGATACAAACCGTCATTGAAAAATACTTTTTATGCCGTGATGGTCGGATATTTCGCCAACCTGGCGTTCCCCCGCCTTGGGGAGGTTACCCGTTGTGGTGTGCTGGCCAATTGTGAGAAAATTCCATTTAACAAATCCTTCGGCACGGTGATCACCGAACGGGCGGTGGATATGATTTGCTTCCTGCTCCTGTTCCTCCTGATGGTCCTCACCCAGATGGGAACCATCAGCGACTATATGGATACCAATATCTATCCGAAACTGGTGGCAAAATTCGGAAATCTGGATTACACCCGGATGGTATTGCTGGGACTGCTTGGCATCGCCACATTCGTCATGATCTTTTATTTACTGATTCATAAAAGGGTAAAAAAAACAGCGTCCTATCAGAAACTGAAAAACCTGGTCTTCGGATTTTGGGAAGGGCTTAAATCGCTGGTACAGATGAAACAGCCCTGGTTATTCGTGTTTTATTCCATCGTGATCTGGGTATTTTATTTTTTCATGTTATACATTTGTTTCTTTTGTTTTTCCGATACCGGGGCCCTGGGACTTGGAGCCGGTTTGTCATCCCTTGTCCTAGGTAGTATCGGGATCATGATCACCCCAGGCGGGATCGGACTTTACCCAGCCATTATCCAGGAAACCCTTCAACTCTATGGCATTGTCCGCACCACCGGACTGGCCCTGGGTTGGATAGCCTGGGTCGCCCAAACCGGGATGATCATCCTAATTGGTGGAATTTCTTTGATCTTATTGTCATTCAATAAAAAATCCCATGGAAAAATTAACGCTCATTAAAGAAAAGATCTTTACCAGGGAACGCCTTCAGAAACAGCTGGCGGTCTGGCGTTTCAAAGAGAAGAAAATAGTTTTTACCAATGGATGCTTCGACATTCTGCATCTGGGACATATTGAATACCTTGCCAAAGCCCGCGATCTGGGACATGTTTTGATCATCGGGCTGAACACTGACGAATCGGTGCACCGGATCAAAGGGCCCCATCGTCCGGTGAACAACGAAAATGCCCGTGCACTGACCCTGGCTGCATTGTCATTTGTCGATGCCATCATTCTGTTTGGCGAAGATACGCCACACGAATTGATCCGGTTCATTCAACCCGATATCCTGGTCAAAGGGAAAGATTATGAGGGAAAAGAGATCGTCGGCGCCGATATCATGGAAGCCCGCGGCGGAGAAGTTGTCACCATTGAACTGACTAAAGGCTACTCCACTACACACACACTGGAAAAGATTTTTAAAGCATTGCAATAAGGGACAAGGGATGGGAGATGGGAGATGGTTGGCTTATAACTTTTCTTGGATGTCAGCCTTTTCCATAGATCATCGTGAAAAGCCCGATATTCTCATCGGCGTAACAGGTTGAATCGCACAGGCAACTGAATTCTTTTCCCAGCCCTTCCTTGAAAACCCGATGCCATTGGTTGCGGAGCATGTGGTAATCTGTCCGCTTGCCGCGTGGTTCCGTGAAAAAATAGATGGCTTCCGACATCAGGAACTTGTCGATGCTCGAAAGCGCTAGCCCAACCGGGGCGTCATTTGCAAAAACGAAATCCATCAGCGCACCATAACTTTGATAAACGGATAAGGCCAATTCGGGGGAATTAAGGCCGGGGGTATCGTTGTTGGCATCGAGCTCAAAG
>JALNWE010000107.1 GCA_023231065.1 Bacteroidales bacterium
AAAGCCGCACAGGCCATTAAAAGCACAGGGGATCTCCCGGTCCCGTTGCATTTAAGGAATGCACCCACCAGCCTGATGAAAAAAATCGGGTATGGCAAGGATTATAAATATGCCCATGATTTTGAGAATAATTTCGCTGACTTGGAATTTTTACCGGATCAGGTGAAGGGTTCAGCTTTTTATACACCCCAGGACAACCCCAGGGAAAACGAACTCAGGACAAGACTGAAAACGCTTTGGAAAGGAAAGTACAGGTATTAACAGGCGATCAATAATGTATTCCTATGATTTACCCTTCAGTTAAAAAGTTATCGCACCAGGGATCAGGTATGTTTTTCCTGATTGCAGGCCCCTGCGTCGTGGAAGATGAAATAATGCCTTTTTCTATTGCTTCTTATATCAAGCGGATCACCGACAGGCTTGGGATCCCTTATGTTTTTAAGGCATCCTATAAAAAAGCCAACCGGTCGCGCATGGATTCTTTCACCGGGATCGGGGATGAAAAAGGGTTGAACCTGATCGGGGAAGTGGGCCAACGGCTGAACATCCCGGTACTGACCGATATCCATACCGGAGAAGAGGCTGCCCGCGCCGCACAGGTTGTTGACATTTTGCAGGTCCCGGCATTCCTGTGCAGACAGACAGACCTTCTGGTGGCAGCCGGTTCGACCGGTAAAACTGTCAACATTAAAAAAGGACAATTTGCCTCCGCAGAATCGATGAAGTATGCTGTTGAAAAAGTACAGCAGACTGGCAATCAATCCGTCATGCTGACAGAACGGGGGACTACCTTTGGATACAATGATTTGGTGGTTGATTTCAGGAACATTCCCGATATGCAAAAGTTGGATGTCCCCGTGATTGTCGATATCACCCATTCCTTGCAACGCCCGAACCAACCGGCTGGCGTCACAGGCGGTCGTCCCGACCTGATCGGGACTATAGCCCTTGCCGCGATAGCTGCCGGGGCCGACGGGATATTTTTAGAAACCCACCCGGATCCTGCAAAAGCCAAATCCGACGGCGCTAATATGCTGAGATTGGACTTATTGGAAACCCTCCTCGAAAAATTGGTCAGGATAAAACAAGCGATCAACATATAACCCGGTTTGTGCCCGGATTGAAAAATTACCGGATCTCTAATCCCTTGATCCCTCCGGTTTCCTGATGGTACTGTACTTTCCATTTATTGACCGGCAGATAGGTGATCACCCCTAATTGACTGATCAGGCATTGAGCCTCATTCTGGGCATTCTCATCAAGTTTCACTGTTACCCTTGCTAATTCGGGGATCCGGTATGACAGTCCATGTTCCCTGACCTCTTTCACTGCCCGGTTCAGGTAAGCAGCTACAGTATTGGTATTTCCCACACGTTGGATCTTGATGGTAACCACTTTTCCCCCGGAACCATCCAGGTCGATGATCCCTCCTGATTTGGAAAACTTAAAGATGGGTATCTCGGTATTGATCTGGTTTGGCACAGGAATATATTTATATTCAAAAGTCATGGGTTTATGGATGCTGATCCCTGTAAAAAGTTTCATATATTCCTTTTCCATGGTCTTGAGCTGTGTATCCATATATTCCAGGGTTTCCCTGTTATAGTTCACTTCCTGGAAGCCACTGATGAGTTGAAAACGGTTGTCCTTGATCTTTGAAATGAACTCCGCTGCTTCTTTGGCTTTTTGTTCCGGTGACTTTTCAACCATAGTCCGCTTGTAATACTGGCGTTCAACCGTCATGGTGTCGATGTTGATCTTCCGGATAATGGTATCCACTTTTTCAAATACACTGACATCGGCAGAATATTTGAACAGTTCCCCAAAAGCATCTTTCCCGGTATCCATTAACAGTTCATCGGCTGGCGGCGAAGGTATTTTCGGGCTGGCCTCATTCGCATCAGGGATCGTTCCAAGGAACAAACCGGCATCGGTAAGCGAGAATAATCCCGCCTTTTCACCCTTCGTGATTTTATCGCCCAACTCAATAAAGTAATATTGGTCGGGGTCAGGCTCCGGATACGTGGTTATCGTGATATCGCTGATCTTATAATCGATGCTGTTTGTGGTAACGACATTTTTCAGTCCCAGGAACCGTAAAGCAAAATCGGAATAAGGACCTTTGTAATTTTCAATCCGGTCTATTTTTACTTCAATTTTTACAACTGTCCTGGGCAGGGAATAAAAGATGCCTTCTTTTGTAACGGGCGTAGTTGTATTGTCAATGTGAAATACGTTGATCTGGGCGTTGGTGGAAAACGTCAGAAACGCCAGGAGAATAACAGGGATCCACTTGTTTTTCATGATATAACGGATTATCTGGTAAATAAAAGTTCACGGTACTTAGGAAGAGGCCACAATTCATCATCGATGAGCAATTCCGGTTTGTTGCCGGTAAAAGCAAAAGGCGAAGTTCTGTCCCGGTCGATCTTTTCGCCTTTTTCAATGGAGTTTATTACCTGACTGGAAGCTTCTTCTGTCAGGCGTTCCCGTATGGCTGCCCGGTTGAAAGTCAGTTCCCCGAAATACTCCGATGCCTTTTTATCCGGGAAGGCAAAAATCCCTTCCTTTCCTGACATCGCAATAGAAAGAGCTGTAAAACGCAGGTTATCCATGGGTGGGCTTATTGAAATTATCAGAACACAGGATCATGTTTGCACCGGATCAGGATGGTTACTGAGGAAGCCGGGGAATTTTTCTCCTTAAAATAAAAAGCCCTACAAATGTAATAAATCCATTCAAAATCAGGAGCTCAAATCCAAACTTATACCCATTGAAAAGCTGGACAGAATACTCACTCAGAAAATAACAGATCACCGGCGAGAGCAAGGCAACTATCGGGACTCCCCGGTCCCGGACAGAATACCTGGTAAAAAGGCCGAACGCAAAAAGTCCCAGCAGCGGACCGTAAGTGTAACCTGCTACTGTAAAAAGTTTATCAATCACAGCGCGATCATTGATCATCCTGAAAAGTACGATGACGGTCAGTAAAACTACCGCAAAACAGATATGGACGATATGCCTGATCTTTTGCTTCTGCTTTTCGTCCAGGCCCTCTCTTTTGTTTATCCCTAATATATCTATACTAAAGGAAGTTGTCAGCGAGGTCAGGGCGCCGTCAGCGCTGGGATATGCGGCAGAGATCAACCCGATCAGGAATACCAGGCCCGCGACAGGTCCCAGATGATTGATAGCGATGACCGGGAAAAGGTCGTCAGTTCTTTCCGGTATCCCGATCCCTTTGAATTCAGCAAATAAAAAGAGGGTGGCGCCAAGGAAAAGGATCAGGAAATTGACCACTACCATGACGCCGGTATAGGTGTACATATTTTTTTGGGCATCTTTCAGGGACCTGCAGCTCAGGTTTTTCTGCATCATTTCCTGGTCGAGCCCTGTCATGACAATGGCGATAAAGGCGCCGCTGAGTATTTCTTTCAGAAAGAACCTTTTCCCGTTCCAGTCTGTGTATGCGAACTCAGAATAAGGGCTCGAAAAGACTTTCCTGACCATCCCTCCAAGGTCAAGCCCCATCTGGTCAATGATGATATAAACCGATACGAGTAACGCCAACAGCATAAAGGTAGTCTGTATCAAATCGGTCCAGATGATGGTTTTGATCCCGCCTTTGAATGTATATAGCAGGATCAGGACGATAAAAATGAAAACAGTAACAGCAAAAGGTATATGATAGGCATCGAATACAAATATCTGGAGTACATTGACCACTAAAAACATCCGGAATGAGGCGCCGATGATGCGGGATAAGATAAAATAAAAGGATCCGGTTTTGTACGACCAGAAACCAAACCTTGTTTCAAGATAAGAATAAATGGAAGTCAGGTTGAGCTTGTAATACAGGGGCAAGAGAACAGTAGCAATCGCGATGTATCCGAATACATAACCGAATACCACCATCATATATGAAAAGTGCGTTGTCCCAACCCATCCCGGGACCGACATGAAGGTAACCCCCGACATGGAAGCGCCTATCATTCCATAAGCAACCACCATCCAGGGCGAAGACTTATTGCCAATAAAGAAAGCCCGGTTGGTCGCGCGCCGGGCAGTGATCCAGGTGATAATAAAAAGAAGCGCGGTATAAACCAGGAAACAAGTTAAAATGACAGAAGGTTTCAAGTAAAAAAAGTTTAAGGGTTTCGGTCCAAATTTATAATCCCACGAATTGTAACATTAGGTTACATCCAGTATCTCATATCCTGTATCCAGTATCTTCTGCCATCTGCCATCCGTCATCCTCCATCTGTCCTGTATCCTCCGTTATCCGTCCCGCGTCATCCGGTTTGACCTTCCAGTTCCCTTGAGAATGCAAGTAAATCAGGATAAAAGAAATCGACCAACCGGTTATATTGTCTGGCAATTGATCCATCCCCTGAAATCAAAACAGTCTTCATTCCCGATCGTTTTCCAAAGGTCATGTCCGAAAGGGAATCACCTGCCATAATGGATCGGTTAAAATGGATCTCCGGGAATTTTTTCCTGGCTTGGAGGGCCATTCCCAGTCCCGGTTTACGTATAAAATTATGTTCAGAGACAAGGTGAGGGGAAAAGAAAACAGCATCAAGACGGCCTCCTGATTGTTCTATTTCCCTCTGCATCTGTTCATGGATGCGCATCACATCGCCGGAAGTCATCATTCCCTTTCCAACACCCTGCTGGTTCGTAACTACAATGATTTTTCCAAAGATCCCTGAAAAGCTTCGTATCGCATCCGTCACCCCGGGGAGGAATTCGAAATCGCTCCAGCTTTTTGCATAATCGCCGACAATCCTGCGGTTGATCACGCCATCCCGGTCAAGGAATAATGTCCAACTCCTGTCAACCTTCAAATTGTGCAAATTCATGCTGCGCTTTTTCATAATCTTCAGGGATCCCGATATCTAAAAAATATCCATCCGATGGAAATCCATACATTTTTGAGTTACCGTAACAACGTTCGAAACAATCTTTTTCAAGAGAAAATTTGCCTCTATAGCAAGGTTCCATGAGAAAGGTCTTTTCAATAATATAAACCCCTCCATTGATCAGTCCCGGACCAGCGGATTCATTTTTTTCAGCGAACTGAATAATTCGATGGTTTCTGTTGAGCAGGACCCTTCCATACCGACCCGTATTTTCCATCCTCCGTAACGCTAATGTCACATCGGCTTTCCGTTTCAGATGCTGGTCTTGTAATGCCGGATAATCGAGCCTGAAAAGACTGTCCCCATTTAAGACCAACGCCCTGGGGCCATCTATTTTCCAGAAAGCCAGCCGGATGCCGCCACCGGTTCCCAAAGGTTCTTTCTCCACGGAATAAGAGATATCAACCGACCGGTAATGGTCCCCAAAATGGTCCTGAATGGATTCGTACTTATATCCTACCGCGAGAACAACCTTATCGGTTCCCTGGCTGATGAGGTAATCAAGCTGATATTCCAGAAAAGGCCGGTTGTTGATCAAAGCCATTGACTTCGCGACATGGTTGACCACCGACTGAAGACGGGTCCCGAAACCTCCGGCTAAAATGATGGTTTCCACTTTCAACCTTCTTTAGGGAACAGGGTAGATTCGACCAGTTCACAAATAATGTGACCGATCATGATATGCGATTCCTGGATCCTTGGAGTGTCTTTAGAGGGTACATTCAATAAATAATCGCACTGATTACGCATTGCCCCTCCCGTCATGCCCGTCATTCCAATGGTGATGATGCCCATTTCGTTGGCTTTCTGTAGCGCCCGGATAATATTTTTCGAATTACCCGATGTGGAAATGCCGATCAGGACATCCCCCTCCTGACCTATTCCTCTCAGTAAGCGGGAATAGACTTCATCAAATGAATAATCGTTGGCAACAGCAGTCAGGTAGGAAGTATTGACATGCAAGGCCTCGGAAGGCAACGGAGGACGGTCATAATAAAATCTTCCTGAAAACTCGGCTGCCAGATGCTGTGCATCCGCCGCGCTGCCTCCATTTCCGCAAAAAAGCACTTTATTCCCGTTGCAAAACGCCTCTGTACAAATCCGGGCAACGTTCCTGATCTCCTCTAACAACCTGACATCTGAAAGAATTTTTTGCTTTACTTCAATGGACTGGTTAATAGCTTCAACAATTCGCATATTTACAAGTTCTTCATTTATAAATTGTCCACTCTTCACTCTTCACTCTTCACTCTTCACTCTTCACTATTCACTATTCACTATTCACTATTCACTATTCACTATTCACTATTCACTGTTCACTGTTCACTGTTCACTATTCACTGTTCACTCTCTATGTGCTCCACGTTGTGAGCCCTTTGTTGGTATATTCATATCGTTTAGACTGGCCGCCAAATTTCTTTAAAGACTCTATCACAGTTGATCTGGTATTCCCCGGGCAATAGAAGAAGATGAACCCGCCGCCGCCAGCGCCGGAAATTTTACCTCCCGTTGCCCCGTGCCGGATAGCTGTTTCGTAAATCTCGTCAATAAATGGATTACTGACGCCATCTGCCAGGTTTTTTTTATATCTCCAGCCAAAATCAAGGATTTCACCAATTTTATCTATTTCGCCCTTCAGGATGGCCTCTTTCATCATCAATGCCTGTTCTTTAAGCTTATGCATGGCTTCAAGCGATTTTTCATTGCCAGCTATGACATTGCGGGTTTGCTGCTCAATGATGGTTGACGACAGGCGGCTCGTTTCCGTATGATAAAGGATCAGGTTATGCGCCATTTCATCGAGATACTTATCCCGGATCCTTAGTGGATTTACAATTACATTATCATCTTTCGAAAACTCCATGAAATTCACACCGCCAAAGGTAGCTGCATACTGATCTTGTTTTCCACCAGCCATCTTCAGGTCAATTCGCTCTATCTCGAAAGCAAGATGCGCCAGGTCGTACTCTCCCAGGGGGAGGTTCAGCCATTCAGCAAATGCTCCAAGGATGGCTACGACCAATGTCGATGAAGTCCCCAGTCCTGACCCTGGCGGAGCGTCAACATAAGTCGTTAGCTCGAAGGATAGCGGTTCCAGTTTAAAATCGCGTACGATCCGGTTATATATCCCTTTGTGCAGGTCCAGTTTTCCATCAATGGCCAATGATGGGGCAGCATCCAGATGGTATAGCTCATTTTTATCAGTTGAATTCAATATTATTTTTCCATCATTGCCTGGTTTGATTGTGGCATAGGCATACATGCTGATGGTCGCGTTCAGGATGGCGCCCCCATATAGTTCCGAGAATGGCGCCACATCGGTTCCACCTCCCGCCAGACCAAGACGAAGAGGCGCTTTACTACGGATTAACATTTTATGTCCGGTTTAAAAATCACTTGATATTCCATAACTTATCCTTTCACATCTTCATATCGGCACATCATCTCATCATCACATCATCACATCATCCCATCATCTCATCATCCCATCATCACATCTTCACATCATCACATCTTCACATCATCCCATCATC
>JALNWE010000108.1 GCA_023231065.1 Bacteroidales bacterium
TCACAATATTTAATAACCTCTAATGCGAATTCAAATGACAATTCCAGAATAATATTTCTCTTTTCCATGAAAAAACAAATTAACACATTTGCACATCAGCACATCAGCACATCATTTCAACATCCCATCAACAGCTTTTTTGATCTCCTTCTTTAACTTGTCAGGACTGTCGTTGGCATACATAAAGCCTTTATCGGTCAGATCGACCCGTTTATCCGCGGAGATTATGATCAGGGTCTGGCCTTCGATTTTGTACTTTGCGCCAATCGCTTCACCCTCTTTTTCGTCAAGGTTGATGCTTTTAAAAGTGATCATGCCACTTTTCACCTGCGTTGCGTATTGAGTTTCAACAGCCTCCCTCGAAACTTTTTCTACGTTATTGCAAGTCGTACAACGCCGCGTGAAGTGGAAATAATAAACTTCCACTTTTTTTTCAGGAGGAACAGATGACAAACCGCTTGGAGAGAAGGGTGCACTTCCAGCGTAGGCATACGCGCCAGTCATCATAATTATTAGAAGCAGTGAACCAACGATTCTTTTCATTTTACCAGATTTAATGGGTTAATAATTTTTTTATCTCTTCGGCAGACGGTACGCGTCCTTTGACAACGACCTTACCATCAACAACCAAAGCAGGTGTTGACATGATGCCATACTTCATGATTTCCATGATATCTTCCACCTTAATAATGGTGGCGTTGATCCCGTTTTTCTCAGCCACCTCGCGGGTGAGTTTGTCCAGGGTTTTACATTTCGGGCAGCCAGGACCTAAGATTTTGATTTCCATGGTTCAATTTTACAGTTTAGGTTTACGATTTGGAAATGTGCTGATGGGTTGATGGGCTTTTTCTGAAAAAATCCTCAAACAAATCCATCGCTTCTTCCCAGTTTCCCTTATTGATACAATATTTAATATAAGGCGGGTTGATCTCCCCCTGGATAAGCCCGGCCTTTTTCAATTCTTTCAGATGCTCTGAAAGGGTCGACCTGGCGATGGGAATTTCTTCGGCCATGTCGCCACTGTAACAGCATTTATCTATGTTATCGGCTAAAAAATCGAGAATGAACACCCTGGCAGGATGGGCAAACGCTTTGGCATACCGGGCTATTTTCTGTTGTGATTCAGTATATAATTTCTTTTCTGTTATCATGCTATTTAGTATTTCGTAGAATAACGAAACAAAGGTAAATAATAATTTGACATCCGATAAATAAAATATCCTATGCTGATCTTTTGGGTTTACCGATAAAATTCATGGGTTTACTGATTTTATTCTACCAATGGATAATCACTTCTATAACTTTTATTTTTATATAGGCAAGTTCAGAAAAGTCAAATCTTTACTTTTACCACGATGGCGCCAAGACGTAAATATTAAATATTCAGTTATGAGATATTCAGCAGCAAATACCTCACCTTCCAAAGGTCATGACAGGTCATCTGATGGAAAAAATCCATTCACAATCTCCCTGTTAATTATTTTTCTTTTGGTTTTTTCTTTATATCACAACCTCCAAGCGCAAACCGGGGTTTATACCCTCAATGGCGGAACGGCGAGCCAGGCCAATCAGACTTATGACGCAACCCTTACCGATCAATCGGCAGTATATGTACTGAATTCCGGCCAGCTTACCCTTACGAACTGTATCATGATAAAGACCGGGGATGCTTCCAATGTCAACAACAGTAGCCAATATGGCATCAACGCCGGCATTCTTGCCACATCGGCCGGCCAAGTGACGATTATTGGCGGATCCGTTACAACCAATGCAAGCGGGGCCAATGGTGTTTTCGCACAAGGTACGGGTTCTTCGGTTTCTATGTCAGACGGCTTTATTGACGCGACCGGATCTGGTGCGCATGGTGTTGACGCCACTTATGGCGGCGCCATCATCTTGAGCAACGTAAACATTACGACAAACGGATCAAATTCTTCGGCCCTGGCGACTGATTTCGGGGGCGGTAATGTAACCGTGACCGGAGGAACGATCATCTCCGAGTCAACAGAAGCTGGAAGTCATTCTGCAGGGATCTATTCCACCGGGATCATTACCGTAACCGGTGCAACCGTGAGTTCATACGGAGATTGTGGGGGTGTGATCGATGGCGCAAACTCGATCATTCTTACCAATACCTCACTGACTGGCGCCTTACAGGGGATCAAAATATGGAAGACGGCGCCTATGAGCGGGCCAGCGACAGTTACAATCACGGGTGGTTCCCTTACGGCAACTTCAGGAGACGGATTTTATATCACGGGTGAAACCGGGAATACGGCAACTGCAAATATTACCATGTCAAACGGTGCAACGATAAGCGCCGGGACCGGTAACATCATGAATGTACTGAGTTCAAGCGCCGGGATATTTACCGCAGACGGAGAGACGCTATCAGGGAACTTCACCGCGGACGCGACCAGCACCTTATCCATGATCTTACAAAATAATACCAATCTGACCGGAAATGCACAAAACGCGGGCATCGCCATCGACGGGACCAGTTCATGGACCCTGACTGGCAATTCGGTGATGACGACGGTGATCGACCCAAGCGGGATTTCTGGTTTCACGGTAACAAATATCATCGGAAATGGTTATAATATTCATTATGATTCCAGTCTTACCGGCAATCAGTATCTAGGTGGTTTGACTTATTCCCTTGTGAACGGAGGTGTCCTGACTCCGGAAAGCGCAGCGGGAGTAAAATATCTACAGGCCGGAAAGAGCCCGGTCAGCCTTGATCAGAATTACCCCAATCCCGTCAGTTCAACCACCATGTTTAATTTCAATTTATTACAGAAGGCCTTTGTAAGCTTAAAAGTGTATGATCAGAAGGGCAAAGAGGTGTCCGTCCTGGTTGGCTCAGATCAAGAAACAGGAAAACATGAAATATTATGGGATGCTTCAGCGCTCGCAAACGGCATCTATTTCTATCGTCTGATATCAGAGGGCTTCGTGCAAACCAGGAAGATGATCATCCAGAAATAACCTATTCATAAAACCTTGCGGATATTTGGGGGCGGGGCGTGCGAAAACTGATGTGAAATAAAGTAAACCATTTATTTACTTATTTACATTTGTTTCTGCGATTTCCGGGACTTATCTTTGTCGATATTTTGATGAGCCCGAAAACTACTTTTCACCGCCAGGTCGCTACGGCGCAAAGTTTTATATAATTGAATATGACATATTTGCATATTTGCATCCTTGCGTCTTTGTGGTAAAATGAAAGATTTTACTTTTCGGAGTCGGTTCATTGATAAATATCCTGTTATATGACAAAACCACACCTTCCGGTACATGAGGAGAAAAAACTATACATCCCGGTAGTTATCCTTATACTTGTCATCATCACCATTTGTTTAATTTGTTTAACAGGATTTGTCTGGAATAGCTCCCGTGAAATTGAATCTATTGGGTCCAGATATACCCGGCTTCGCGAGCTGACTGCCGAAATTGATCGTTACGATGAATTGCTAACCATGTCGGCAAGGATGGCAACAGCTACCGGGGATACGTCCTGGGAGACCAGTTACCGGGATGCAGAACCGCTCTTTGACTCTGTTATCCGGGAAGCCATGAAAACAGGCAACGAATTCGTTATCCACGCTGCCCTGATAAAGACCGAGGCAGCTAAAAAAGCCATGGTCGTGATCGAGCACAGGTCATTTAGATTTGTGCGGGAAGGAAAATTAAGGGATGCCAACCTGCTCCTGTCGGGGAAGGAGTATGCTTCATATAAAAAAGCAGCTAAAAATGGCCTTTCATCCATAACTCAGATGATAAAAAAAGGTATGATCCAAAAGCTCCGGCAACAAAGGAGGTTAACTACCGTCGCGTTTGTCCTGCAGTTTCTCATCACGCTTAGTTTACTGGTTGTCTGGTTTATTACGATCAGGTTACGTGGCAGGTATGACGCCATGAGAGAGGAAAAAGAAAGAAATTTTCGTGAGAATGAGGAACGCGTGCGGGCGATCCTTGAGTCCATAGGAGAGGGAATTCTGGTCGTTGATATGCAGGATAAAGTCTCGCACTTCAATACCCTGTTTCTGAAAATGTGGAATATCCCCCCTGAAGTGATTGCCACGGGAGAGAAAAAGGCTTTGCTGACTTCTATCATGGATCGGCTTGAAGATCCTGATGAATTTATTCAGAAATCAGTGGATGTTTTCGAATCCACAGAGATTGGCAAAGATATTATCAAATTAAAAGATGGAAGGTTTTTCGACAGGCTTATACATCCGTGGCACCTTGAAGGACAGGTAATAGGTAGGATCTGGGCATTCAGGGACGTTACCATAAGGAAAAAACTGGAAATTCAGCTGTTTGAGAGTGAGTCTTTGCTGCGCGAAACCCAGAAGATTGCAAAAGTTGGCGGATGGAGTTATGATATACCCTCCGGAATTTCAACTTTCACCGAAGGGGTATATCAAATCTGTGGCGTCAAAAGTCCGACGCCCATCGAATGGGCCACTTATTATGGTCCCAAAGAAAGATCCCTGATTTCGGCCTCTGTTGCAAAGACGATGGAAACAGGAGAGCCATTCGATCTGGAATTGAAATTCATCACGGCCCAGGGGGAAAACAGATGGGGAAACACCCAGGGACGAGCGATAATCGAAAACGGAAAGATCATTAAAGTGATCGGCAACCTGATAGATATCACTGAGAAAAAAGAAGCAGAACTGGAAATCAGGAATAAACACGAAGAACTAAGGGAATTAAATGCAAGTAAGGATAAATTGTTCTCCATTATTGCCCATGATCTCAGGAGCCCGTTCAACAGTTTGCTTGGATTCAGTGAAATCCTTGCTGATCCTTCGGAGAAGCTGACCATGGAAGAGATGCGAAAATTTGCCGGGAACATCCATATTTTACTCCGGAACCAGTTCGAATTGCTTCAGAATCTCCTGGTATGGTCGCGATTCCAGATCATTGGGATCGTTCTTACCCCCCGTACCCTGAATCTCAGGGTTCTCGTAGATGAGATGTACGATAAACTGGCCGGTAATTTTTACAAAAAGCAACTTGTTTTTACCAATGAAATAGCTCCGGCATGCATGGTCATTGCGGATGAAGACCTCCTGAACTCCGTATTCCTGAACCTGATGACCAATGCCATAAAATTTACCAAAACCGGGGGAACCATCAGGATATCTGCCAGGGACATACCGGGCTATAAAGAAATATGTGTTCGCGACACCGGGATCGGGATCGACCCTTCCCGTTTTCCACGGATCTTCCGGTTGGACATGGTCCTTTCCACACCCGGAACGGCAGGCGAAAAAGGGACTGGGTTGGGTTTGCAATTATGCAAGGAATTCATTGAAAAACAAGGAGGAAAAATATGGGTTGAGAGCAAACCCGGAGAAGGGAGCGCCTTTTATTTCACACTTCCGGATGATAGACCCAATGAACATGGGAAATAGAATGCCAGTCCGATCTATATATCACAAATAATCTTCAAGGTTATAAGGGTGCCCGGTACATAACATAAAAGCCGGTAATCATTTGATTTACCGGCTTTTTTTATCTGTGCCCAGGACAAGACTCGAACTTGCACAGCCTGGGGCCACTACCCCCTCAAAGTAGCGTGTCTACCAATTTCACCACCTGGGCAAACCTGATTCAATGAAAAATCAGGAAAAGGGAGTGCAAAAGTACACCTATTTTTCTTTTTGTCAAATAAACTTCATCGATTATAATAAAGAAATTATTAAAGCAACGCCCAATCCGACACAGACAGTAAGGAACTTCTGCAGGTTGTAATGGTGGTTCTCTTCTGTTTCAAACAAGATAGAGGTTGATACATGCAGGAAAATCCCAATGACCATAGCCAGGATATAGTTGAAATATATATCGATTGATCCAGCTATCGAACCATCCAGAATTGTACTGAAAAGTGAACCCAGCGGGGTCATTAAAGCAAAGATCGTAAGGTACAGAAAAGCTTTACTTTTAGAGCATCCATAATGGAGAAAAAGGCTCATCAGGGTAAGCGAAATCGGAATGTTGTGCACCACGATCCCAATGACCAGTGTGTGCTGGAGTTTGGGATCAAATCCCTGAACGATGGGCATCCCTTCCAAAAAAGAATGTATGCAAAGTCCGATCAGCAAAAGAAAAGGTGAAACCCGTTCTCCTTCCGAATGAGCATGCTTATGCCCATGTTCAGCCCCTTCGGTGATCAACTCCAGTACCAGCTGTAACAGGAAGCCTAATATGACAAACAGACCGGTAAAACGCGTAGCATTTCCGAAAACCTCGGGAACCAGCTTTAAAAAGGTAATTCCGATCAGGAAAGCGCCACTGAAAGCAAGAAGGAACCGTAACACCCTTTGGTCGCCTGTCTTTACCAAAAAGATCAAAGACCCACTCGCTAAAACGGTAAGAATTAAAACAACATAGATTATCATTGCACAATTGTATTTATCATCCGTGGCCGGATGCTGGATGCTTAAAGTTTCAGCCGACTCCGAAAAATCAAATCTTTCATTTTACCGAAGACGCAAATATATCATATTCAATTATTTAAAATTTTGCGCCTTAGCGACTTGGCGGTGAAAAGTGGTTTTCGGAGTGGGCTCAAGCGTGAAACCTGCATCCTGAAACCTGAAACCTGATAACAGATTCCCATCCCCTATCTCTTATGTCTTATTTCACATCCAATATCCTGAACTCAGTATTGTTCGGGACGCCTTTGAAATTCTCAATAAACCGGTCGGAGATCCCCTGCATACATCCGGAAGTGGCAGGTAATCCCAGATCGATCAGGTCGTTTCGCACTTTGGTATAGAATTTTTCACTTAACACGATACGGTTTTCAATGCATTTGGTCATAAGACGGGCCGTCAGGTCAATATCGCTTCCATAATAATCGTCAGCGCCTTCAAAAAAAGTAATGTTGTACACCTCGGTACAATAATGAATGGCGACCTTGCAATTCAGGAAAAGATCGGAATCAGGATGGTGCCGGATCAGGAAAAGTGAAGCATAAATGTCTTCCAGCAGGGCAAAATAGGAATTGTTCGATTTCTTCTCTTTGAGCTCTTCGTCGGTAATGAACAACATCATTTCATCCCCGATCCCCTTCACGATATTATTCTGAAAATGGTTAGCATACAAGAGGTTATTGAAAGTGTTGTTCAGTTTCCGGCCCCAATCGGTAAGACCGCCCTGATACTTGATATCGGTGGACCGGTTGATATCCATAAAGAAGCAGGTACCCGGACAGCGGGGGATGGTCCCGAGTATCCGGATCAACTCTTCCGACTTGGGATCCTTAAAGTGGATGTATTGCGCCATAGAATAAATAAAGAATGTGAGATGCAGATTGCAGGACAAAAGATCCGTTTTCGGGATCCCGTGTGCAGAAAGCAGGTTGCAAAATGTTCAGGATCAAAATACTTTCAAAGCTTCATCCTGGTTGGTGTAAATTTCGAAAATGTTGGTAAAA
>JALNWE010000109.1 GCA_023231065.1 Bacteroidales bacterium
GAGATCATATTCGCGAACAGGCCGAAAATAGCTATGATGAGCATCAAACCCGATTTAACTGGCTCCGGGTTCAGAAATCGTACGACCGATTCATAAATCAGATAAATTGATACAGCCGTTAACGCCGAAGCATTCACAAAGGCTGACAAAATCTCAATCCGCTGATAGCCATAAGTCCGCCGGGCATCCGGTTTGTGTTTTCCAAATTTGTTTGCAAACCAGGCAAGCGTCAGCGCGAGGGTGTCGCTGAGGTTGTGTATCGCATCTGAAATCAAGGCCAGGCTGTTGGATAATATACCGCCTGCAATCTCAACCAGGGTGATCATGGCATTCAAAACGATTGAAAGCAACAATCTTCCGGAAGGATTGTGCGGATCAGGTGAATGTTGAATTGTTGGGTTGTCCATCATAAAATCAAATTCATTTAATCTTTATCGCTATGATATAGTCCAAAGGGGATTACCAGTCCCAGGGTGATTCTTCTCCCCATGTTATAAATACCCACTTCTTTTAACCTGCTAAGATGATCATAATATTTCGTATCCAAAAGATTTGTTCCACTGATATACCATGTCCATAGTTGTTTTTGAACCTTGAGCTTAGAGCCTATACTACAATTCAGCAAAACATATCCCGGAGTAACGGTCTCAAAAACATCGACCCTGCCCTGATAAAAATGAGTCTCCAATTCAAGTTGAATATATGGATTTTTTATAGCGCTGGTCTTCCTTGTTTTAAAAGTCCATTTTACCTGATCTGTAAGATGGAGCGCTGGAATAAATGGAAGCGCGGCACCCATCGACAAATTTTCTCCCCATACATAATCGATGTTATTGTCGAAATGCAAGGCATCAACAGGATGAACATCTAACTCAAATTCAAAGCCTTTAAGAAGAGAATTCCCTTGTACATATCGGTAAACAGGATACCATACGCCATTCACTTCCTTTTCTTCTCCGTTAATGTTCCTGTAATAAATGAAGTTGTTAATGATGTTGTAAAACCCGTTAAAAACCATGCTAAGATATTTATTATCCCACGAAATCTCACCATCGATCTGAAGACTTGTTTCAGGGTTCAGCCCCGGGTTCCCGATCTCGTATCTGAAGGTGCCCTCATGAAGTCCATTGGCGCTGAGTTCAGAAATATTGGGAGCACGAAATCCCCTCCCGACATTGAATTTGAAATGGATCTCCTTATTCAGCTTGAAGGTCATCCCAGTAGATCCGGTAAATGCGGAGAAATCCCTGCTAAATGACCGGAAGAGGGTATCTCCCGAAAGAGCAGGATTTCCAAGAGTATCCAGGTAAAGGGAATATGCTTTCACCTGCCGGGAGTCATAACGCAATCCCATATTAAATGTGAATCTCTCCCAGGTTTTTTTGGCATAAACAAACCCGCCCCAATCCTGAAGGTCATAATCAGGAATCAGAAACTCAATGCCTTTATTCCGGTTAATTTGTGTCATTCCTGAAACGCCACCGACCAGCTCAAGTGATTTCCCAAGCAATCTTGTATAGCGTACATCGTAGGTCCATGTATCCAGATGGAAAAACAATCCGGGATTATCGGGCGTTTCCCCAAATTCTTTTCGGTTGTTCCACTGATAACCCAAACTGATTTTTAACTGGTTATCCTTGATCAGCAGGTTTGTTACCGATGATATTTTGTTGTGGCTAACCTCTTGAAAAGGGACATCGATCGAACGTCTTTTAGCATGTTCTTCAGAAACAATATTTCCCTGGTAATCGATAAACTGATTGGTAGTTGAATCACGTGTTCCGTCAACCATCCCAATTTTGGTATTAAATGAACTGAAATGAAGATGGGAGTAACCCCATTTTTTTATAACCCCTGCCATCAGTGAAAAATTCTTCTCATTAAAACCGGAATTATAGACCCATTCCATTGGAGTATGGTACGATGCTGCAGTTTTATATGTTCCTCTTGCTCTCCAAATCCAGCCATTCTGGTTTCCTTCTACCATCGCCGAGTTACTGAATAGCCGGTCATTGGTAGAAAACTGGGAGATCCATTCCCCGTCGATGGAACCCATTTTTGCAGGGGTCTGCTCCAGAATATTAATAACCCCTCCCATCGCATCTGATCCATAAAACAAGCTGGCCGGACCTTTTAGGACTTCAATCCGGTCGGCTGAGAACTGGTCGATCTCAATGCCATGTTCATCGCCCCATTGATTTCCCTCCTGCCGTACGCCTTCGTTCAGCGTCACGATACGGTTATACCCCAGTCCGCGAATGACCGGTTTTGAGATTTCACCACCTGTGGTAATTTCCGAAACCCCCGGCACTGTTGAGATTGAATTGATCAGGTTTGTGGATGGAACCGTCAATAATTGGTTTTTACTGATCGGCGTGATGGAAAAACTACTGCGGTCATTATCGGACGACAGGGCATTGCCGGTAACCACGATTTCTTTCACTTCAATGGCTGAAGGAATCAGTTGAAAATCCCGGGTATGAGTCTTAGAAAGATCAAGCGTAACAATTTCTGCCTTGTAACCTATGTGGCTAACCTGAATCACCAGGGATGAACCCGGAAGATTGCGAAATGTATATTTACCATCTTTATCAGTGGAGGTACCTGCTTTAAGGTCAGGGACAAAAACTGTTGCTCCCGGCAGTACTTCTCCGGTCTCCTTGTCAATAACATGTCCTGATAGTACATTTTGCCCGTAAATCACAGAAGTGGTAAGCAGGGTGAAGAAGAACAGAATTAGGAAAAACTTGTTTCTTTTCATTGCAAATGTTTTCTCGTGGTTAAAAAATTGTAGCTGATATCAATTTGACTGCAATTTTTTCAAAGGATTCTATAACCGATTTATTCCCTTGGTTAAAAATACTTTTTCCCTGTTCTGCCGCTTCACCCACCTCCATCACAAGTGGGATTTGACCAAGTAGCTGTGAATTATATTCAGTCGCGATCTTCTCGCCACCGCCTTTCCCAAACAGGAAATATTTCTCCTCAGGATGCTTTAAGGGTGTGAACCATGACATGTTTTCAATAATGCCCAGGATGGGGACATTAATATCTTTATTAATAAACATAGATGCAGCTTTCCGAACATCGTTCAAAGCGATTCCCTGGGGGGTGGTCACAATGATAGCCCCAGCCAGATTTAATTTTTGTACGGTAGTAAGTTGAATATCGCCGGTACCTGGAGGAAAATCAATCACCATATAATCAATCTCACCCCATTGGGTGTTTTCAAAAAGCTGGGTGAGGGCATTTGATGCCATCAGGCCACGCCAGATCAGCGATTGGTTTGGGGCAACAAAAAAACCGATAGAGATTATTTTTACTCCATACTTTTCAATTGGGAAGATTATTTCCTTGTCGCCAAGAGCGGACACTTCCGGCCTCATATCTTCGATCCCAAACATTTTTGGTATTGATGGCCCATAAATATCAGCATCAACCAAGGCGGTTTTCAGCCCGTTTCGCGCTAAAGCTATCGCCAGGTTGGCAGCCACAGTTGATTTTCCGACACCCCCTTTACCTGAAGCAACGGCAACAATGTTTTTCACCCCTTCCATGGGGATTTTTTCAAATAATTGAGTCATATACAAATATTTAGTTAATGTTAGTCCTGATCATTTTTTAAGCATTTCCCTTTCCCGTTTTCTCCATATATTTTGCGGTGTTAGTCTAATCTCTTATCCAATTCCTGCAAGATTTCCTCAAGAATATGTTAGTTGCATTTTTTCAATTTATGTCCAGCCGTTTTTTTTTCGGAATCCAAACCATTCAGGTGATATAAAGTTTTAATTACGATGCAAATATAATGAACATATGTTCATCATTTATTAATTTTTCAAAAAAATGGTTGTCCACATTAAGGGCATAATGATTACGGTGTCTGGCCGTAATAATTGGGCAATGATACCTTGATCAGTCAATGGCTATCCCATCATTTTGATATTGAACAGTATGATTTTAAATCCATCAAATGAACTCTGTGAAATAAAAAGGTTGGCCACATCATTGTTGTCTTCTATCAACCTATTCGGCATATTTGCCCAGTTACGACTCTCCGGATATTCATGATCATGTTTTGTATCCAGAAGATTTGCAATATTGATATTCCATATACATGGCTGTTTACAATCTATAGTTTTAAGCATAGGAATCTCTCCGCTCTGAACCAAATTTAAAAGAAATTATAGCGTATTTCTAAAAGATATCCCAAAATAAATTGTCCTTGGGAACATCGGACCATAAATATACCCAGGATCGCGGTCGATTCCTTGATCAAAGTCATTCTGATATGAATTCAAAATATTTTTCATCCCTCCAATTAATTGTAAGGAAGCCCCATTGATCGGAATTATATAACTAATTTTTACGCCCCAGTCAAAAAAGATGCCTGAGGATCGTAGTTCTCCCTGTTCTGGATCAGATTGATCGGGACCGAAATATGGGACAAGCATGGATCCGGTATAATTCAGGGAGGAAGAAATTGATGAATGTCGGAAGGGTCCCCAATTTATAGTTAGAAATCCATAGGTTGAGGGTGTCCGGAAAAATTTTTTTTCTTCAAAAGCCTGAGCAGCCTCATATCGACTTTGTTGCCAGGTAAAGCCCGATGTTAGGGTAATATGTTTTACCGTGGCAATATCGGCTTGAAGATTTAAACCATAAACCATGGCTCCCTTGTCTGAATTATACCGGGTATAAACAACAATGCCAGTTGAGTCGGGTGCACTGTATTCAATAGTAAATGGATTTTGAAGCAAAGTATAAAATCCTTCTGTCTGAAAATCAATAGCTGTTTTCCCCCAGCTTTTATGAAAATCAAAAGAGATCATTGCACTATGACTTGTTTCCTGTTTCAATCCGGGAGCATTTACATGAATTACCTGTCGTGAGCCAGATGTTTCTATATGCAAATCTTCATCAAAGATTTGAGGGGCACGGTATCCCTGGGCATAACTAACCCGCGCATGAAAGTTTTCCGAGATATCTACCTTGAAACTTAACTTGGGGATTAAGACACCCGTGGTATTCAAATCAGAATCACCTTCATGATCATTGACAGTATATTGGTCGTACCTTAAACCAACAGAACCAGTTATAATTTTCCATTTTTGTTCGTACTGGGCAAAGATTCCAACAGTGTTTATCGATTGGTCAGCAATTACAGTATTTCCAACATGTGGAATTGAAATAATACTATCCTTGCTGATTAAAGCATGTTCGTAGTCAGGATACCCTAGTTTAATATCATTCAAAGAGCTGTTTTGGTTTTCAATACCAGTCGTCAGAGAACTATTATTAAACTTAGCTAAATATTGTGCTCCGGCCACCCAGGTAAAATCAGTTGTATGTCCGTAGTCTTTCAATGACTGATTGGCACCATAGTATGAATCACGATCAATATACTGGCCAGATACATAGACTGAAAGCACATCCTGTTTATTGAAATATGTTTGAGATGACAAGGCTCCATTGAGGATGTTATGAGTAATTCCCTCTGTGATATCTGTTTCATGAGGAGGAAGATCAAATTTGTTCCCGCCACGTCGTTCTTCATGTATCACAAAAAAATCGCCTGTGAGTTTGCTGCGAGTTCCAAAACGATGATACAAACGTGACCCCGAAGTAAGATTACAAAGCTTCGAGATTTCTGAAAATCCATCATCATTTGCATCAAAAGGTTGGCGATTCCGGTAGAAACCAAATAATGATAGGCCCGACTGGTGGTCATTTGACACGATTGAACCATTCATGGTTGCAGTATACTCTGATGCCGGTGGCCCTGATGATTTCACTCCCATTCCGACAGATCCTCCGGTAACACCGAATTGAAATGAATTCTTTACGGGTTCATCAATAATCAGGTTGATAGTTCCTGCAATGGCGTTGCTGCCATATAACACTGATCCACCACCTTTCACAACTTCAATTCTCTGGATCATCGATGACGGAAATAATTCAAGCCCGTAAACAGAGGCCAATCCGCTGAAAATAGCGCGTCCGTCAATGAGGATTTGGGAATAAGGTCCCTCCATGCCATTCATCCTAACCTGATTAAATCCACAATTCTGACAATTGTTCTCCGTGCGAATTCCTGGACAAAAATTGAGTCCATCGCTGATCGTAACAGATTGGGTTATTTCAAACAACTTAGGGGTAATTGTATTTATGGCAATAACAGACTCTTTACGGCTTCTTTCATTACGGTCGCCAGTAACAACAAGTTCCTCCAATCCAAGGGCATCTTCTTTCATGTCAAATTTAACTTCAAGGGTTTTATTCGCTCTGAGTTCGATCTCTTTCTCTTGAGGGGCATAGCCTATTATCTGAGAACGAAGTGTGTATTTGCCTTCTGGTAAATTGATCAATTGGAAATGACCTGTTTCATCTGTTGTGGTACCGATAGTGGTTCCCTTTAAAAAGATGTTAACAAATGGGAGATGATCACTGCCGCTGGTAACATGTCCAACAATATTGGCATCGGTTTTTGTATGCTGACTGAAACTTTTTAGTGTAAATCCGATCAAAATCACAAGTATAAAATATCTAAATTTCATAAAAGGTTTATTAAAAATTATAAAATCAACAAGAGGGATATGTTAATATCCCTGAAACAAAAAACAAGTAATAGAAAAGATTCGAAAATTATCCTGGTCTATAACACGCAGGATTGTGGCATTTCCTGATCAGTAAACAGGAGGGCTGCGAGGGGATGAAAGCAATAAAACGGAGAATTCGATACTGGTAACAGTATAAATCACATACTGCCAAACAGATAACTGAAAAATATTATTTAAATCAGTAGCTTGAAAAAAAGGATTCGCATTCCAATATGAAAGTGCCTGTATCAGAGATATTTCAACAGGACTATGATGATGGGAAGGTGGTAATTTCCCGTGGCTCCCATGTACAAGAAAGAAATGAGAATGTATAATTATTCCACCGTTGATAATATGAGCATGAGTAAAAAAACTTGAACTGCAATAAAAAAGCAGAAAAAGAAGAAACAAAGAAAAGGCAGATGCTTTTTTCACACAACCAGAATTAACAGGGTATTCTCATTCTTTCTGTTAAATACATACTAATGCAAAAATAGAATATTTCTAAATACAGAACCAGCATTTTAGTGAATTGCCATTTTAATATTTTTGATACGATTGAAATTAACGATGTAGTATTTTAATGTTTTCGATAGATCATTGCTGACCATCTTCATCGGTTACTATAAAATGAAAGCAGTATGTTCTGGTATCCA
>JALNWE010000110.1 GCA_023231065.1 Bacteroidales bacterium
CAGGACACTACTTGTGCCCTGAAAACAGCCCCTAAGATACAAAAAGCTGATTGCCGGATCAACTGGGACCAGGAAGCCGGGGTTGTTTTTAATTTCATCCGGGGACTTTCTCCGCATCCCGGGGCCTTTACTGAACTCCGGGGGGCCAAAGGGATCCATACTTTCAGGATCTTCAGGGCAAGGCCCGTCAGGAATGAGAACTTAATGAAACCAGGCAGTTTCATGACCGATGGAAAATCATTTTTAAAGGTCGCCGTCAGGGATGGATATATCTTCATTGATGAATTACAATATGCAGGACGGAAAACCATGATTACCGCGGATTTCCTGAGGGGATACGGAAAAATATTTTCTGAAACCCTTGATATTTAGCGCTTTTAATAGCCGAGATATTAACAAAAATTCCATTTTATCAACATTTTCGGCAGTTTTAGACTGAAAACGCTTGACTTTTTTTACAGATGGCTTATATTTGCAGGGATTTTACATAAAAGTATTAACCTAAAACTTTTAAAAATGAACAAGGCTCAATTAATCGAAGCAGTTGCCAACGATGCAAAAATGACTAAAGCAGAAGCCAAAAGAGCACTGGAGGCTGTTACCACTGCTGTTACCAAAGCCTTAGGCAAAGGTGAAAGAGTTGCCTTAGTTGGTTTTGGTTCTTTCTCTGTAACCAAGAGAGCTGCCCGTAAGGGTCGCAATCCTCAGAATGGTAAGGAAATCAAGATCCCTGCCAAGAAAGTTGTGAAGTTCAAAGCTGGCGCCGAACTTGGAAAAAAAGTAAAGTAACGTCTGTTCGATGACTTAAAAAGCCGCCCCCATCAGGACGGCTTTTTTTATATTTCACCAGTTGCCAATCATTACTTTTAATACTTTTGGATAATTGATCTATACACCTTTAACATTTTATTTTATGAAAAAGTTGCTGTACGGCCTCCTGATCCTTTTATTAATGATACCGACCGGTTGCCGGAAAGAGGAGGATACGACGCTGCTGAATGTGCAGATATTCCCGACACGGGTTGGCAATCACTGGCAATTTCTCAGCGCCCGGAGCGATTCGGTAAAAACTTACCATGTAAATGATGTGATCAAGGACACTTTGTACGATGCCCAGCAATGGTTTGTCCTTACTTATGATACAAATGTCCGTACAATATGCCGTAATACCTCCCTGGGATGGTGGTTCCTTTATCAGACCGGACCTGGTTTATCAGCTGCCCCATCGCTTTACTACCGCTATCCTGCCACGGTGGGCGAGCAATATTTGACTTCCGATAGTTCGCTGGTAACCGTTGTCAGCATCCATGAAATCATAACGGTCGCTGCAGGGACTTTTAGCTGCTATCATTATCACATGGTCCACTATCGCGAAAACTATGAATGCGAAGAATATTTCTGTCCCGCGATCGGTTTTATAAAACACATTGTATATGAGCCTGGTTCAGGGATTGCCAGGGTTGCGGAGGTCACCGGCCTGGTTTCGTATCATCTGGAATAAGGGGAGGAAAAGGATTGTACGGATCGAGAGGATTGAAAAAGGATTTCACTAATTTCTCATTTTTCATTCCTAAACCTAAATCCGCATTCTTAATTGTTTTCCTGTTCCACTTTGGCGCGATTGGTGGGATAATGGCTATGGGCCCGGAAAGGCGGCGCTAAAAAACCGAATAGATAAAAAAACCTGCAATGATTTGGCAAATTGCGGTGATTTATGAGCTGGACGCAGCACAAAAATGAACAGATAGAGTTGTTTTATGATAATTAAGTTTAATAGCTTTACTTAAAAAAAGATAATTATGGACACCATGACTATTAAGAGAAAAAAGTTCCTTCCTTTTCTTAAGGGTAAAAAGAATAGGATTTTGTTTATGGCGATTAATATCTACTTGATAATAGGCGTAGGTAGCCTGGTGATTACATTGTTTTATTTGATAGGTAACTTAAACCAGGCAGATAGCATTATTAAATATTGCATTCCGGGATTTGTCCTGGGAGTAAGTTCCGGGATATTTTATTTTATTGGATATCAAAGTATGGTTTCAGGGCAACAAGACAAAAAGCGTCTGCAGTCCCGCTAATGTGTGTGGGATATAACAATCCATAAGAACAATGCTCATGCAAACAGGAAGGTAAATATTAATGAATTCAAGGTAGTTTCAATTCCACTTTGGTACGATTGGTGATCAACTTTCTTTTGTCTTGATACAAAAGAAAGTAGCAAAGAAAAAATCAAGGCTGCCGAAAAATGGGCGGAGTGTCCGTCCACTCCCGGCGGCCATTTTTCTAAGGCCGGTCTTTTCTTTCTTCGAAAGATGCCATTAATTTGATGTTATTATTCTTCATTCCTAATTGTTTTCTCGTTCCACTTTGGTACGGAAAAGGATTGAAAAGATTGAAAAGATTGTACAAATTGAAGGGGTTGAAAAGAACAGGTATGCTTAGCCGGAATTTGACTTTTCGGGGTGGGTCCAATGATGAATAACTTATAAAATGTGCGCAAGAGTATAAACAGCATTAGCGGAATAACTATGCTTTTACTGGTTACGAGGTGGGATTGCCTGCAAATTCAACAGTACCCGGTCTCTGATATTTTCGATAATTGGTATCAAGGTTTGTATTTCTTTTAACGAGGGTTCAAGAAAATCACCCGGATATCTGACTTCTACCCCGTAATCAGTCAGATTGTACACATCAATTGCTGAAAAACTTTTATCAATTATCTTGCATTTTTCTAAAAGGAATTCAATATTATGAGTTTTTGGTATTTCATTCCCGTGAAATACCAAAAATGCTTTAAGGAATTTTTCTGCTGATTGCTGACAATGATAAGCAATTGCTCCTTTGACAAGGATATCTGCATTCATCAACTGATGGACGACTAATAAATCTTCTTCGGCTTTGGAAATCCATTGTTGTAAATAAGTCATTTCCTCTTTGCTCATACCCTGACTCCTTCTTTTAATGCTGCCCTCACGATATGACCTTTGAGATTTTTCTTTAATTCTACGTCTGACCTTGATTGTATAATGATATCGGCAAGTATATTCTGGACAGCCAATTTTTTTCTGATTAAAGCCTGGAACCTTAACCGATCATCTGCCTGAAGCGATGATTTTAGAATAATCAGCAAATCATAGTCGCTGCTATCATTGGCATCATTTCTGGCTCGTGAACCAAAAAGAATAATTTCTGATCCGGGAAGTACTTCAAAGACAGAAGCCCTAATCTGGTTTAATGTTTTATCTTTTAACTCCAACGCAAAGAAAATTATTAAATTAATTCATAATTACAACTTTATTTTTCATCTGGACAAATCGATAGCAAAGAATGTACAGACCGAGAAGAGTGAAGGGATTTCAATAATTCTTCATTCATACTGTTTTTCCGTTCCACTTTGGTACGATTGGTAGGACGCCCCATTCCATCCGTCCCTTGAGTTCTTCCTGGTTTCAATTCCACTTTGGTACGATTGGTAGGTCGGACTGTTACTGGACAAATATAGGACAAAAACGTTTCAATTCCACTTTGGTACGATTGGCGATCAACTTTCTTTTGTCTTGATACAAAAGAAAGTAGCAAAGAAAAAATCAAGGCTGCCGAAAAATGGGCGGAGTGTTCGTCCACTCCCGGCGGCCATTTTTCTAAGGCCGGTTTTTCCCTTTCTCCGAAAGGGTATGGTTAAGTTTCAATTCCACTTTGGTACGATTGGTAGAAATGATGATACTGCTGAACAGATGCGGACTCGAGTTTCAATTCCACTTTGGTACGATTGGTAGCTCTGTTCAAGGGATTCCAGATAGGTTGAGATGAGTTTCAATTCCACTTTGGTACGATTGGTAGGGGGTTGATCAACACGTTCACGCTCAAATATTTTAGTTTCAATTCCACTTTGGTACGATTGGTAGTTTGGGCCTTTGCGGCTTCAGGTGAGGCAGAGATACAGGTTTCAATTCCACTTTGGTACGATTGGTAGAATGTTGAATTTACCAATGTCCTTACAACAAGTTTATTGTTTCAATTCCACTTTGGTACGATTGGTAGATTTTTCCAAGGCCGGTACCGAAACGGACCCTGTTGTTTCAATTCCACTTTGGTACGATTGGTAGGTTAAATAGCCACAGGGATGCGATTGGCGTGTCGAGTTTCAATTCCACTTTGGTACGATTGGTAGGAAAGGATAATGACCGGCGGTAGTTAAACGGGTAACGCCGTTTCAATTCCACTTTGGTACGATTGGTAGTCATATCTAACCAATCAACCAGGGAGGAGACCCAGTTTCAATTCCACTTTGGTACGATTGGTAGAGCTCTATCATCCGCCAGAATGCGGATATCAACAAGTTTCAATTCCACTTTGGTACGATTGGTAGTCTCTCGATACATGTGGTTAAAATGTCAGGTTTTAAGTTTCAATTCCACTTTGGTACGATTGGTAGATTTCATCAATGTATCCCATCCGTACCGGATTCCGTTTCAATTCCACTTTGGTACGATTGGTAGCAAGGATGATACCTTCAAGGCTGTTACACTTGCACTCGGTTTCAATTCCACTTTGGTACGATTGGTAGACATTTCTAAAACCAGGGGATCCAGTTACAATATCCCTGTTTCAATTCCACTTTGGTACGATTGGTAGATAATATGGATTCCCGGTTGTTTATCGTCCAGAATTCCGTTTCAATTCCACTTTGGTACGATTGGTAGTGGGCTTTTGAAGGCGGATGCAAACGGTAAATTAACGTTTCAATTCCACTTTGGTACGATTGGTAGTCCTGGCTATGGCTATTGTCGTAGCCGGGATTATCGTTTCAATTCCACTTTGGTACGATTGGTAGTGCCAGCCTGACCTGTCGTGTTTTGGTTTAAAGTGTTTCAATTCCACTTTGGTACGATTGGTAGATACGGTCCCGTATATTGCCGGGAACAGTATCCGGTTTCAATTCCACTTTGGTACGATTGGTAGGGATCGAAAAGCTTATAAAATGAAGAATGTCCTGATCAGTTTCAATTCCACTTTGGTACGATTGGTAGGCCCTTTCCGGACGGGCCCCGGGGACACGGGTATCTGGTTTCAATTCCACTTTGGTACGATTGGTAGCGCCTTGTCTGTATCGGAAGGGGATCGGATCATACAGGTTTCAATTCCACTTTGGTACGATTGGTAGTTGATGTCCCCCGTTATTGTTGAACCCCCGAAAATAAAGTTTCAATTCCACTTTGGTACGATTGGTAGCAATTCTTTTTTTCGCCAAGACAGTAAACTGATTTCATGTTTCAATTCCACTTTGGTACGATTGGTAGGATTCCGAAACCTTTGATTCAATTTCGACACGACAGTTTCAATTCCACTTTGGTACGATTGGTAGGATGAACTGAAGATACTTAAACGGGAAGATATTAGTTTCAATTCCACTTTGGTACGATTGGTAGCCGCAAATGCTCCGAAGACCACTCTGCACAGAAACGACTGTTTCAATTCCACTTTGGTACGATTGGTAGCCAAGCCCCTTCCAAGGGGCTATGGTAATAGTAAGTTTCAATTCCACTTTGGTACGATTGGTAGTCTTTCAGAATTGTTACAACACAATGTTAGCAACCGAGTTTCAATTCCACTTTGGTACGATTGGTAGTATGAAGCTCTCTTGCAATCAGGAGCTGCACCGGCGTTTCAATTCCACTTTGGTACGATTGGTAGCCCAATAATTTACATCCGCTATATTTGTCTTATCTCGTTTCAATTCCACTTTGGTACGATTGGTAGTTAGATTGTAATTCATTAATCGTACCAGCCCGAAACCCGTTTCAATTCCACTTTGGTACGATTGGTAGTCATAACCTTTAGCATTGTCTTTAATCAAATCCCGTTTCAATTCCACTTTGGTACGATTGGTAGCCAGCATGTGAATATTATTTAGGTGATAATTTCAGTTTCAATTCCACTTTGGTACGATTGGTAGACGGTGGAGTGGTTGTCAAAACCTCTAAAACTATGTTTCAATTCCACTTTGGTACGATTGGTAGATGTGTTGCCTGCTGCGGTTGTTACTATGAATATAATTGTTTCAATTCCACTTTGGTACGATTGGTAGCTCCATGTTACCTTTGAAAAATCCCACGAATTTCACGTTTCAATTCCACTTTGGTACGATTGGTAGTGTTAACGGCAGCCTTTACGCGCTTAATCCGCTAAGTTTCAATTCCACTTTGGTACGATTAGTAGCCGTAAAAACTTTGCCTGATCCTGGTATAATACTTTCGTTTCAATTCCACTTTGGTACGATTGGTAGGATTCCGAAACCTTTGATTCAATTTCGACACGACAGTTTCAATTCCACTTTGGTACGATTGGTAGACTTGAAACGCCCGTGTAGCCGGTAGCGCAGCTTTGTTTCAATTCCACTTTGGTACGATTGGTAGTTGTGGGTGAAGTGAAGGATGAGTACCCTTGTCACTCGTTTCAATTCCACTTTGGTACGATTGGTAGTGAAAACAGGGAAATTCAAAGGGTAGGGTCCTATTTGTTTCAATTCCACTTTGGTACGATTGGTAGTTACAATGAAATCCGATTGAGGTTTTGCGGACATGTTTCAATTCCACTTTGGTACGATTGGTAGTTGGAGAGGGCTAATAGCTTAGCATAATAATTGACGTTTCAATTCCACTTTGGTACGATTGGTAGTTTCACAGGCACGCCGGTGGCTAATCGCAGATATAAGTTTCAATTCCACTTTGGTACGATTGGTAGACGCTGCATTGATTACCGTTGTCACAA
>JALNWE010000111.1 GCA_023231065.1 Bacteroidales bacterium
AAACAATCTTTGAAAAGCGCATCGGGATTGTAACCTTCAGGATAGGTGAACCGCTTTTTCGTGATGGTAAAATCCTGAATACGGTCCAACCCAAAGGTTTTAACAGCATCTTTTTTTACTTCACGGCCAATGATATACCATCTTTCCCTGAACTCCTTAAGAAACCAGGGCTCGATGATATGTACCACGGGTTCGTCCCGGTAAAAAGCCTGATGGGTAAGATGGATGACAAACCGGTTTTTAATGGCATGGAGTAACCCGAAGAAATGCCGGGTACCTTGTGGACGACGTTTCTCAAACTGGATGAAACGGGTTACGTCATGGACCATCTTCAGTGAAGTGATCATGTCGAAGGATTCGAGAATCCGTTCCTGGATATCACTGGTGTCCGCTGCATCAATGTAATAACCTCCGCCAGGAATATCATAGTGTATGTCGATCCCGTAGATGGACCGGATCTCATTGATATCGCGCTGAAATGTTCTTTTGGAAATACACAAATCCAGGGAATGGAGTTCAGTCTGATCCCGCAGGTAATCCTGAAGTCCTTCAAAAGGGACCGGCTTTCCGGCACGCAGCTTCTGGATGATCTTCTGATGCCTCAGAATATATTCCCGTTTCGCCATGGCTGAAAAAGTTCAAACAAAACTACACCAAATCTGTGACAAATTTCGTTGCAGGATAAAAAAGCCGGGTCATTTCTTCCTCATCCATATCCATATCCCGGCCTTTCTTCCACATTAATTCTGATTCATCATAAAACCATTCCTCATCGTTCTGTTCCCGGTGTATTTCGTTCCAGCTGATAGTCCTCGCTGTTGTGGTATTGTAGATGTCATAATAGCGTCCGCTTTTCCGGCCAAATTCAATGGCTTCGTCCAGCGAACCGAATTTTCTATCTCTCTGGCGGCTGTCGTCAGTAAGGTGGTAAAAAGTCAGTAAGTACATAATGATTCATTTAAAACCGGGGTAAAAATAAATTATCGCAACGCCAAAACATGTCGTCGATAAAAAATTTTATTACATGGGAAAAAGCCGGTAGCACTGCCGGCTTTAAAAAGAGGGAAAACCGAATAAAAATGCCAGCGAAGGGCTTAAAAACTTACCGGGCGCCCGGAATTAAAGAGCCCATGAAGGGTTTATTTTGTTACATCAATGATCGTCTGTTGTGTGCCGTACATGGCGATCCGACGAATATCTTTTGCCGAAAAATCCAGCTTGTTCAAATCAATCTTACGCAAGGTCGGATTGTCATAGGTTTTAAAATAAAGCACACGGTTGGTAATATCGCGGAAAGTAACCCATTGCGTGGATTCTTTGTCAAGGATAGTCCCATCGGGGGCTTTATCAACAATAATCCCAAAGGGAATGGTGAAAGTATTGATCACATGGTTGCAAAGAATAAGATTATGGGCGGCATCGGGTTGCTGGTCAACAAAACGGCTGAACATAGCGAGGCGTACAAAACGGCTGGGAGGGGTATAATCGCCAGGAAGCCCGATCATTCCCTGTCCATGTCCGGTAGCAGAAAAGGTTAGTCCATCGGCATTTGCTGCCTTAGGGTTGGCGGGGTCCATCCCGATATATTGCCGTAAATTAGTCATCTGCCAGGGAAAATTGGGAGAATTGGTCATAATGCCCAATGGGTTGTCATAGACGTTGCATTGTCCCTTGTCGAACTCGATAACAATACTTCCTCCAGCCGCATCATATACTATGTAATGCAGAAGGACCGGCATTTTTATGGAAGGATCCGTGTAATTGAACACTTTGATTTTTATAACGGACGCTTTTACATCTTCCACTGTTGAAAAACGGCCCAATACCCAATCGGAAAACATGGTTTGAGCCAGCGCCTGGTTGCTATCGCCCGATGAAACCTGCTGCCATTGCATATTGTTCTCGAACCAGAGGGCGCTTATCGAAAGTCCTTTCTCGTTCATTCCTTCGCTGACCCCTGAATTCATTCCCATGCTTGCCACACCCACATATCCGAAACGGGTTGCCCAGGTTATCCCATGCCGACCCTGCGGGAAAGGACTGGTAAATGTTGTATTTCTGGGTACCACGATCAGATCATAATGAAGATCCACTGCGAACTCCATCGATCGGGCGATAAGGATGCTGCCATCTTTGGCCGTCATCCGGAAAACGGTACAAGCGGAAGCGCCTGAGATGCTTACAAGGCTGTAAGCAAAAAGGGTTACAATAAAAAGTTTTGTTTTCATAGGTGTTTTGTTTGTTTCAAAAATAGTTTATTTTTATCAATTTCTTAGCCACCTGCATGATTGGTTATAATCTTTGTGAGATTTGTGAAAAAGATCAATTACAATATGGTTAAGTATTTAGCATAAAGATATTGAAACCGCTTGTTATGGGAAAAATTTATTTCGCTGGTTCCATCCGTGGAGGAAGAAACGACCGTGTGCTTTACCGTGAGATCATTGGTTATCTTCAGCAATACGGGGAAGTTCTCACCGGGCACATAGGGAATGAAGACCTATCTCCATCAGGAGAGACCAATATGTTGGATCAGGAAATCTATGATCGCGATATGGCATGGCTTACCTCGGCCGACAGTGTTGTGGCTGAAGTAACAGTTCCCAGCCTGGGAGTTGGTTTCGAAATTGCCACTGCCATTGGATTGCAGAAAAAAATCCTTTGTCTATACCGGAGTGGGGATGAACGGAGACTTTCTGCCATGATTGCGGGGTGTCCTTCGGTATTTGTTAAGGAATATTCAACTTTTGAAGAAGCACAGCGGCTGATCGATGCTTTTTTTATTGATCGCCGGCGTCGGCATATTGCCGTTTGACCCGCCCACAAAACATTTTATCACAATGGATTGACATTCATAAAATTTATATATAAATTTGTTATATGTTATATTTGATAAAATTATTAAAAGATATTTTATGAATGAAAAATATACTGTATCGCGTTATCTGCTACAAAGGTTGCAGGAGATAGGAATACAACATCTTTTCGGGATCCCCGGCGATTATAACCTCGACTTCCTTGATGATGTCCTTAAAAGTCCCATCCATTGGGTGGGGAACTGCAACGAGTTAAACGCCGGATATGCCGCCGATGGATATGCCCGCCTGCATGGTATCGGGGCTGCTGTTGTGACCTATGGCGTTGGAGGGTTCAGCATTATCAATGCCGTGGCCGGAGCCTATGCGGAACATGTCCCTGTTGTTGTCATCAATGGCGCTCCACCAACCCGGCGCAGGGAAGCAGGCGCCCTGGTCCATCACCTTGTATCCAATTATTATCTTCAGCTTGATATATTTAAAAAGCTCACCATTGATGCTGCCCTTCTGGCTGATCCCAGTACTGCGCCGGATGACATCGACCGGGTCCTAAAGAATTGCCTGGCACATAAACTTCCCGCTTACTTTGAGCTTCCTGCCGATATTACCCACGCGCCTTGTTGCGCCCCGGAAGGGCCATTGACCATCACTCCATTGATTTCAAACCCTGATAGTCTGGCAGAGTGCGTCAAAGAGGCGGCTGATATGCTCAATAAAGCGGCCAATCCTGTGATCCTTGCCGGCCTTGAAGTACTGCGGTTTGGATTAGGGAAAGAAGCGCTCCGGCTGGTTGAAACAACTGAAATACCTTTTGCCACCATGCTTGGCAGCAAATCAGTATTACCGGAACTTCATCCCCAGTTTACCGGTATATACCAGGGGAGCTGGAGTAAAGAAAAGGCGCTGCATCAGGTGGAAGGCTCCGATTGCCTCTTATCATTAGGGGCATGGATGACGGATCTTGATACCGGCTTGTTCAGCATCAATCTTGACAACCAGAGGATGATCACTGTCGGTGGCGGACAGGTTCGCATAGGGAGCCATTTTTATCACCAGGTACAATTGGGTGATTTCATTCGCGAACTTACACTGATAGCGCGACCACGTTCTTACCTGGTTTCGCACCCTGCTGAATCCTTTCGGCCCAAACAGCCTTTCGTACCAATACCATCATGTGCCCTTACGGCCAAACGCCTGTACGAATGCCTGAATTATTATCTTGATGACCAGATGGTCCTTATGTCAGAGCCCGGAGACTCTTTTTGTGCAACCCCGGAATTCCATATCGAAGAAGCAGAAAATTTTATTGTTCAATCCTATTATTGTTCCATTGGTTTCTGTACGCCGGCTGCATTGGGCGTTTCATTGGCGCGTCCCGGAAAACGGCCGGTTGTCTTAACAGGCGATGGCGCTTTCCAGATGACGGCACAGGAAGTTTCGACCCTGATCAGGGAACGATGTTCTGCCATCATCGTGATCATCAACAACGATGGTTACCTGATTGAGCGGCGTCTCCACCAGGACGGGATGTATAATGATATCAGGATGTGGCAATATGCGAAAATTACCGGGATGTTTGATGACGGATCTTTTGCTACCGGAATCAGGGTGACCACGGAAGAAGAGTTGGTACAAGCCATGGAAGTTGCTGTTGCCGAAAAAGATAAACTGATCCTCATCGAAGCTTATCTGCCAAACCGCGATTGCTCGACAGGCCTGGAACGCCTCGGAAACGCATTTCGGAAAATGCAACAGAAATCATAACGGATTCCCTGATCAGGGGCCGCTACATCTGGTTTCAAACAATCAGGTAATATTATCGGTAAGTCCGGGAAGGATCCCTTTTGTAGCGTAAATGGAACGCACATATTTCCGCAGGGTTTTGCGTTTCATTTCGAACCAGATCCCCGATAACAATGTGACTATTCCACCAGCCAGAAGGGTATAGGGGATCCCAATCCAGCTTGCCACAGTTCCGGCAAGAAGGTTTCCAATTGGGCCAATGCCCATCAGGGCCATAGAATAAAAACTCATCACCCGTCCTCGTTTATCTTCATCGGTTATGGTCTGGAGCATGGTATTCACAGAAGAGAGAAAAAGGACCATGGAAATCCCGCTGAAGAAAAAAATGATCATTGAAACAGGTAATTTTCCAGAGAAAGATGACAATGCAATGGTTACCCCCAAAGAAATTGAATTGATGGAAATCAACCGGCCAAGTCCGAGAACCGTTTTGCGGTTAGCCATATAGAG
Source organism: Bacteroidales bacterium (assembly GCA_023231065.1). GTDB lineage: Bacteria > Bacteroidota > Bacteroidia > Bacteroidales > FEN-979 > CAIVAT01. The sequence continues at coordinate 5,070 of JALNWE010000111.1, forward strand.
CGCCCCTATCAGGGCGCCTGCCCCCATGGCTGACATCAGGAAGCCCAGGGTATCGGCGTTGCCCCGTAAAATTTCTTTGGCATAAGCAGGTAAAAGGACGATGTAAGAAAGACCTATCAGACTTGAAATGGACAGCAACAGGATCAGGGTGCGGATGGGCATGGAATGGAAAGCATAATTAATACCTTCCGTGAGACTTTGTTTGAAATTACCTGTTTGAATGGTTTTTTCCTGTTTTGGAAGTTTGATCTGAAAGAGGGCAATAATGACGGCCACAAAACTTAAGGTGTTCAGTAAAAAACAGATCCCCTCGCCTACAATTGCAATTGTGACCCCGGCAATGGCAGGCCCTATAAGACGGGCGCTGTTGAAAATGGCAGAATTCAGGGCAATGGCGTTTCCCAGGTCGGCGCGATTATCAATAAGGTCGATGACCAGTGATTGACGGGCCGGGGCATCGAAAGCGCTGATAATCCCGAACACAAGACTTAACCCAATGATATGCCAGACTTCGATTACATTGAACAATACCAGCAACGCCATGGTGAGTGCATGAAGCATGAAAAACACCTGAGTTAAAATCATGATGTGAAGTCGGTTATAGCGGTCTGTTACCACTCCGGTGAAAGGCGTAAGGACGAAAACCGGAATCTGGCTGGTGAAACCAATAAGTCCTAAAAGAAATACAGAACCCGTGAGCCTGTAAACCAACCAACTCAGGGCGATATTCTGCATCCATGTCCCGATCAGGGAAATGCCTTGCCCTGTAAAATAAATGCGATAGTTCCGCGAGCGGAGGGATGAAAAAATATTTCCGATCGTTCTAAAATCTATCGGAATAAGATCATGTATCATGGTCATCCGGGATGTACAATGCGAAGGTAACAGAAATTACTTTTTCGCTTAGGTTTGAGCAAGCGATTATTGAAGAAAAACTAATTTCCGAATGGTGTCTCTTTCGTTTAATTGAGGTGTGTTGGTGTTTTGATCATACACTGGGGACCTTGTATAAAGATCAACCTATGGGCAGATCATTATTTTTTTGGTTATCTGTATGTTATCATTATTAATGGTAGAGAATATATAAACGCCATTTTGAAAATTGTTGATTTTGATGGATGATTGTAATCCATCTTTGAGTCCACTCCGAAAACCACATTTTACCGCCAAGTCGCTAAGGCGCAAAATTTTAAATAATTGGATATGATATATTTATGTCTTTGCGTCTTCGCGGTAAAATGAAAGATTTGACTTTTCGGAGCCGGCTCAAAGTTTGAACTTGGACTTAACGGATGCGAAGATCTAAATAAGGCATTATCGCCTGAAACCATATTTTTCTACCTTTGCAAAAGGAACTGTTCATCGTATGGAAAATCAGCTGTATATATATAACACCCTCTCCCGGAAAAAAGAAATTTTTGAACCGAT
>JALNWE010000112.1 GCA_023231065.1 Bacteroidales bacterium
ATCTCACGAATGCCGGTATAAAAATCTATATTACGAGCCAACCTGAAACCAGAAAAGCCGTAGAAATGTTTCTGGCTGATGAATTGACAAACGACAAAAAAGCTTGCTGTCATCATGAATAATTGACCATGGGCCTGATTGAACTATTGAAGAAAGATGTAAGGTTTCAAGAGGGTCTGACAGCATGTATCAACTGTGGCACATGTACTGCTATATGCCCGGCTGCACGGTTTTATCCTTACGATCCAAGAATTGTTGTAGATACAGTCCAGCGTGGCAATGAAGCTGATATTCTGACCTTATTGGAATCAGATATTATTTGGTACTGTGGTGAATGCCTGAGTTGTAAAACCCGTTGCCCACGAAATAACACGCCAGGGTATATTATCCAGGCATTGCGTGACCTCTCCCAGGAACTTGGCTGTTTTATTAAGTCAAAACGTGGGCGGCAACAACTTGAGGTCAAACGTATTATTGGTGAAAACATGATCAGGTACGGGTATTGTGTTTACTTGGATGAAATTGATCTGGTTGGCCATCCGGAACAAGGCCCGGTTTGGCAATGGTATAGAGATAATGCCGATAGTATTTTAAAAAGGCTTGGTGCAAATTACAAAGGGGACGGATCGGGAACTTTAAGAAAAATAAGTGATGAGGATATGCTGGAATTAAACCGGATTTTCGAGGTCACAGGAGCAATAAAACGGTTTGAGAAGATTGAGAAATTATGTGAAGCGAAAGTGGAAAAAGCGTAAAATAATATCGTCTGAGGAATGAAGATTGAAGGGAAACAACGGCTCTGGAATGAATATCAGAAGGATATTGCGGATAACCATTATTATTATGCAAGAAGTTGTATCAGACAAAATTACTTTCCCGGTTCTGAAAATGCATTTCTTAGGATATTAAGAGATTATCTTCATAAGGATGTTTGTGATGATCCACATCAAACAACCTGTACTGGAATTGCTTATCATTCAGCTTTGATTCCTTTTGAAACCACGCAGGCAGTTGTCGCAAGGCAATTCTCCCTGATGAACCAGTCAAATTATAAAAATTTCATTCCCTCCTGTGTCACATCTTTTGGCGTATATTCTGAAGTGATCGAAACCTGGAACCATTTTCCTGAAACGCTTGAGCAAGCCCGGAAACATCTATATGAGGCCACAGGCAGGGTGTTTTCCTGTCCTGAGAATATTGTTCACACCAGTGATATTATTTACAAATTCAGGATGGAAATTGCACGACTATCCAAGTACAAGCTGATCCATCATATTACAGGGAAACCCTTGAAGGTGGTGGAACACATTGGATGTCATTATGCCAAGATGTTTCCTAAAAAGGGGGTTGGAGGGGCGGAATTTCCCGCTGTCCTTTCCGGGATGATCGAGGCTTGGGGTGGAGAGGTGATCGACTATCCTGAACGTCGTCATTGTTGTGGTTTTGGCTTCAGAAATTACATCATAAAGGAAAACCGGGGATATTGTATATCCAATTCAAAGATTAAATTTGACTCTATGGAGCCGTATAAACCTGATTTTATTGTAACTAACTGCCCTGGCTGTACCTATTTTTTAGACCGCTGGCAATATGTAATTGCTGAAACAACCTGTAAAACTTATGGCGCTGACGGATTTGGAATCCCTGTTTTAACTTATGAAGAAATGGCCGGGCTTGTATTGGGAATGGACCCCTGGGATCTTGGAATGCAATTGCACCAGGTTTCAGTTGAGTCGTTGCTTGATAAAATGAATATTCAATATAATCCTACGAAAAAACACAGCGGATATATGGATGAAAACATCGGTATCCCTGAGAAACCGGAGTTCCTGAAAATTCAGGTATGAGGATGAATTGCCGCAATCTTCACGTTGAAAATACGTTTAACAGCATTATTTTGTTCCCCTTAAGAAAAACCGGATAGTGTCATCCTTCAAAATTCAAATAACCATTACATGGGAATAGCCAGAATGACTAACGAATTTTGATTCCTTTCTTGCTTTCTGTACACAAGGCAATTTTAAGGTAATTCTATAGTTATTTTATGGTTAAATTTGCAGCTTTTTACTATATTCTTCTCCGATAACATACGCGAGGAATAGGAAAATGAGCAATCAATATAGATTGACAATAAACATGTGTACTTATAATCAGGAAAGCAGTGAACAAATATTTTTTACCTTTTCTAATACTGTTCTGCATCAGTGAACAAACATTTGCAACGTATGATGTTAACGAAAACTGTCAGAAAGCCTGGATGCTTATTATGGATCTGAAAATCGACCAGGCGAAAAATTTAATCAAGGAAGAACTCAGACAAAATCCACAGAATTATTATGCCTATTATCTCGATCAGACATGCGATATGTGCAAGCTGCTTATTAATTCAAGCGATCAAGATTATCAGGTTTTTCTTGATAATTTTCAAAAGAAGAGAAAGATCATGGATGGTTGCGATGAATCATCACCCTATTATCTCACCTGTTCTGCTGAGATGGCGCTTCAGGTTGCATTCTTCAGCGTCATGCATGGTTCTCAATCGACAGGAGTGAAGAAAGGGTATACTGCCTATAAGGATGTATACCGGAATTTAAAGACGTTCCCACAGTTTAAACCCAATCATAAACTGGATGGTTTTTTCAACGTGGCCATATCAAACCTGCCTCCTTTTGTGAAATGGGCCGTTTCTGTTTTCGGGGTGAAGGTGGATATTAAATATGGGTTTAACACATTATTTCAAAATTACCAGGCTCAAAAGGCCATTTCGGGTATCAATGCTGAATCAGCCATGTATATCATTCTTGCTGCCAAGATCAATAAAACCCCCGAGATGCTGTACGATTTCACAAAATCCCTTGACCCGGAAACCGCGCATACCTTTCTTCATATCTATTTTAGGGCCAATATCGCTTATTGGTGCGGAAAGAATGAAGAAGCCATCAGAATTCTTCAACAAGTCAAGAGTCAGGAGAATGAATATTCAGATGCTCTTTACTGTTATATGATGGGAAAGATGATGTTGCGCAAGGGGAATCCCAGTACTGAATATTATTTACAGCGGTATCTGAATCTTCTCCGAAAGAAAGAATATCTCAAGGAAATGAACTATAATCTTGCTTTGTTTTATTTAATAAATGGGGATCGGACAAAATATAACAGGTACTGTGAAATAGTTCGTACCAAAGGTAAGGACCTGAATGAAAGGGATCGCGAAGCCCTGTATGATGCCAGTCTGGATTATACACCTGACGCGAATCTTATTAAGGCGCGGTTGTCTCTTGACGGCGGATATATGGATGCATACACCAGGACAATAACCGCCTTTGAAGCCAATCATGCAAAACTGCCCGCATACGAAATTGAATATCATTTCCTGCGAGGGCGATATGCGGCTTTAACGAATAATTCCTCCGTTGCCCTGGCTGAATTTAAGAAAACGATAGAATTGGGGAAAAACCTTGATTATTACTTTGCATGTGAAGCGGCATTGCGCCTTGGAGAACTTTATCAGAAACTGGGTAAGTCTTCCCTGGCCAAAGAATATTACAAACAATCCATTAAACTATATAAGAATAACTACTATGAATATATTGAGGATAAAGCAACAAAAGCCATTAATAACCTGAACTGAAATTGAATAATTCCCATGTTAAAAAAATCCTCATATAAGCGTCTTTTATAAACTAAAAACTAACTTGATGAAGATTGTAATTGTAATTGATTCATTTAATGATGGTAATGGAGGATGCATTGCTGCAAAACGGCTTGTTAAAGAGTTAAGGTGCCGCGGATATAAAGTTGCAATAGTCAGCGCTATTCATGAAGATCCATCGGATCCGGATTTCTTTCAGGTCCCTGGTTTCGTTTTGCCGGGAGCTGGAGATGCACAGGATAACATGAAATTTCTGTTCGGTCGAAGCGACCGGAAAGTCTATGAAAAAGCCATGAAAGATGCCGATATTGTGCAGATCCAGTTTCCATTTCCGATGGCGAAAGGCGCTGTAAATGCTGCAAAACGGCTGGGTATTCCCGTTGTCGGGGCCTTTCATGTTCAGCCTCAGAATATTATCGCGGCTTTAGGGAAAAACAGTAAATTGCTCGACAGATTATTTTGGTTTTCTTTTAAATATTTTTTATTTAAACGGGTCCCAATTATTTCCTGCCCCTCTCCTTTTGCAGTAAAATTGCTGAGGTCAGAAGGAGTGAAAGCAAAAATGACTCCTATTTCGAATGGAATACCGGTTGAATACGTTCCCCGGGATCATGAAAGGCCCGAATGGTTCGGCGATAAACTTGTTTTGCTCAATATCGGACGTCATGCCAATGAAAAAAGGCAAGCATTACTGATAGAAGGAGTAAAGCGTTCAAAATATGCCCACAAGATACAGCTCATCCTTGCCGGCCGCGGAGAACGCACGGAAGAGCTGAAGGCTAACGGCCGGGAAATACCTGTTCAGCCTTACATTGAATACATCAGCTTTGAAGATAAACTGAGGTACCTAAATACAGCCGATCTGTTTGTTCATGCATCAATTATCGAACTGGAAAGTTTATCCTGCCTTGAAGCAATAGGCTGTGGATTACCCTGCCTGATTAGCAACTCAAAATATTCAGCAGCTTCTCAATTTGCACTTGATGAACGGTTCATATTTCAATCAGACGATCCCGATAAACTGGCTTCCGCCCTTGATTACTGGTATGAAAACCGTGAGGAATTAAGAAGCGACCGCATGAAGAAAGCAGTGTTGGCAAAGGCAGAATCTTTTCGTTTTGCCAGGGCTGTTGATAATTATGAGATATTCATCAGGGAAGCAATAGCTGCATATAATTGAATGGATAGTGCAATTTGACCTGTTTGCAACGCCTCTAAATTGTATTGTAAATGGAAAACTCTAAGGTCCGGAAACAGCAGATTCCAATGGAATCGGTTTATCCTATCCATATTTCTTCGGATTATGTCTTTATAAGGAACGATTATTTTTATCTGTTCTTCAGCTTTATTGCCTATTATTTGTTTTTTCTCGTTTTAGGTATTGGATTTTTCAGGATTCTGGGCCGTCATAAGGTATATGGACGAAAAAACCTGCGCCCTCTGCGTGGAAGGGGATACATCAGTGTGGCTAACCATTGCCATCTTTTCGATACGGTACTCACAGGTTCGGCATTGCTTCCGCGTCGTCCATGGTATGCCTCCGTTCAACGGAATTTTGAAGCCCCGTATTACCGGAAAATGTTCCGTATCCTAAGAGGATTTCCAATCCCTTCCGGATCCATCGGATTAAAAAGGATCATTCCCCCGGTTGTTAAGGCCGTCTCAAAAGGAAAAATCATTCACATGTTCCCCGAAGAAGAGCTCTGGCATCTTTGTCAGGACATTGACCATTTCCAGAAAGGAGCATTTTTCCTCGCTCACCAAGCCAATTGCCCGATTGTCCCGATTGTTCACATGTTCAAACCCAGGAGATTTTTCGGTAAGACTCTATCGAAGAATATTTTATCCATTACGACAATAATAGGTCAACCCATATACCCATATGTTGGAAAAGAAGAAGGAAAAATGGTTGATCGGCGTTCGGTTCAGGAGATGTGCGACTGTGCCCAACTTTGGATGAAACAAAAATTAGAAGAATTTCATCAGAATAAATAATAAAAAGTATGTATCCTTTCTTTCCAAAAAACTTTTCAAAATTAATCATTTAACTGAACTTATGTTCATAATTATTGCTAATTTTGTGTCTCATGCCACGGCCAAAAAGAAAACGTATTGTAAATCATCCTCCTTTGATGGAAGGATTTAAGCCATTTGGTATCCCAATCACTGCGTTGGAACCGCTTGTTTTGTTTTTCGAGGAATATGAAGCGATCCGTTTATTGGATTATCAGGGCATGACCCAGTTAGAGGCGGCTAAGGAGATGGCGGTTTCGCGCCCGACCCTGACGCGGATCTATGAAAAAGCCCGCCGGACCATTGCTGAATCTTTTGTTGAAGGAAAAGCCATTTTTATTGCAGGAGGAGATTATCATACCGATGAGTATTGGTATCGTTGTGAAGCATGTCATAAACTCCTCATCAGCGAAAAAGCGATAAGAAGTTGTACTTATTGTAAGTCGGATGAAATCAGAACGCTTTCGGATGTGCCACAAATGAATGATCAGGAAAAATGCGAAAACCTACCTGGTTTTTGTATTTGCCTGAATTGCAACGCGAAAATCCCGCATCAACCGGGTATGCCTTGCAGGGACAGTATATGCCCTGAATGTGGAAAAAAAATGATCAGGGAAAATAGTTATCATCATCAGTTATATAAAAAAAAGAAAGGAATAAAAAATGAAAATCGC
>JALNWE010000113.1 GCA_023231065.1 Bacteroidales bacterium
ATGGCCCGTTCGTCTAGTTGGTTAGGACGCCAGGTTTTCATCCTGGAAATCAGGGGTTCGACTCCCCTACGGGCTACCAAATATTTTCACTGACCCTGAATATCATCAATTCAGGGTTTTTTTATAGGCTACGCGGCAACGGACAGTTGAGGAGATAGCGATTTGCCAGTGAAAAGCAGGTATTGGAGTGGGCTCACTTTTAATTATTAATTTTGAGGAAATATAAGATCCTCATGGAAAAGAACGTCATTACCACCAAATCACTGATTGAAACCATCATCAGCAAAGGATGCCTGAAGCAGGAAGTTTACAGGACCACGCTCGATGTATTCAATACTTTTAAAAAGGGCGGAGAGATCCTGATGACAAAAAACAAGGCTGTGGTAGAAAAAGCTAAATATCCTTTGGCTTTTAACTTCAAAGACCGCGGACAGTTTGAATTCCGCCTCAAATTCGGGAGCGATGTCCTCATCTTTTTCATGCATTCCAACGTTTTTGAGATCCCGCGCGACCATGAGGTGATGAAAACCAGCTATATCAAAGAGGATAAAACCCGCTCCTATTGCGGTATTATCCATATTTTCAATTTTTTAGCCGATTCCTTCAAATATAACCGTACCAACGACATCGGATATTGCATCGGCCGGATTTTTGTAAACCGCGAACGCCATTATTTTATTGAAGGGAAGAGAGAAGTGGGATTGCTGTATAATAACTTCCCTAATAGTATTTTAGACGAAAAATCGGTGCAGAATGTCCTTCATGGCTCAATCCTTTATACCCTGAATTTTGATCTGCTTACCCCGCCGTTCGATAACATTAAGGAAGTGACTGCCGGCGAAATGCAAACCACCCTCGATGCCTTCCTTATCACAACCGGCAAACGCCTCGGCTTCAGGTTCCAGGCCGACAACCTGAATACAAGCGATAAATGACCGTCCCCCATCTCCCATCAGACAACCTTTAACATCAGCTCCCTGATCGAAGCATAAGTATGGCCGAGGATTTGGTTGATCCCTTCCGGCCCGATCCATTTTGCCAGAAAGATCCCTTCGCCTGACTGAGGCCGCAGCGACTGATGGGAATCGGCTTCCATGGTAAACCAATAAGTTTTTTTCAGCATCCGTTTTTCTTTCCGCGTGTAAATATGCCAGGTACAGGGAAGTTCGCCGGTCACGGTCACCGATTTTAGCCCTGTCTCCTCTTTTACCTCACGGACAGCAGCATGATACGCGGATGAAGGATAACTCCTACCCTCATCCGATGGAGCGGTGTTTGAGTGTGAGGTTATCTTTCCCACGGGTGAAAGGGTCACGGGCGAGGCTTTTTTGTCCTTCCCATCGATTTTGCCTTTCGGAAGGTCCCAGTACCCCAGGCGGTGGATGAATAAATATTCCCCTTTTTCATTTTTAACCAGCCCTCCTGCTGCATCCACCTGTTTGAAGAAGCTAAAAAAAGCGCTTAATGCCGGATCATGCGCTTTGTCTATCGACGGACCAACAATGATCAGGGAGTTCTGTTCCCCGGCGCGTTCAAATTCCTGATAACTTTTCAGCAACAAACCTGGCGATTCATAGGCAATCACCATATCAAGGGGAGAGACCACTTCGGGCATGTCTTGGGAAAAGCTGATAAAACGATCGTTAAGAAAGATTTTCATGAGATATTCGTAGGGTTACAAAGGTATGAAAAAAGTGATCCTTGTTCGGATACGGCTGGTGAGAGAAAGATTCTTTTCTTATCTTTGCTCCATTCATCAGACATCATTAATATGATATATAACAAAGACATTGCCCTGATCACGGCCGAATTATTGTTAAAGGTCAACGCTGTCAAGCTGAGCCCCAGGGAGCTTTTCACCTGGGCTTCGGGCATCCAGTCGCCGATCTATTGCGATAACCGTATCACCCTTTCCTATCCGGAGATCAGGACTTTTATCCGTCAGAATTTTGTGAAGGTCATTGAAGATAATGGTTTTCAGCCGGAAGCCATTGCAGGGGTCGCCACCGGTGGAATCGCGCAGGGCGCATTGGTTGCGCAGGAGTTGGGATTGCCCTTTGCGTATGTCAGGACCAGCCGCAAAGACCATGGGCTGACGAACCAGATTGAAGGTGAAGTCCGCGACCGTCAACGTATCGTGGTAGTGGAAGACCTGATCTCTACCGGCGGATCCAGCCTTGCTGCAGTCCAGGCTTTGAAAGATGCCGGCTGCCAGGTCAAAGGAATGGTGGCCATTTTCACCTATAGCCTTACCAAATCGGAGAAGGCCTTCAAAACAGCCGAATGTCCCCTGATCACCCTTACCGATTATGATCACCTGATCGCCAAAGCCGCTGAGATCGGATATATCAGCGAAGACGACGTCCAGGTTTTGAAAGCATTCAGAAAGTCGCTCAACGGCGCTGAATGACTTAGCCCCACTGGTTAGGATTAAAGAGTCGGGAGGAAGGGCCCCGTTGCAAATTAAAAATTATCAAAGGCGTACATACATAAAAAAAGCTGGTTTTCACAAACCAGCTTTTTTTATTCCAGATCATGAATTTTATAGTTTGACCATTTTGGCGTGGCTGTTCCCGGCTTTTACCATATAAGTTCCGGCAGGGAGACTGTTGATATTGATAGGGCTGGTGACGGTACCGCGTTCCTGGTTGCCAAGTGAAGCGCTGAAAACCACGCGGCCTGCAAGATCATATACATAAACCACCACGTTTCCTGAAGCTTCATTCTCAAAAGTAAGGGTAACATTCTCTTTGGCAGGGTTCGGGACCAGTTTCAGCGTTCCTGAAGAGAGGATCTTTCCCGGTTGAGGATCATCAATACCCACGGGGGCCCAATACGAAGATTCTGTCCATAATCCACGGCCGTAAGAGGCGAGATAAATCATACCCCAGTTATCCACATGGTAATCGCGGATGACCTGTTGACGGATTTCCGTCACGGCCACGTCGCCGATGTTGAGCATATCAGGAATCCAGCTTGGACTTTCAGCATTCAAATTACTGGTGCTGAATACACCAACATCAGTACCGATGATGGCCAGGTTTTCCCCGTGAAGCTCGATAATCCCGGTATAGACCGGCATTTTGGGCAGGTCGTCCTGAATGGAGGCAAAGGTGGGGGTGGGATCATTGGCATTTTGTGAAAGATAGACATAATCGGTATTGCCATAGTTTCCAAGCGTAACCATCACCTGGTTGCTGTTGCTTGGATTGATCGCGATGGAAGTGATCGTCCGTCCGGCAAATGGCATATCGGTAAAGAAAGTGTTTGTCAGGACGCATTGTGAACTGGTGATGTTAGCGGTTGCAGAATCATAAGCATTGATCAGTCCTGAAATACGTACCAGCCTGCCCGCGCTGGAACCGGCCCAGAGGGTATTCAGATCAGCAGAAACCGAAATACAGGTAAAAGGATCATTGGCGTTTTCATCGATGAATAGTTGGAAATATAAAGGATCATGGGTCATTTTAAGCACATCCTTGGTCATGTAAATGCCCCTGATACTGGATTTTACGCCATAGCGGAAATAACGGTTGGCAATGGGATCGGCAATGGTGAGGCTGTCGCCAAGAGGAATGGGGGCAACCGTTTGGTATGGGAACTGGAAGTCGTTGTTAGCGCTATTGACCCACAGGAGGGTATCGGCCGGGACAGGTTTAACCCGGGCATAATATTTAACGCTGTCGTGGGTAGCGGTAAAAGTATAGCTTTCCCACATCCGTTGTGGAATACGGGCAGAGCTAACAGTATCGATACCCATCATGAATGAATTTGTATAGGTCAGGTCGCGTAAATCCTGGCGACGGACGGCTGAATCGCTTTTATATTTAGAGAAGACGGCAAAGTTGGGATCGATACACGACCATTCGCAGGTACCGCCTGTTCCTCCATAGTTAGCGGGTTGATAATTTGCGTCGACCCGCCATACCTGGTATCCATCTGTGATATCATTGGTAAGCCTGGGATAAAAATAGCCTAAAGCCAGGGTCCCGATCCGGTTTCCACCACCCATGGCAAAATCTTTCATCGAAGAGTAAGAGACACTATTGAACTGGCTGATTGCCAGATTTTTGTTAATAGTCTGATAAGTATTTCCATCAGGGCCTATGGTAGCGATAGAAACTCCCCCGTCGGTGGCCAAAGCCATCTGTGCAATTCCGTTTGGACGGAAGAAATAATTGTGATGGTAAAGAGGGGCATATTGGACATCATAGGTATTACTGGTCCCGAAGCTTACCTGTTCCCAGTTATAAAAACCGGTCTGTTGAATTTTTCTTCCTTTCCACATATTAAGGCCGCCCAAGAAGATCTGTCCCGCATCCTGGGGATTCACGATCAGTGACATGGCATAGCAACCTTCGCCGGCAAAAGGTTCATATAAAGTATTGCTGGGCATGATTACATACCAGGAATTGCCTTTATCAGTGGAGGCATAAACCGCATTGAGTTTCCCATCCAGTTTTGCAAGGCTGGCATACATCATGTTGGGATCAGAAGGGGCGATAGCAAATATCATCCAGCTTATATCACCGGCAGGAATAGAATCGGCGCCCACATGAAGGCTCCTGAAGGCGGTCAGGTCGCCACCTGGCGCAATAAAACCGGAATCATTGATCGAGGTCAGAACAGTCCCATCCGGACCAACTGCGACGTCCATGGCATATCCTTCCAGGATTTTGGTCCATTGGTTGCCATCCTGGCTGAATAAAAGTCCGGTTGAGGTAGAAGCATAAAGATTATTGTTCCTCGGGTCAATGGCCAGTTTTGTAACGCTGACCCAATCGGGGTTATCGAAGGTGCCGGGTACCAGTGAAAACATACCGCCGCTTTCGGAACGATAAAGACCGCTTCCTTCGTAACGGTTGTATCCACAGGTTGAAATTCCGGTAGCAGCATACACCGTCCCGGTAGCCGTTTGAACCAGTGAAGAAACTTTCAGGACTTGATTATCAGCAGCTCCCATCTCTTCCCAGGTAAGGCCGTTATTATTTGATTGCCATATTCCACCTGTAGCGGCGCCAGCGATCAGGCTGGAGTAGGAAGCGTCGGTATTGTCATAGATCACGCTCCATACCGGTCCGGTATAATTGTAGGGACCCATCGACTGCCAGTTAAGGTTCATTGGGGAAGCTTTGGCGCGAATCGCTTCAACCTGTTGACGGGCATTTTGAACATCCAGCGGATTGACTGTCCCGGTATGTTGGTTTACCCGCAGGCTCTGTAACCAGTCGGAACCATCGGTTTTCTTAGGATCCGGGTTCCCGGTCCGAGTGGCCGCGGTAACGGTAGTAAAACTAAGCAGACAGAGTACAAATAATGCTGTGATCAAGCCAAATGGTAAAAATCTTTTTTTCATATTAAAGGTTTTTTATTGTATTTTGTGTTCCGGAATTCTCTAAAGCCTCTTAATCAATGAATAAACATCACTGAAAACCCTTTGTTTTCAAACGAACAAATATAAGTGAAAAACTTTATTCTCCAAAAAAAAATTTGAGAAGCAGAAAAAGAGGCCGTATCCCTGCGGGGAAATGTAAGAAATTTTAAATCTTTTCGAGGCTTGAAGCCGGCAGCCAACCCACACTTCCATTGGCTATTTTAATTTCATACCATCCGCTGATGTTATCCAACAATTTTACTTTTGACCCTTCATGAACAACAAAGAGATCGGTACTTTTTTCATCGGGGGAACTTTTTACCGTGATGGTCGGCGTAAAAATGATGGCTTCCCCTGCCGATTGAAGGGCGCTATGTCCCGACCAGGCAAAGATCAGGGAAAAGATGGCAAGGAGAAGGGTACAGAGGCCTGTCCAGAATCCTACTTTGCGAAGGAAAAGGATGCGCGAGGCCATATAGAGCGCCCCACAGGCAAGGGCAGTAATAAAAAGGATGACACCGATCCGGGCCCATGTATCGATAGCAAAAACCTGCACCAGGCCGAAATACCAGCGTTTGTAAAAAAGTTCGGGGAGCGGTTCGATTTTGTCAGCGATCTTATTGTTGGAAACCTTGAGGTTAAAATCGATGTCTTCATTTCCCGGATCCAGTCTTTTTGCCCGTTCATACCAGAGAATGGCATTTGGAAAATCGTTGAGTTTAAAAAAAGCATTTCCCAGGTTATAGTATAATTCGGGGGATTCCCATCCCAACGCAATAACCTTCTTATAGGTATTGACAGCATCGGTATAAGCTCCGGCAGAATATGCCCTATTTGCTTTGAGGATGAGGGCCTGCTCCTCACCGGCAAATACCAGATGAAAAGAAAGCAAAAGAAAAACAACTATAAAAAACCGACGCATAAAAGTATTGACTATTGACCATTGACTATTGAC
>JALNWE010000114.1 GCA_023231065.1 Bacteroidales bacterium
AAATAAGCCAATTTGCTTCCGGGTGAAATCATCTTCTCCGGGATCCTCGGCGGCCGCTAAATGTGAGAACACCGACTGGACATGCAGCCCGGGGTTCTTTTTAAGCCTGTAAATAAGGGAATCCAGTTCATCTGCTATAAATCCGAGACGGTGCATACCGGTATCAAACTTTATATGGATGCTGACCTCTTCCTGGATCGAGGTCTGGTTACGGATCATGGCTTCTTCCAGCAGGTCCAGTATCCTGAAATTATAGATTTCGGGTTCCAGGTTATATTTCAGGATGGTATCGAGGCTCTCTTCTTCGGGGCTCATCACCATGATAGGCAGGTGAATACCGGCTTTCCGCAATTCGACGCCTTCATCGGCATAGGCTACTGTGAGGTAATCGACCCGGTGAAATTGTAAAACATTGGCAATTTCATAACTTCCGCTCCCATAAGAGAACGCCTTGACCATGGCCATGGTCTTCGTCCCCGGGCCCAACAACGACCGGTAATGGTTCAGGTTATGGATGAGGGCGTCGAGGTTGATTTCCAGAACGGTTTCGTGTGCCTTCTGCTGCAATACCTGGCTGATCTTCTCGAATTCAAAAAGACGGGCCCCTTTCAACAGGATAGTTTCATTCTGGAAGGAGGAGACGGGGAATTGGTGGAGAAACTCATCGGTAGTAGTAAAGAACGACTTCTCCATGATGAATTTGTCTGCTTGCTTCACCAGGTCACGCCCGATACCGATGATCCGGTCGATATGCTGGGCAGAGAGCAAAGCTCCGATCTCCCGGTAAAGATCATCCTTGTCGCGGCCAGTCTGAAGGATGTCGGAAAGGATAATGGTTTTCTTTCGTTGCTGGTTCTGCTGGTTTAAAAAATTCAATGCAATACCCAGCGAATTGATATCGGAATTGTAACTGTCGTTGATCAGGGAACAATGGTTAATGGCTTCCTTGAGTTCAAGGCGCATGGCAATGGGCGCCAGGGATGCAAAACGGGACAAGATGCCGGGCGCTGGGCGCTGGATACCGGGTTCTCCCTTCTCCTTGAGGGGAAGGGTCAGGGGATGAGGTGGGCGTTGGATTCTCCCTTCACTCAAAACCAGTATTGTGATCAGGCAGTTTATGGCATTCTCCACCGAAGCTTCATCGGTAAAAGGGATTTCAAAGGTGATGGTTTCTGACTGGTACAGGGCTGTAATCCGGGTCCTGTCCACGCTTCTTTCAATGTTTGTGATTTTCAGGTCGGCTTTATGATGGCGGCCCCAGGTCAGGGTTTTAACGTTGCAGTATGCCGGATCGGCCCTTAAACATTCTGTGATCAGGGAATGATCAGAACAATAGATCAGTATTTTTGCCTGTTTGAAGAGTTTCAGTTTCTCTTCGACTTTTTGGCGATGGCTTTTAAAGTGTTCATCGTGGGCAGATCCGATATTTGTAAATATCCCGATATCGGGATGGATGACCGGAGCAAGTTTTTCCATCTCTCCGGGTTGGGATATCCCTGCTTCAAAAATAGCCAGGGTGTGTTCCCGGTTCATTTTCCATACCGAAAGCGGTACGCCGATCTGGGAATTATAACTTTTCGGGCTCCGGATGATCCTGAAATCGGGGCTCAGCAATTGAAAAAGCCATTCCTTCACAATGGTTTTCCCGTTACTTCCCGTGATGCCGATCACAGGAATGTCAAAATTCCGGCGGTGAAATGCCGCCAGATCCTGAAGCGCTTGTAATGTATCGGGAACCAGGATAAAGGAAGCCCGGTCCCGGAGGTCGGATATCGGAGGCCCGATACCGGATACCAGAAAATTGCGTACCCCCTTTTCAAAAAGTTCCGGGATATATTTATGCCCGTCGTTACGGTCAGAAACAACCGCAATAAAAAGACAATGGTCGGGATTGATCAGCCGGCGGCTGTCGATCAAAAGGTCCCTGATAACGGGATTGCCGTCAGAAGGAGTGTACAGCTTTCCATGACAGATTCTGGCAATTTCAGCGACCGAATATTCCGGAAGGCTCATGCATGCGGGGTTTCCTGTTCTGTTCCGGCGGGGTGCAATACATTGGCATGCAGCTCATCGTATTCCATCCGGTTCGTATAAATATCGCAAGCCATATAAAGGGCGTTACGGAATGCATCGGGCGAAGCTTCGTTCTTTCCTGCCAGGTCATACGCCGTTCCGTGGGCTGGTGAAGTCCTTACAATGGGTAATCCGGCTGTAAAATTAACCCCATCTTCAAAAGAAACCATTTTAAAGGGGGCCATCCCCTGGTCATGATACATAGCCAGGATACCATCAAATTTCTTATAGTGGGCAGCGCCGAAAAATCCATCAGCCGGATAAGGCCCGAAGACAAGGATGTTCTGATTATATGCTTTTTCAATAGCAGGCTGAATGATGGTTTTTTCCTCATCGCCGATCAGGCCGTCATCTCCCGCGTGGGGATTAAGCGCAAGGATGGCAATCCGGGGCTTCAGTATCCCGAAATCGCGCATGAGCGAATGGTTTAATACCTTGATTTTTTTTATGATCAGCTCTTCTGATAAAGCGCCTTTAATGTTTGCAACCGGAATATGGCCCGTTATCATACCAATTCTGAAAGATTTGTTGACCATCAGCATCAGATAGTCCTCAACATTAAACTTCTTTGCAAAATATTCAGTATGACCGGGAAACGGAAAATTGGGGGAATGAATGTTTTTTTTATTGATGGGCGCCGTAACGATAACATCGATATTATTTTTAATCAGATCGTCAGTAGCCGCTTCCAGCGAAAGCAAGGCAAGTTCTCCGGCGATTGGGGTTGATTTCCCAAGGTCGATCTTGATCTCTTCATCATGGATATTAACAATATTCGGCCTGCGTGGGTGGGCCTGATCGGCTTTTTTTACCAGATTGAAATTAAAATCATTGATGTTCAATGTTTTTCTATGATATGACGCCACTTTTGATGACCCATAAACCACGATGGTATGTAATTCGATCAGTCGCTGGTCCTGTAAAGTCTTAATGATGATCTCATAGCTGATGCCATTCACATCGCCATGGGTAATCCCGACCCGAATCCTTTTTTCTTTATCTGTTGTTTGTTCCATTAAAACCGTTTTTTACAAAATTAACGATAAAATCAAATAAAAGCCTCACCCCGAAACCGGTCCCTCCCTGGCCCCTGTAACTATCTGCTTTCTCAAGAAAAGCAGGTCCGGCGATATCAAGATGGATAAAGGGATAATCCGTGAATTTCTCGAGGAATTTTCCGGCAATGATTAACCCTCCTTCCGGGGCGCCAAGGTTTTTCAGGTCTGCCAGATCGGATTTGAGTGACTCATCATATTCCT
Source organism: Bacteroidales bacterium (assembly GCA_023231065.1). Classification (GTDB taxonomy): domain Bacteria; phylum Bacteroidota; class Bacteroidia; order Bacteroidales; family FEN-979; genus CAIVAT01. The sequence continues at coordinate 3,333 of JALNWE010000114.1, forward strand.
CCCAAAGAGGGAAATCGATCACCCGTTCGTACATCTCATTGCCTGATTTTTTTAGGATATCCAGTTCCCTGACAGCTTTTGACTGCATGGCGGCAGCGGCAAAATTTCCGATAGCCCTGACAGCGGCGCCGGTGAGGGTTGCCAAATCAATGACCAATGCCGGATCATATTTTTTAGCATAGCTTAATGCATCAGCTAAAAGGAGCCGCCCTTCGGCATCGGTATCGGTAACCTCCACGGTCATCCCGTTATGCATCCGTAGAATATCGCCCGAAACAATCCCTTTTTCACCGGGACGGTTATCGGTTGCCGGCAAAAGCCCTACAATATGTACAGGAAGTCCGGCTTTTGCCACAGCATAAAGGGCACAAGCCACAGCCGCGGCGCCCGACATATCATCTTTCATGTTCAGCATGAAGTTGCCGGTTTTCAGGTTCATGCCACCTGTATCATAAACGACCCCTTTCCCGATGAATACAAAAGGTTTGTCGTTCAGATATTTTTCCGGTTTCCATTCCAATACTGTAAATGTCGGAGGTTCATGGCTGCCTTGGTTAACGCCTAAGATCCCTCCCATTTTCAATGCTTCCAGCTTCTTTTTATTCATGATCTCGACTGAAACGCCACAGTCTGCAACCATTTTTCCCACCTCCTGCGCAAAAATTGACGCCGTAAGCCAGGAATTTGGCTCATTGATCAGATCGCGGCAGCGTGAAACAGCGTCAACCAGTATGTTAAGAAAACGGACGCTGGATGCTGGATGCCCGATGCTCCCTTCTCCTTGGGGAGAAGGGCCAGGGGATGAGGTGGATACTGAATGCTGCATTTCTTCCAGCGTCCTGGAGTAAATTTCGATTTCCTTCAGCGTATTTTGTCCTTTCCGGTCAGTTTTATATTTCAGGAACTGATAGTGCCCTAACGCCATTCCTTCAGCGAACGCCAGGGTCTCTTCCGGCAGCCCTTCGATATCAAAGAGGGCCACCCGTCCGGCTTTTTGTTCATTTAATCCCTGTGCGGCTTTAGCTCCTGCTTTGCGACAGGCTTCCCATCGTTTCGGTTTTTCTTTTTCCTCCCTGACTATATAAACATAGATCTGATAGTCGATCCGGTTAAAAGAAACCAGCTCTTTCTTTTCCTGTTCAAACTGTTTCCTGATATAAGCCTTCTCTCCGGATGAAAACAGGCCTCCGGGGATCCTGGATAAACGCGACAGGATGATGATCAGGTTATCGATTTGCTGTTCTTTGTCGGTAAGCGATATAGTTGGAAGCATCTTTTCCTTAATTTTGAAGCGTTTCTGAACGGCAAAAGTAACACTTTTCATGATGCCCGGACGTTTTTAAGTTTTAGGGGATGACCGGAAAAATGAATACAAAGAAAATAGTGGATAAAGCCCTGGCGCTGGATTTTCTGACTCCGGAAGAGGGCATATTTTTATTCGGTTATCTTTCCCTGGCCGACCTGATGGCGATCGGTCATGCGATCAGACAGAGGCATCACCCGGATGACACAGTAAGCTGGATCATCGACCGGAATGTTAATATCACCAATGTTTGTATTTCCGGATGTAAATTCTGCAATTTTTACCGGACCGGTCAAAGCAAAGAAGCTTATATCACAACAATTCCTGAATACTGTATCAAGATTGAGGAGATGAAACGCCTGGGGGGAAACCAGCTTTTATTACAAGGCGGGATGCATCCGAACTTAGGCCTTGATTTTTATGAAAAATTGTTTTCCGATCTTAAACAGCGCTATCCCGAAGTGCGCCTGCATGCTTTAGGGCCTCCCGAAATTGTTCATCTGGCGAGGATGGAAAGAACAACATATCGGAAGGCCCTTGAACGGTTGATGGCAGCCGGTCTGGACAGCCTCCCCGGAGCAGGCGCCGAGATTCTGGTTGACCGGGTGCGAAAGATTTTGTCACCTGTGAAATGCAGCGCCGGTGAATGGCTTGATGTGATGAAAGCTGCCCATGAGCTGGATCTTACAACTTCGGCCACGATGATGTTCGGGCATTTAGAAACCCTAAAAGAACGGTTTTTACACCTGGCAGCGATCCGGGACCTGCAATCGAAAAAACCTCCATCCCATAAAGGATTTCTTAACTTTATCCCCTGGCCTTTCCAGGATAGGCATACGGCATTGAAAGACCGGATGGGCATTCAGAATAAAGTAACTCCCGAAGAATATATCCGCATGATCGCCATCAGCCGGATCATGCTTCCCAATATTCCCCATATTCAGGCTTCATGGCTGACGGTCGGTAAACAAACCGCTCAACTTTGCCTTCATGCAGGGGCCAATGATTTTGGAAGTATTATGATTGAGGAAAATGTCGTCTCGGTTGCCGGCGCAAACCATCAGTTTGATGCTGACGGCATTCAGCAGGCTATCCGGGAAGCCGGTTTTGAACCCAGGTTACGGGACCAGGATTTTGAACTGCATTAAAAAAGGGGCCCTCGCGAGCCCCTTTTGATTTGGATACCATCTTTATTTATCGATGACTATCCGTTTGGTGAACGTATTCCCCTCCGAATTAACGAAACGCACCAGATAAGTTCCTGCCGGATAACCGGTAGTGTTGAGTTTTATTGGTTTTTTCCCGGAGAGATCACTGGAATAGACAATTAATCCAAGGTAATTATAAACATCAAGGTGTGAGAAGGCCTGTGATACTTCGATGTTGACAAGATCTGAAGCGGGGTTCGGATAGATTTTAATTCCCTGAAGATCATTGTCGGGAAGTCCAACATGCAGGCTCACTTCTACGCACACATCAGGGGATTCACAAACATCATAAACGGCCCTGACACAATAGAAGTTATTTTCATACGGAGCATTGAGATCAATGTATTCTGTTTCGGTGACAGTACCCAATAATGTCCAGTTCCTGAAAACCTTATAACCGTTAAGGGATTTTACTGATTTGAGCTGTCCTTCATTGACATCCATATAACCCTTAAT
>JALNWE010000115.1 GCA_023231065.1 Bacteroidales bacterium
TGCATACGTGTTACGCACCCGTGCGCCACTCGCCGGCATCCATTGCTGGACCCGCTGCCGTTCGACTTGCATGTATTAGGCCTGCCGCTAGCGTTAATCCTGAGCCAGGATCAAACTCTCCATAGTAAAAGGAAAATTTAATACTGTATTAGGCTTAACTATTACCAAAAGAAATTAACAAATAATTTTCTGGGATATTTGCTACTACATTTACTTCAATCTTTCAAAGAACTTTTTCGTTTCCCCCTTCGGGTACTTTGTTCAAAATTGGACTGCAAAAGTACAACCTTTTTTCTTTCCACCAAACTTTTTTTCAAAAAAAAATAAAAAAGTTTTCCTCTCTCCAAATCCCCTCAAATCCAACACTACTAAAGGTTTTTATCTTTCATCCTGTACAAAGAACATCCAAACGGGAGTGCAAAAGTACAATTATTTTAATTCGCACAACATTTTTTTTGACTTTTTTTTTATTAAATCGAAATTATTTTATCCATATCTCTATTATTGCATTGTTTCTTAATGCTTTACAATCATACATGATGGCACTACTTTTGCTATCGGTTTATCTTTCAGCAATTCTTTATACCTTTGTATAACGATCAAACCTTTCAACGTTAACATCATTATGATCCGGATCCTATATAAACATTTTCTTATCGCTCTGTTTTTGTCCCTGCCACTTACCTGCGTTTTTGCACAGGATACAATACCATCCTTATCTGCCAAACCTCACAACACCGGCAACTTCTGGCACCGGGTCTATTTGGGCGGTAATCTTGGATTCCAATTCGGAAGCATTACCGGGATAACCATCTCACCGGAAACCAGGATACGGACCTTCGATCAATTTTATGTGGGCCTCCGGGTTATCTACCAGTATTTTAATTATAAAAACTATTTCTGGGATACAGATACCAAGGAATACCTGAGTTATGAATCCAGCGTATATGGCGGCGGTATTTATCTGCGTTATTACCTGGCCAGCCTCTTTGACAATTTTTTAGGGAATATTTTTGCCCATGCCGAATATGAATATCTTACCTATAACCGGCCCTATGTCAACACCATCGGCGGCCATATTTACGACCCATACGGGAATTCATTCATGCCCGGGAACCAAATCGTGGAAGTAAACAGCGTTTTTGTGGGTGGCGGTTACGGCCAACCTATCGGAAATCGCGTCAGGCTTGACCTGATGATCCTTTTCAACCTGAACGACTCCTACAACTCACCTTACTCAAACCCGATCTTCCGGATTGGAGTGGGAGTGGGCCTCTAAGTATGGAAAAACCGAATGATCCTTTATCTTTGTGATTTATCAAACTTTTTCAATATGGCAGAAACAGCATTTGGCGTTGGCTCACGCATCAAACACTCCCAGTTTGGCAAAGGGGTCGTGATCCAGGTACATTCCGACGCTTATGAAGTTACCTTTATCGATCATGGCACCCGAAGGATCATGCGCGACTTTGAAGGCTTAGAAACAATTGAAGCAGTCGAAACGCCGTCAGACCTGGCTACCTATGAAAAAATCGAGAAAAGCCTGATCAGGGTGTTGCACCGGTTTAGTGATATCCAGGAAACAGTGGCGCTCGCTTCACGATGGACAGGAGGCAAAGTCGTCCTGTTCCCTAACGATCCCGGCATAAAGGAGAAAGAAATTCCCATGGAGGCTTTCTTCCATAAAATTGTCATGGTCCGCGACAGATTACGGGTACTGGAACAGAAGCTCAATGCCAGTAAACTCACCGATGAAGAAAAGGTTGAAATGCAACAATATATCACCAGGATATACGGCAGCCTGACGACTTTTAATGTCCTCTTTAAAAACCGTGATGATCAGTTCGTCGGGGAAAAAGGAAACAGAAACGATTAAGATTATACCATTGGTATATTCTTCAGAACATCAAGGGTCAGATCCCAGAATTTTACAGTTGATTGAATGTCCAACCGTTCATCGGGCGAGTGGGCGCCTTTAATGGTAGGGCCAAATGAAACCATATCCATCCCCGGATAAATGGCCCCTACCAATCCGCATTCCAACCCGGCGTGAATGGCCAATACTTCTGGTTCTTGATGGAATAACCGGCGGTAGGAATCAACCGTGATCCGGAGAATATCCGAATCAGGATTGGGCTTCCAGCCCGGATATCCCTGTGACTGCTCTACTTCGGAATCGATGAGATAAAACACACAGGCCACCATATCAGCTACATCTTTTTTGGAAGATTCCACACTGCTACGCTGGCTGGTGGTGATGACTGCCTTGCCGTCATTCATCCTGACCGAAGCAAGATTGGTTGAGGTTTCAACAAAACCGGGTATTTCACGCGACATGGCGATTACGCCATGCGGACAGGCATATAAAGCATCAAGCAGGTCAGTCTGAAAAGCATCGTCGAGTACCTGATCGGGTAGATCAGCCGGTTCAATGGAGAAACTTATTCCTGGTTCTGTAATGTGTAATTCTTCAACAATTTCCTGGCCATACTCTTTCGCATACTTCATCATACCCGGAATATTCTCTGAAGGGATCGTAAACCAGGCAAAGGCTTCCCGTGCTATGGCATTCCTAAGGTTGCCAGCGCTGAAATCAGCCAACGCCAGTTCGTAAGAATGTTGGGCATTCCAAAGGAAACGGTTCATCAGCTTCACGGCATTGCCGAGACCTTTATTAATGTCATCACCGGAATGACCTCCTTTTAACCCCGTCAGGCTTACTTTAAATGCTTTATGTCCGTCAGGAACCGGGATCCATTCAAGTGTCAGGGTCGCCACGGTATCTTTTCCACCAGCACACCCGATGAACAATTGTCCTTCGTCCTCCGAATCGAGGTTGATCAATATCCTTCCCTGCAACTGATCAGGCTTAAGACCAAAGGCGCCTGTCAAACCAGTCTCTTCATCCACGGTAAAGAGAACTTCAAGCGGCCCATGCGGAATATCGTCAGCTTCAAGAATGGCTAAGGATGCCGCGATCCCAATTCCGTCATCAGCCCCCAATGTAGTGCCGGTGGCTTTAACCCAGCTCCCGTCAATCCATGGGGTGATGGGATCATGCATGAAATCATATACCGTGTTGATATTCTTTTCACACACCATATCCATGTGGGATTGCAGGATCACTCCTTTCCTGTTTTCGTATCCCTTCATGGCTGGTTTACGGATGATCACATTCCCGGTCGCATCCACTTCATGACACAGATTGTGCGATTTGGCAAAGGCGACCAGCCATGCGGCGATCTTTTCTTCATTTTTAGAGGGACGAGGGATTTTACAAATCTCCTGGAAATAGTGCCAGAGGCGTGTTGGCTGTAATTGCTGAAGGTTTTCGTTCATGGTTTACTGTTTTGAGTTAAGGTTGATCTGCTACAAAAATATCCAATTTCAGGTTCGATGGTATTTATTTTTTTATCTTTACCCTGAATTTTAACCAACGACAACCTTTGCACTTCAAATTTCCCAAGTATCTCCGTTTTTGGGGACTGGCATTTCGTTACAGTCTTTTTTTCCTTTCTGCCATCCTGATCATTTTTTTAATTGCTTTTATATACAGCTATGCATATTCTATCAAATTGATGGTAGAAGGCGCCAAGAAAGACGCCGATATCCTTACCCAACAAACTATTGTACGGTTTGAGAATGACCTTTTACCTGTTGAGCTGGTGCCGCAGACCCTGGTACATTCCCTGGAGAATCCCAACGTCAGTTATGGAGATATCATCCGGATCGCCAAAGAATTTGTGATTAGTAACGAAGTCGTTTTCGGAAGCGCCCTTGCTTTTGAACCTTATGCCTTTGACAAAGACCTGTATTGGTATGCCCCTTATATTTTTCAGGGAAAAAACGGTACCTTTCAGAAAAACCTGGGGAGTCGTTCTTATGATTATTTTTCGAAGGACTGGTACCGCCTTCCAAAGTTGCTGAACAAGCCTGTATGGTCTGAACCTTATTTAGATATAGGAGGTGGTGATACCCTGATGTGTACCTATTCAGTACCCATTTACAGACCTGATAAAAGCGGTAAAGAAGTTTTTATTGGTGTTCTCACCATGGATATCTCCCTGGCTTCCTTTCAACGAATTGTAGATGGCATTAAAGTTTATAAATCTGGTTATGGATTCCTGATCTCCCGTAACGGCAAAATTCTGACTTTCCCAAAACCGGGATTTGTCAATAAAGACATCCTTGAATTAGCCGAACATGCAGGGAACAGGGAGACGATCAGGGCCATCAGGAACATGATGGATGGGAAGACGGGATTTATCGGGATGGATGGGCTGGAAGGGAAACATAATGCCAGTTTCATTTCTTATGCCCCGGTAGCTTGCACGGGATGGTCCTTCGGGATTCTGTTCCCGGCCAAGGAACTTCTTTCGGACCTGATCCGGTTCCTGAAGGATCTGCTTTGGATCTTCGGATTCAGCCTGCTTGCTTTGCTGATCACCACGGTTCTGATTACCCGACGGCTTACCAAACCTATCACCAGGCTGGTCGAGGCCACCCGGAAGATAGGGCAGGGGGACTTTCATGCAAAACTGCCGGTCCGCAAATCCCGCGATGAAATTGCACAACTGACCAAAGCCTTTTCGGTGATGCAGGATGAACTGAGCAACTATATGCAGAATCTTCAGGACACTACCATTGCCAAAGAAAAGATCGAAAGTGAACTGAATGTTGCCCACAACATCCAGATGGGGATGCTGCCTAGAGGCTTCAGTACTCCCGAAAACTGGGATCTTTTTGCAACCATCGATCCTGCAAAAGCAGTTGGAGGGGATCTTTATGACTTTTTCTACCTCGACCCCGATCACCTCTGTATTGCCATCGGCGATGTTGCCGGTAAAGGGGTCCCGGCATCCTTGTTCATGATGGTTACCCGGACCCTGCTTAGGGCAAAACTCATTGCCAATAAACCCATTCAGGATGTTATGCAGAGCATTAACAAGGAGCTTTGTCTCGAAAATCCCAACCAGATGTTCGTTACCTTTTTTGCCGGTATTGTTGATCTGAAAACAGGGATCATGGAATTTTGCAATGCCGGACATAACTATCCTTATATCATTCCTTCGGATGGCAAGGTACGTCAGCTTAAGGTAAGAAATGGCCTGCCTCTTGGGATTTTTGATACCGAAAAATATTCAGCCGGTACCTTCACATTCCAACCTCGTGAAATGCTGGTCCTGTCAACCGACGGGATTACCGAAGCGTTGAACAAGTCCAACGATTTCTTCGGCGAAGCGCAATTAGCGGATTCCCTGGCATTACTGGCTGATAAAAGTTCAAAAGAGCTGACCGAAACATTGATCTACCAGTTAAAAAGGTTTTCAACCGGCGCCGAACAGGCCGACGATATTACCATCTTAGCTTTGCAATACAAAGATCACGGAGAATATAAATCCGACACTATGCAAACTGTTGAATTGAACCTGATCAACAAGCTTACAGAGCTTGATAAACTTGCCAATAAGCTCGAATCATTGGCCGGACCGTGGAAAATCCCGGGAAAAACCATCATGGAGCTGAACCTGGTTTTAGAAGAATTATTTACAAACATTGTCTTTTATGCTTTTGAGGATGGTTCCGAACACTGGATAAACTTTACATTCACCCTGATGGAACCAGGCCACCTGTGTATCCGGATCACCGATAACGGAAAACCATTTAACCTGCTCGATGCAAAAGTCCGGGATGAATTTGATAAACCGCTGGAAGAACGCCATATCGGTGGATTAGGAATCCATTTTGTCCGCGAAATGATGGATAAAGTGGAATATCAACGCTCTGATGATCAAAATATCGTAACTTTATTTAAAAAAATTTAACCCAATAAGAATAGTCCTATGGAATTAACGGAACAGAAAACACCACAATGCACCATTATCGGAATCGATGGCCGGTTGGATACTACCAATTACAGTATCTTGGAAAAAAAACTGATGGAAATGATCGAAAACAAAAGTGACCGGATTTTGGTCGAATGCTCTAAGATGGATTATGTGAGCAGTAGCGGGTTGCGTATCTTGCTGATGGCGCTGAAAAAGATAACCCTTTCCAAGGGAAAGTTCGTACTGTGCGGCCTTCAGGAAAATATCAGGGAAATTTTCGAAATATCAGGTTTTACCAACATTTTCGAAATTTACACCAACCAGGATGAAGCTTTGAAAGTATTTTGATCCTGAACATTTTGCAACCTGCTTTCTGCACACGGGATCCCGAAAACGGATCTTTTGTCCTGCAA
>JALNWE010000116.1 GCA_023231065.1 Bacteroidales bacterium
GAAGGAGGGGCATCATTATGAAGGGATTTACCGTTACTTTTTTTATGGACAATCGCTTTTTGGTTGGTTGATCGAATATAACTACTCCAGTTTAACGGCCCGTTCCCGGTATTGGCAACAATGATATCGCGTGTGATGTGTCCGCCTATAGCAATGGTTACCATTAATGAATCCGTATCAATACCGATGGTCGGGGCGGTCAGCGCATAATCCCGGGTTAGCGTGTCATAACCCGCAATTGGGATACTGTCGGCGATTGGATTGAAACCTTCTTTGTTAGCTGTAAGGAGGTAGATACCCGTTTCGATGCTATCAATGGAATACAGGCCATTGGTATCCGAAACGGCTATATAAGCCCCACTTTGATCGTTGACAATGGAGATGGTCGCGTTTTCGACAGGGGCGCCATCGGATAATCTGGTGATAATTCCGGTAAGGTTACCGACTATCCGGTTGTAAACCCTGATATTATCCACGAACCAATAATTGATGTTAAAAGAACTTTCGCCGTGAGCGCGGAAACGAACGCTGAAATCATGTCCGGATGCAAAGGAAGTAATATCAAATGACTCACTGATAAAGGGGAAACTTCCGTTGACATTGGTATAATCCCGGATCAATTGCCAGGTTGACCCATCAAATACTTCCACGGCCATACATTCGACGGTAGCGGTTGAGAAATTATTCAGCTCGATGTCGAAATTCAAGACAATATTATCGGTGATACCGGCAGCATTGAGCAATGGAGTAACAACAGCAGAACTGTAATTGGTCAATTCCGGCGACCAGGCAAACGTGGCGGATGGTTCCGGGTTCCCATAGACGCTATCGATAGACCAATTGCTTTGATCGGGATCAAAGGCCCATCCGTTTTGATCAAAGCCGCCGGAGCCCCAATCCTCAATAAACGGTAACACACCAGGGCTGGGGTTTATCGGGGGGGCGCCTGATGTATTTGGGATGATAAAAATAGGCTGTAATAAGGGTACGGCATTTTGACATGAAGCAGCAATAGAAACTTCGACAGATATCAACGCCAGTGAAAATTTCAGAAAATCGAATATATTTTTCATGATGAACGAATATAGTTATTATTAGGTTCAGCTAAATATATTATCACAAATATATAATAAAATCCAAACCAGATTCCAATAACAAATGGTTTTTTTCTTAAAGTAATTGTAAATCCACTTTCGTTACCTTTGCATTTAAATCAACCGAGTATGGCACAAAGAAGACGTTCCAGGTCGTCCGGGAAAAAGGGGAAGAAGGGATCAGGATGGTTCCGGGGCAATATCCATGTCGTGATGGTAATGAAATTGCTGTTGATGCTGGTCCTTCTTTTTCTTTCCCGTATCCTGTTTTACCTGTTCAACCTGGGTTATTTTTCCAGTCTCTCCTTTACCGAAGCGATCCGGATCTTCTTTATCGGCCTGCGATTTGACCTTTCAGCGCTGCTAATCATCAATGTCCCGTTCATCCTGATGAATACGCTGCCATTCAAATTCAGGTATAACCGCGTTTACCAGATCATTGCCAATGTGTTCTATTATGCGCTGAACATCATAGCCCTGATGGGCAACTTTGTCGATTCCATCTATTTCCGTTTTACCCTGAAACGCACCACTGCCGACATCTTTCAGTATTTAGGGGTGGGAGGCGATTTCGATAAACTAATTCCCCAGTTCCTCCTCGATTTTTGGTTTGTGGCGATCATCTGGATCTTTTTTGTCATCCTCCTGGTCTGGATCGCGGCCCATTTTAAGGTAGCGCCTCCGTTAAGGACAAAAAAAGGGTTCGATCCGCGGTTCTATGGGGTCAATACTGTTTTATTTTTAATTCTTGCAGGACTTTCGGTAATCGGCATCAGGGGCGGTTTGCAACTGCGGCCGATCACCCTGGTGACTGCTGGTCAATATACTACCGCCAAGAATGTCCCCCTGTTGCTCAATACCCCTTTTGCCCTGGTCAAGACCTTCCGGAACGAAGCGTTGAAAGAGGTCAACTGGTTCCGGAAAGAGAAAGAGTTGGATGCAATTTATTCGCCGGTCCATCATGGGAGGAAGAACGGCTTCCGGCACATGAACGTGATGATCATCATCATGGAGAGTTTTTCGCGCGAGCATATCGGTTCATTGAACCGTTCCCTTGATGACGGCCGTTACCAGGGATTTACGCCCTTCATGGATTCGCTGATCCGGCATGGATTGTATTTTAATGCCTTCGCCAACGGGAAAACCTCCATCCAGGGGATCCCCGCTATCCTCTCAGGGATCCCCTCGCTCATGAATGAATCTTTTATCCAGTCGAACTACGCGGCCGATAAATTCACGAGCATTGCAGGATTGCTCAAACCCAAAGGATATACAACGGCATTTTTCCATGGAGGGACGAATGGCACCATGGGGTTCAATTCCTATACAAAAATGGCGGGATTTGACCATTATTACGGGCGGAGCGAATATAATAACGAAAAGGATTACGATGGCAAATGGGGGATCCGCGACGAAGAATTCTTCCAGTTCACGGCCCGGACCATGAATGGGTTCAAACAACCGTTTGTCGCGACGCTTTTTTCACTCTCATCACACCATCCCTATTTTGTCCCCGGGAAATTTGCGAATGTCCTGCGCAAGGGGAAACTTCCCATTCAGCAAAGCATCATGTATTCGGATTATTCCCTGGGCGAATTTTTTCATACGATAAAGCATATGCCATGGTATAAAAATACGTTGTTCGTGATCACGGCCGATCATACTTCCGAAGGTTATTATCCGTATTACCAGACCGATGTTGGCCAGTATGCCATCCCCTTGCTGTTCTTTCAACCGGGTAGCGACCTGAAGGGAAAATCCCCGGTATTGGCCCAACAGACCGATATCATGCCAACGGTATTGAATTACCTGGGTTATGAAAAAAGTTATATCGCTTTCGGGAACAACCTTTTTGATTCTACATTGGCGCATTTTTCCATTCATTATATCAGCGGATTGTATGGACTGATCAAGGATGACCATTTTCTCGAATTTGACGGGACGAAAGCCACCTCGCTGTATGACCTGAAAGCCGATCCGATGCAGCGGACCAACCTTGTCAATAAAAAGAAGGAAGAACGCGAAAAGCTGGAATTCTTTATCAAAGCAGTCATTCAACAATCCAATAACAGGATCATCGAAAACCGGCTGACGATAGAGGATTGACCGAGACCGGATGCCGGATAATATGTTAGTTAAAAAGTTAATTCTTAATTCTATATGAACTCCTCTCCCTGTCAGCGCATTCTTTTCATAGTCAATCCTATTTCCGGTATTGGGAAGCAGAAGGGGATTGAGGGGGCGTTGGAGCAGGGAATAGATAAGGCCCGCTTTGATTACCAGGTGGTTTATACCGAAAAGCCTGGTCATGCCACAGAGCTGAGCCGTAAGGCCGCGGAGGAAGGAATGGATATCGTGGTTGCCGTGGGCGGGGATGGCACGGTGAATGAAACGGCTACAGGGCTGGTCGGCGCTGAAACTGCCTTGGGGATCATCCCCACCGGATCGGGGAACGGCCTGGCGCGCCACCTGGGAATTCCCATGAAAATAAAGCAGGCTGTCGAAATCATCAATCAGGCGAAAACCATGAAGATTGATACGGCCACTTTAAACGATCAGGTTTTTGTCAATGTGGCGGGAGTGGGTTTTGATGCCTATATCGCCCGGAAGTTTGCCAGTTCGGGAAAACGTGGATTTTCGACCTATTTTAAAGTAACGGCCAATGCCTACAAGGATTACAAGCCGCACAAATACACCCTTACAATTGATGGAAAGGTGGTCAGGCGGCGCGCCTTGCTGATCAGTTTTGCCAATTCAAGCCAGTTTGGGAATAATGCTTCTATCGATCCCAAAGCAAGTCTCGACGACGGTTTCATCGATGTGTGCATTGTCAGGAAGATCCCTTTTTGGAAAACGGGCTTTTTAGCGCCTCTTTTGTTTATAAAAAAATTTGATCAGACCCGGTATGAAGAGATCATCCCTGCAAAAGAAGCCCATTTGATCTGGAAAAAGGGAAAAAGTATTCATGTGGATGGCGATCCGAAAAAGATGGGCAAAGAGTTGGTCATGAAGGTCAATCCACTGTCGTTAAAGGTGGTAACGCCATAATGTAGGGAAAAGTTGAAGGTTACAGGTTACAGGTTACAGGTTGCAGGTTACAGGTTACAGGTTACAGGTTGCAGGTTTCAGGTTACAGGTTTCAGGTTGCAGGTTACAGGTTACAGGTTGCAGGTTACAGGTTACAGGTTACAGGTTGCAGGTTACAGGTTACAGGTTACAGGTTACAGGTTACAGGTTGCAGGTTACAGGTTTCAGGTTTCAGGTTACAGGTTTCACATTAGCACATTAGCACATTAGCACATCAACACATTAGCACATCAACACATCAACACATCAACACATCAACACATCAGCACATCAACACATTAGCACATCAACACATCAGCACATCAACACATCAGCACATTAGCACATTGATAACAATATATGAACCAAATTACAGCGCATACCCTGAACAGGGATTTCAAATCGGTCCTGACGGATTGGGGGGTGAATGATAAATTCGCGGGATACCTGGCGGATTTTTCTACCCTGATCATTGTCCTGTTCGTTTCGATCATCGTTTACTATATTGCTAAATTCGTTATCAACAGAATTTTACGTCGGTTAGTCGAAAAGTCGGCCAGTAAATGGGATGATCATCTTTATGGACAAAAGGTCTTTACCCGTCTGGCCATGTTGCTCCCCGCGATTTTTTTAAAGGTTGCGCTCGCCCCCAGTATTTCCAAGTACCCGGAAGCCATAAATGTTATCGAGCTGGGCCTTCATCTTTATATTACCTTTATTTTTATCCTGGTCCTCAACTCATTTCTGAATGCTGTTTATCATATTTATGGAGACCTGGAGGTCGCCGCTTCGAAGCCAATCAAAGGATATATCCAGGTTGCCAAGATCATCATCTTTATTGTTGGCGGGATTACCATTATTTCGATCCTGATAGGAAAATCGCCATTGACCCTGTTTGCCGGACTTGGCGCCATGTCAGCCGTGTTGTTGCTGATATTCAGGGACAGCATCCTGGGTTTCGTGGCAGGGGTGCAATTATCGAGCAACAAGATGCTTAATATCGGCGACTGGATAACGATGCCAAAATACAACTGCGACGGGACGGTCATCGACATATCCCTGGTCACGGTTAAAGTCAGGAACTTTGACAATTCGGTCAGCTATATTCCCAGCTATACTTTTATTTCTGATACTTTTCAGAACTGGCGCAGTATGGGCGATGCCGGAGGAAGACGGATGAAAAGGTCCATGCTGATTGATATTGAGACGATCCATTTTCCGGATGAAAAAACGGGGGAAAACCTGGTAGCAAAAAAGTTCCTGACGACAGAGGATCTGGGCCGGTTTCCGGAAACCACAAACCTGGGATTGTTCCGGCAGTATGTCCTGGCCTATTTACAAGGTATCCCCAATTTAAACAAGGATGCCTCGCTGATGGTCAGGGCCCTGCAGCCTACTGAATTCGGGGTCCCCCTGGAACTCTATGCTTTCTATGTACCGACAGACTGGGATGAGTTTGAGGATTTCCAGGCCCGCCTTTTTGAACATCTTTTCGCGATCCTGCCGGAATTCGGATTGAAGGCCTATCAAAGGCCATCGGGAGGGGATAGGGGCTGAGTGAATAGTGAAGAGTGAAGGGTGAACAGTGAACAGTGAATAGTGAAGAGTGAATAGTGAATAGTGAAGAGTGAATAGTGAATAGTGAAAAGTGAATAGTGAATAGTGAACAGTGAATAGTGAACAGTGAAGAGTGAATAGTGAATAGTGAAGAGTGAATAGTGAAGAGTGAATAGTGAACAGTGAAAAGTGAATAGTGAACAGTGAATAGTGAAAAGTGAAGAGTGATGGGTTGGGATGGGGGCGAAAACTATAGTTAATTATTGAAATAAAATTCAGGGAGAAAATAGTACTTTTGCAACAGATAATTTGTCAATGGTCAATAGTCAATGGTCAATAGTCAATGGTCAATAGTCAATCGTCAATCGTAAATCATCTTTTATGTCTTTCAATCTCCGTAACCGTAATTTTTTAAAAGACCTGGATTTTACTCCGGTTGAAATTAAATTTTTCCTGGATTTAGCCATTGAGCTAAAGAA
>JALNWE010000117.1 GCA_023231065.1 Bacteroidales bacterium
CACATCAGCACATCAGCACATCAACACATCAGCACATCAACACATCAGCACATCAGCAAAGGTTTTATGAGGCTTCTGTATTCGCTTGGGATTTGTGTATTTGGTTTGGCTTTGAGAATTGCGGCTATTTTTAACCAAAAAGCGAAGTTATGGACCTCCGGGCGAAAAGATCTTTTTTCAAAGGTTGAAAAATCACTGGAAAATCTTGACAGAAGCCAGCATCCAGTGATCTGGTTCCATGTTTCTTCGCTGGGCGAATTCGAGCAAGGCCGTCCATTGATCGAAGCCATCAGGGAAGACCACCCGGAGTGCAAGATCCTGCTTACCTTTTTCTCCCCGTCCGGGTATGAAGTGAGGAAAAATTACAGCGCGGTTGATTTTGTTTTCTATCTGCCCCTTGATACCCTTTCCAATGCCCGGAAATGGGTTAAGCTGGTCAATCCGCGTTTGGCTGTCTTCGTTAAATATGACTTTTGGTATAATACCCTAAGCGCGTTACATCAAAAAGAAATTCCTGTTTATTTTATTTCTGTACTCTTCCGGCCTGGACAATTCTTTTTCAAAGGATATGGTCACTGGTTCCGTCGTCAGCTCGGCGCCGTAACCTGGTTTTTCGTACAGAATGAACCTTCAGGGCTGCTTCTCGGGTCCATCGGAATGCAAAATGTGACCATAACGGGAGATACCCGTTTCGATCGGGTCTATTCCATTGCCCGGAATAAAAAATCCTTTCCTCTTGTTGAGAATTTCTGTGCCGGAAAAAAGATATTTATTGGCGGAAGCACGTGGAAAGAAGATGAAGATATCCTGTTGCCCCTGATCAACCATGCCGGCGTTAATTTAAAATATATCCTTGCCCCCCATGATGTAAGCCGGGATCGGGTAAATGAAATCACCAGCCGTTTACAACGGCCCTTCATTCTGTATTCGGAAATGAAGGGAGACAACCTTGCCGGGAAAGAAATTTTGGTCATCGACACCGTAGGGATCCTTTCGCAGCTGTATCAGTATGCAACAATAGCCTTTATCGGCGGAGGTTTCGGGGCGGGTATCCACAATATTCAAGAGCCCATCACTTTTGGCGTTCCCGTGTTTTTCGGGCCCAAATATCAAAAATTCACTGAAGCGACAGACCTCGTCGGACTGGGTGGGGCCTTGTGCATACAATCATCCGCTGAGCTGAAAAATACGGTTTCAAATATCCTGGCCGATCCCGAAATTCATTATCAAATGTCGTCAGTCTGCCGGAATTATGTTGAACAACACCGTGGCGCAACGGAGATAATCCTGAATTTCTTCAAAACATCCCATGCACTTCGGGATTGATCCGGGATCCTGATTTACTGAATAAATATCCGGATTCAACTTTTTCAACCCCTTGGTGGATTATTATTGAAGAATTCTATATCTTTGGAAAAGAAATTAAGTTAAACGTAATCGCCAAAAACCATGAAAAAAATTATCCTCTCTCCAGGATTACTGATAATCCTGATTGCTTTTATTTTCACTTCCTGTAACCCGATCACCCTGACATCCTGGACAAATCCCAAAGAAAATCAAAAAATCGGGAATGTGGTTGTTTGGGCTATGTTCGATAAACTGGAATTTCAAAAACCATTCGAACAATATGCCACTAATTATTTTAACAGTAAAGGATTTAAAGCAATGGAATCACTGAGTTTTCTTCCTCCCGGGCATAAATACAGCCTCACGGACCTGGAAAAGAAATTCGACAGTCTCGGCGTTGATGGCATCCTGGTTGTCACCTATAAGGGGACCGATAAATCACAAAGTTATGTTGCTCCCTCAACCACTGTTTATCCCGATTACTATTATAACTATTACAATTATTATAACTGGGGATATCCCATTTACGGTATGGGCGCCAATGTGGTCACAACCGGAGGATACTGGGTGACCTCTTCAACTGTCAACATTCAGGCTAACCTGTATGCAAACTCAGACAACACTTTGATCTGGCAGGCCAGTATCTCGATTGATGATCCGCAATATATTGATCAGATATCCTATCAGATAGCGGGTCAGATGTATGCAGACTGGGTAAAAAACAACCTGTTGAAAAACGTCGCGAAATAGACCAGAAAAAATTCCCGTGAAAAGGCGCTGGAAAGCGCCTTTTTTAATGTTATAATACAATATGTGATGCGCCACTTGCTCTTCCGGGGGATCTCCGTGCTTTTTATGGTTCTTTTATCGGGTTATGGAAGCTTCTGTCAAAATGAACGGTATGCCGACAGCCTGATAAACGAATTAAAGCATGCAGAAGGAAAACACTTTATCGAAGTCAGCAACAATCTTTGCCGCTACTACATGAATTCCAACCCTGATCTGGCCCTGAGTTATGCTTATATTTCCTTGCATGAGGCTTATAAAAACAACCTGACCAATGAAAAAATCCTTGCTTATAATTTATTCGGGATTATTTATAACAACAAAAATCAATATGACAGTGCATTTATCAATTTCAATAAATCAATCAACCTGGCATACTTTATACGCGACACCAACCATATTGCATCCATCCTTAACAATATCGGATTCATCAATTACCGGTTATGCAACTATACTGAAGCCCTGAACAACTTCAATCAGTCGTTGAATTATTATGAACATTTCGGCGATTCAACTTCCATCGGATCAGCGTATAATAATATCGGACTGATCTATTTTGAACTGAAGGAGTATCAAAAAGCCCTTCTCTATTATAAAAAAGCCCTGGAAGTAGGGAAAAAAGTCAAAACCCCGACCCTTCTGGGCCCCTCCCTCCTCAACATAGGATTTGTCCATACGCGGATTGGTGAGACTGCCAAGGCATGGTTATACTTAGACAGCGCCCTGGCCTATTGCAGAAAAGCCAATGATAAATTCAATGAGGCCAAGATTTATAAAGAGAGAGGGATTATATGTATTGCCAATAAGGATTATGTGAATGCGTTGAAACAACTTCTGATTGCCGAAGAATTCAACCTGAAGCTGAAAAATCCGATAGAGCTGGCTTCGATTTACGAACGTCAGTCAGAATGTTATATCGCGCTTAATTCGTTGGACAAAGCATTGGAATTAGCCCGGAAAGGGCTTAGGTATGCCAAAATCGTTGTCTATAAAAAGTATCTTGTACGGGCTTATAAAAATCTTTCGGATATTTATGAAAGGAAAAAAGATTACCGTCAGGCGCTGAAATTTTACCGTCAGTCTATCGAGATCAATGATGAAATCCTGGATAATCAGAAAATCAGCCAGATTTATAATATGCAATTACAGCATGAGATGAACCGAAACGCTGATCAGATTGCAGAGCTGAACAGGCAGCGTCAGATACAAAGTATCCAGATTGAAAAACAAAAACTCATCATCGGTCAGAAAAATCTCCTTATCGCCATCGTACTCATCATCGCTGTTTTTTCTGTCATCCTGGCTTACATTCTTTACAAGTATTATCTGAATAAGCAATCCATGAAACTTGAAATGGCCGTCCATTCAATCAAAGAACAGCGTGCGCGGGAAGTGCTGGAAGCTGAAAACAGGGAACGTAAACGCATCGGGGAAGAACTTCACGAAAGTCTCAGTCAGATTCTCCTGTTGGCCAAGCTCACTGTCTCAAGTTTAAAGATCAAAGACCCGGTCCTGACGACCAAGCAATGCGAAATTGTCAATAACAGCATCAATTTACTCAACACTGCCTTCGAAGAGTTAAGGAATATTTCGCATAACCTGACTCCATTTTTACTGAAGGAAAAAGGATTGATTGTCAGTATTAAAGAAATGCTGAACAAGATCGGTAATGCCAATCATTGGATTGTTCATTTTGAAGAGATAGGGTTTGAAAAACGATTGGATAATTTTCTGGAGACGACCCTGTACCGTGTGATCCAGGAAATTCTAAGCAACATTATCCGTCATGCTGAAGCTACCGAGATCAACTGCCAGCTGATCAGGGCCGAAAAAGATCTTACCATCATGATAGAGGACAACGGAAAAGGATTTGAGGTCAGTCAGTTAAAACAGTCTGATGGGATTGGTATACATAATATTTATTCGCGCATCGAAAACCTGAATGGTACGGTCCTGATTGATTCTGTGATGGGGCGTGGGACCATCTTTACCATTATTGTGCCATTAACAAAAAGAAAAGAGGATGAACAAGGATAAAGCGGTAATCCGTCTAATCATTGTTGATGATCACCAATTAGCACGCGACGGGATAAAGGCATTACTCTCTGATGTTGAATTCAAGGCTGAAGTACAGGTTGCCGGAAGTGGTAACGAGGCGCTGGAGCTATTCAAAAATAATCCCTTCGATGTGGCCCTTGTGGATATCAATATGCCGGGTATGACAGGAATTGAACTGACCCGGGAAATCAGGCTTCATTATTCTGATACCCGCGTGATCGCGCTAAGTATGTACGATGACCAGATGTATATTTCGAAGATGATTGAAGCTGGAGCCGCCGGGTATATTTTAAAAAATATCAACCTAGAAGATTTACTCGAGGCCATTCAAACTGTCGTCAAGGGCGGGTTTTACCTCAGCGACGATATCCGGAAGGTCATCAACGAACGGGTTTTACCTGCAAATGACCCGATGATTAACGTTAAATCGAAAACCATTCATCTTTCTTTCAGGGAGCAGGAAATACTCAACCTGATTGCCAAAGAATATACCAACCTGGAAATTGCCAGGCAGCTCTTCATCAGTGAACGGACTGTTGAGGCCCACCGGAAAAATTTGTTCATTAAAACCAGGCAAAAAACCCTTGTCGGTTTAATCAAATATGCCATTGAACATAAATTGCTTACCTAATCCATCCCTTTGAGGGCCAGCCGTTCAGTTGCTGGTACTGTAACCTTCTGTAAAATAATTTAACATTTTTACGTACTGGTACGGATGGCTCTTTTTTTTCAGACCATCTACCTTTGAATACGAATTATGAGCCGGCTACGAAAAGTGGAATCTTTCATTTTACCGCGAAGCCGCGAACATGTCATATTCAATTATATCATCATATATAGGTAAATATATAATAGTCATGAGAAAAAAGTACTTGATTTTTGTTATGATGCTGGGATTGGTTATATATACCGGAACCAGTGTATCTGCACAAACGGATTCGCTCATTTACACCACTTCAGGTGAATTTACGGTTCCTCTTGGAGTGAATTCGGTCACCATTGAAGTTGTCGGGGCAGGAGGGAATGGCTGGAACAATGGAGGCGGCGGTGGAGGGGGCGGCGGTTATGCCAAAGGGACCTATCCTGTAGCCCCTTTATCAACATTGACTGTAACGGTTGGTATTGGTGGCGGTGGCCCAGTTAATGGTACAACCAGTGTTGGCACCCTGATTTCTGCCACGGGAGGCGCAAACGGAACTTGGGTTTCAAATCCTGACGTTGGCGGTGGTGGCGTTGGTGGCGTTGGTTCTGGTGGTACCCTCATTAACCGGACTGGGGGAACCGGAGGTGGCGGATATTATACCTATTTTGGGGGTGGAGGAGCTGGCGCGGCTGGTTCCCTTTCAGATGGTTCGAATGGAGGTAACACGATAGTTTTCGGTGGCAATTGTAACACTCCTGGAGGCGCTGGAGGATCTGGCGGCGGAGCGCCCGGAGGCGCCGGAGGAAAAGGGGCCGGGTTCTTTGATTCGGGTTGTAACAATACAAATCCTGCCGCCAATGGCGAAAATTATGGAGGCGCGGGAGGCGGAGGGAATGGCGCTGGCGGGGCCACAGGAACAGGCGCAGGTGGTTATTGCAAAATAAGCTGGAATGGTTCTGTCACCAATGATTTTTCCCTGATTTCAATTGTGACGCCAAGTTCAGGTCCCGACCTTACTGCTTCAGAGATTGTGAAAGTTCAGATTGGAAATTTCGGAACCATTGCCCATTCCGATATTCCGGTCAGTTATACCATCAATGGAGGGGACCTTGTGGACGAAATCATTCCGGGGCCTTTGGCCCCTGGGGCACAGATGGAATATTCTTTTACCCATACTGCTGATCTTTCAGCAGTTCAGAGTTATGAAATAACAGCAACGGTCAGCGTAACCGGAGATGAGGACCCATCCAACGACAGTAAGACAAAAACCGTTGTCAATCTTGGAAGTCAAATA
>JALNWE010000118.1 GCA_023231065.1 Bacteroidales bacterium
CCTTTCTTCATGCTGGCTAAGTATCTCCGAGAGCTTATTCATGGTTGTTTCCGGCTTAAAATCATCTTTCGTAGTCATTATTGTTGTGAAAAACACATAAATATTTATCAAATTTATGAAAAGTAGTCACTCCAAAGGAGAAGCATTTTCATTTATTCTTTAATTCGCAGTTGATCTTGAAAGTATTAAGGTTAGTTCTTTGCAAAGACAATTAAACCAGTAGCACCATGGGCAATGAAGAAACAAGAAACGACCAATCCAAGCCAATTTTTTCCGATCTGGAACCCATTTATAAACACATCCGAGAATCGAAAGATAACTACGCAGGCAACCAATACTGCACCTGCTGTTATATTGCCAATTTTATAGAACAATTGGAATTCCCGTTCATCCCATTTCTCCCTTCGAAGGAATATAGAACCAGCATATAATGCCCCAACAGCCATACCTTTATTCCCAAATAATAAAATGGCAATCAGCATGAGAATGCCAACAATTAGTTCATAGATAAATCTTTTATTCATTTTGTTGTTCCTCCATATTTAGGTAAAAAATTTCTTCGACCTGACAATCAAAAAACTTTGCCAATTTCAATGCCAATGTTACAGAAGGATTGAATTTCCCGTTTTCAATTGCATGAATGGTTTGCCGTGAAACATGAAGCTGCTTAGCCAGTTCATCCTGCGTTATTTGGTTTTTATTAAACCTCTTGACCTTTAAATTATTCGATAACTTCATGTCCTTGGTCAATTAAAATATCGGGGCAAATATACATAATAATTGTCATAATGTAAAGTATTATGTACATTTATTTAAAGATTTTGTCGTCAGAGGTTTTTCTATTGAGAAGTGATCTGGCACATGCCTGGACAAAACGGATTATCTGATCACCCTCCGCCGGCGGCATTTCTCTGAGGCTATTTGTTTAGAGGGGTTCCCAGATTCTGTATCTTGACCTGCATTTCCGGAGTCAATTGTTTGACAAGTTCTGCGTTGTATGCAAAGGAGGGACCATACTGTTTCGAATCATTGAATATCTGCTGAGCCGCAACAGCATAATAGCGGGATAAAGCAGGCAAAGAGCCTTTCTCCATGATCGGATCGACATCGGTAGTAAAAACTGAGACCGTATTGTCGCTATTGCACACGATTTCGAAATTACGGAACTGTTGGGGCATATCCCTTAAAGAGGTGGTTTCGACCTGCCAGAACCCGAATTCCGGATGGGTAGGATCGGGTGATGGCATCGGGGTGACTGTATTAAGATGGCGATGTCCCGCGATCCAAAGGAAGAAATTCGGATATTTGTGAAGATTGGCAATCAAAGTATCCTCTGTGACAGGGGCGCTGGGGTTCCAGCCGGCAGCATTGCCCAGGGGGAGCACACCGATGGGAATGTGTGCAGAAATGACCATGAGCTTGCCTTCATTCTGTCCCTTTTTAAGTTCCGCGATTAGCCAGTTATATCGGTTCATGTCGAGCGAAGCATGACCATAGAAGTTGATATTTGGATCATCGTTGCTTTGGGTATCGTCAAGCACAATGATTTTAATGGGAATGTCGGCTCTCGGTTCAAAGGTATAGCAGGCGAATCCCGTGTTTACATTGGTTTGACTGAACCCGTGTCCATTCGGATTTGAAGTTGAATTAAAAAATTCAGCCATCCACTCTGCTGGTATAAGTGAATGACGGTCAGGATCGGCTGCACGTACCTTCGGAGGGGATGCGAAACTGGCCGTAGGTCCTACGCCGATAATTGTTCCCAAAGGGGTGCTTCCGTCGATTGAACCCATGTAGAAACCACGGGTATCAAAGGGTTGTGGCGTAAACTGGTCATTAATCAGGATGTTGTCAATGTTGAGTATCTCCTCATGGGTATAGGTATATCTGGCGTATTCATTCGGAGAAAGCAAACCCGTCCAGAAATGGTCATGGTTGCCCAGCGTCTGATACCATGGAATAGACTTGTCGAGCCCTGCTGCCTGGAATGGGTCCTGGTAATCATTATTGGGTCCGGGGATCGGATCATCCTTAATCCCAGAGTCGGGGTTGATATACTTGCCATCCAGAATGTCGATATACCATCGTAATTCATTATATTGTGTGTTGTTACAGACATCGCCAATGGAAATTCCGAAATCATAGGGTTTTTTCTTGTGAAGCACATTTACCGTACGGATGGCAGCGTCGAAAACCCGGGTTGTCAACATACAAACAGGCGAATATCCCCCAATAATACCTCCTTTATACCCAAAAAAGATTGCTGAGGCTGGTGTTTCTTCATCGGTAATGTGAATGTCGGTGAAGGCAAAGAAATTTAAAAGTCGTGCCGTATTTGTAACCGAAGCGCTGTTGTATTCAGGCGACATCAGATCCAATCGTTTCTGATAGCCTATTCCAGGTCCGTAATGCCAAACCCCATAGCCCGGGAAACTGGAAAATTTGGAGATCTCGTATGGATACAGCACAGGCCACTCAGATACGGTGGCAGGAATAACAGTCCGGGAAAGGGTTGTATAGCCCCCGGTAGCAATCGGATCATAAATGCTGTCACTCTTTTTGCAGCCATTGTTGGCCGTTACGACGAATCCGATGGCTATCAATGCAGAAATCAGGGTTCTGATATTAATTTTCATAACAGTTTCGGCTTATTGTTTTACGAATATTGCTTAACTCATTCTCTCCATAGTCTGTGTAAAGATAGCCTTATTACTCAATAACACAAGAAAATTTGATTTATTTAAGCAACCATTCATAAAATCAACCACTTGGCTGTTAGTGTTCATGGTTTCTTTAACTAAGGATGGCAGCGAAGGTTTTGTCAAGCCAGTCGAAAATGCGCTGATTGGCCAGGAGTTGTCCGCCTGCCTGACAGTGAAGTTCGCCGCCTTCGCCTGTTTTGAAAACAAGATAGGTCTTCGGACATTGCAAGGCTTCATAAAGTTTTTTTGGCTGTCCATTGAAAAATTGCTCAGCGTCTGAATCAATGACCAGTGTGGGACAAGAGATGAGATGTGCGCAATCGACGAGCGTCATCTTTGACTGTTTCAGGGAAAACTCTGCCGGACTTTTGGCCGCAAACGTCCACATGCCATTCGTCAGCCCCCAAAAAGAGGTGATGTTATCTTTCGCAGCCTTATAGGATACTGCATTTATTTCCTCCGGTTTTTCCTGGACAAGTTTCATCAATTCTTCCCGCTTCATACCAAGCCGCTGATACGTGGTTGCATAGTTGTCGAGTATCCCCTCATTGGCAATCAGCGCAGCAAGCCTGTGTTCATAAGCTGCTGCCCTTGGTGCCAGGTATCCCCCCATACTTAGTCCGATCAGGGCAATGCGTTTTGCATCCACATCGCTTCTGTTTATTGCATAATCGACTACCGGGGTCACTACCTTTTCCCAGTCATACCTAAAGGGAAGTCCTTGTTTCCGGATCACGCTACCCTGACCCGGGCCTTCGAACAATAGGCAATTGTAACCTCTCCGAACGGCATCCTTCCCATAACCGAGATATAGCTCCTGGATGGTTCCATCGAATCCCTGGTGGA
Organism: Bacteroidales bacterium; assembly: GCA_023231065.1. Classification (GTDB taxonomy): domain Bacteria; phylum Bacteroidota; class Bacteroidia; order Bacteroidales; family FEN-979; genus CAIVAT01. The sequence continues at coordinate 3,549 of JALNWE010000118.1, forward strand.
TAAGAATAGTGGGAGCCCTTTTGCTCCCTGAAGCTGCCGGGCAGAAATAACCAGGAAGCATGGTCCCTTCATAAGGGATCTGAATTAATTCGAAGGAAGGAATGGAAAGTTTTCTGGCCTTTTCGAAGCAGAAAAACATTTTATCCCATAATTGAAGGATGGCAGGATTTGCCGGGTTGTCGTGCAAATAAAAGTCGGCGCTCCTGTAATACTCGGAAGCCCTGAAATATGCATCCCGTGCACTTATCGTGTGACCGTTCGCCATACATTCGTCTGCGATTTTCTCAATGCGCTCCCCTTGTTTTCTCCAAACTTCGTACCATGCATTGAGAAGGGCTTGCTGATCCCCTTCCTTTTGCTTGATAAGAAAAGCTGCAGCAAGTGATTCCCCAATATCCGACCCGTGCTCAGTTGCCTTGGACAGTACCCTGATCAGCTCGAAGATAAGACTTTCATCCTCAAAAATAAATCCATCATGCCAGTTCGCCCTTCTATCGGGACCGCTTGTTCCTGCATTGTTTTTAGAAAAATCATTCATAGCAAAAATTATTACTTCTCATTTAGCAGATATGCATTTAATTAAGACCAATAATCGAGTCTTTGCTCTTTCTTTTTCCTCTAATTTGTTGACAATTATCTAAAATACCGTTATGAATCAACGAAATTAACAAATAATGATTAAAGTCTGTCAAATATCGTCATTACTGATCGATTAAATGACCAAAAAGTGAGAATATGCAGTAATATCGATTTTTGGCGGGGCCAATACACATAATAATGTTAACAATAATGAACAAATACTATTATATTTGTACAATATAACAAACATTATGAATAAAAGAAGAACAATTTTATTGCCTAAAACGCAAGCGATCCTTTCCTCTTTTGGGGAGAATATTAAGTTGGCCCGATTGCGACGGAAGCTAAGTTCATATCAAGTAGCAGAGCGGGCAGACATCAGTAGGACCACGTTAGTTGCTATTGAAAAAGGGGTTCCTGGTGTGGCCATGGGCGCGTATTTACAAGTTCTTTTCGTTTTAGGATTAGAGCAGGATCTCTTGAAAGTTGGAATTGATGATGTGCTGGGAAGAAAACTCCAGGATGCAGAATTAATTATGAAGGAAAGAGCTCCGAAGAAGGCTTCAAAGAGAAAGGAATAACATGGCACAAAGGGAAATAGAAGTTTATGCTCATTGGAAAGGCATGAATGCCCCTGCCTTAATGGGGGTACTTAAAGCAACTCTTGTCAGGGGGATTGAAATTTTTTCTTTTGAATATTCAAAAGATTGGTTGAACTCCGGGATATCTCAATTCCTGGATCCGGATCTACAATTATTTTCAGGGCCCCAATATCTTTCGGAAAAGAAAGCCAATTTTGGAATGTTTCTGGATTCTTCTCCGGATCGATGGGGGAGGCTATTGATGCTTCGCCGGGAGGCAGTCATCGCCAGAACTGCAGGGAAGAAAGAAAAATTGCATGAATCCGATTATCTGCTCGGCGTTTTTGATCAATGCAGAATGGGGGCTTTAAGATTCAAAGAAGATAATTCCGGTCCATTTTTAAATGATAATAAGGATTTGGCTATACCCCCATGGACTTCATTAAAAGAGCTGGAACATGCTAGTTTGGAGTTAGAAAGAGATGATATTACTGATGATCCTGATTATTTAAAGTGGTTGAATATGCTATTGGCTTCTGGATCATCATTGGGGGGGGCAAGACCAAAGGCCAGTGTTTTGGATAAAAACAACCAACTTTGGATTGCGAAATTTCCAAGTCGCCATGACAATAGGGATATTGGAGCCTGGGAAATGGTCGTAAATGAATTAGCAAAAAGAGTCGGGATCAATATTGCTGAAGGATCGGTGCAAAAATTCTCAGGTCGTAATCACACATTCTTATCCAAAAGGTTTGATCGGACTACTACTGGAGAACGAATCCATTTTTCATCAGCAATGGCCTTATTTGGTTACACAGATGGAACCGATTTTCATGATGGAGTTAGTTATCTTGAATTTGCTGAGTTCTTGATGAAAAATGGTGCAAATGTCGAGAAAGACCTGGTAGAAGTATGGAGAAGAATTGTCTTCAGTATTTGCATCAGAAATACCGACGATCATCTCCGTAACCATGGATTTTTATTAACTGAGGATGGATGGGCCCTTTCCCCTGCTTATGACCTTAACCCGATTGAAACAGGTACTGGGTTAAAGCTTAACATTTCAGAAAATGATAATTCTCTGGATTTGGGGCTGGCTCTTGAGGTTGCTGAGTATTTTCGGTTGGATCAGGATAAAGCAAATCAAATCATTAGTACTGTAAAAAAAGAAGTCAAAGCGTGGCGAACATTAGCAGATAAATACAAAATACCTAAAGCAGAACAAGAGATGATGGCCAACGCATTTTGGTCGGAATAAGCCGATTCCTATTTGTTATTCATTAATTTTTCTTACTTTTGTTCACGCAATGGTTAACAGCCGAAAAAATACCAACTCGGGTATATTTGTACTTGTTTTAATGATTGTCTTTATTTCTTTTTTTCAAAAAG
>JALNWE010000119.1 GCA_023231065.1 Bacteroidales bacterium
AGCGCTGTTAAGGACAAATTTGTCATACAGCGTTTGTGCCGAAAGATGCGGGTACCGGCCCATTTCAAGGGCAAACAACCGGTAAAGGTTATGGGCGAGGATACTCATGGTAAGGTCAAAATCAACTTTGATGACCATGGATGAAGATACCAGGTTGAGGTGAAAGAAATCAATTTGTTCGGATATTTCTTTTTCGACCAACCACCTGTGTGCATATTTTCCGATTATAAAGAGCCGATTCATTCCCCCCAATATTCTCCAATTAATCGTAGTTTTGTTTCTTTAAATAACTCCATTAAGAAAAGAATCCCGAAAATGAACCAACCCAAGATAACGATCATTACTCCTACTCTGAATACAGGTACAATGATTACAACAGCCTTGAGTTCGGTTGCGAACCAGACTTATAAAAACGTTGAACATCTAATTATTGATGGTAAATCGGATGATAACACATTACCCACGATAGAAGGGTTCATGGAAAAATTCACGAACATCCGATTAGTAAGCGAACGAGATTCGGGAATCTATCATGCCATGAACAAGGGATTGGATTTATCGACCGGCGATTGGATTTATTTCATGGGGGCAGAGGACTCATTTTTAGGTGAAACAACTTTATCGGATCTTGTTGAGGCGGGCTTCCTTAAGGAAGAACAAATTGTTTATGGGGATGTCCTTATCAAGGGAGACACCCATTGGGCCAAAGACAATTCAATATATGACGGTGTTTTTGACCTGGTCAAGTTGTTTAAAAAGAACATCTGTCACCAAGGTGTTTTTTATCCCCGGAGCACCATAAAAGTTGTAGGGTATTATAATGAAAAATACAAGGTAACATCGGACTGGGATTATAATATCCGCTGTTTTGCACGTTATCCGTTCTTTTATACTGGTAAAATAATAGCGATCTTTAAAACCGGAGGAAAATCATCAGAACCAGGCGATTATTCATTATTCCGGGATTTGCCGGATAACGTTATCCATTATTTTCAGATTGATCCAAAGGACGGAAAAAACTATCAGTTTGATTCCCCTTTTTTCTATCCGATGATGCGATATCGTGATAATGAAAACAGGAAAACCATCGAAAATCTGAACAAAGAGAATGTTATTCTCCATGATAAGATAACTAACCTTAACAACACTTTTTCTTCATCCCTCTTGGGACAGAAACAGGATTACGAAACTGCCATAGACAAACTTAAAAATGAGCAGAACTCTTTTTGGCAACAATATCGCGAAAAAGAGAAGGAGTATCAGGGCTATATCAGGGATTTTGAAAATGAAATACAAAAATTAAATGAAGCGTTCCACCAAAAAGAGGCTGAATATCAAAACGATTTCCTGCAATACAAAAACGAACAAGACAGCCTGATCTATCAGCTCCGGAAAAAAGAAACTGATTTTCAGGTGGTTATGCTAAAAATAAAAAATGAAAATAATGAACTCTTGAGAGAGATTGAAAATGTCAAATCACTCAACAATTGTTTAATACAAGCTCTGGATAAAAAAGAACTTATTTTAAAACAAATTGAGCAGAAGCTTACAGATGAGGTTGTTATCAGGAATAATATTATTTCAGAGAATGAGAATGAAAAATATACAATACTCCATTCCTATACTTGGAGAATAGGGAAGATAATACTCGCCCCTTTACAATTCATTATCAGGATAATTAAAAACCGTTGAATGCTAAAGCGGCTCAGATCGTTTCTTTCAGCACCGAACAAGCCAACCTTGTTTCGATATTTTGTTCAGGAAGTAAGAGATGATCTGAAATCCGGTAGTCACCAATTCTTAGATCATTTTTCACGAAAAGAAAGATTGGCATTCGGAAAATTAAACTTTGGAAACTCCTTATATAATTCTTACGGCGACCACCGCAGTGGATGGACTTTCGCTGTTCACGCGTTGAAACCGCTTCATAATCCCAAGGGGATTCTTTTTGATCCTTTCATTGAAAGAACTTTTGCATGGAATCCCCAGAGGGTTGTATTTCCACACCGTTGTCCCTGGGTTGGTATCATTCATGTTCCACCTAATGTCCCTTCATGGTTCCCCAATAACCAATCCAATCAGGCAATTTTTAATACTGAAGGATGGAAGATCAGTTATCCTTTCTGCAGGGGTTTATTTACCCTATCCGATTATCATCGCAGAGAATTATTAAAAATCCTGGATTTACCCGTAAACAATTTAATACACCCAACTGAATTTCCTAATTTGGTTTGGACATGGGAACGGTTTAACCGGAATAAAGAAAAAAAGATCATCCAGGTGGGATGGTGGCTTCGTAAATTGTATTCAATTTATTTGTTACCCGTGACAAGCTACCAAAAGGTTTTTCTCCGGAAAGATGAAACCGGAATGGATTACATTCTGAAAAAAGAGTTGGAACATACTGCCGGGAAAGAAAAGTTAACACCTGATATGATAGCTAAGACAAGGGTTTTAAACTTTGTTTCACCGCATAAATATGATCAACTGCTTTCGGAAAATATTATTTTTATTGACTTACACGATGCCAGCGCCAACAATGCCGTTATTGAATGTATAGTACGCAATACGCCTATTTTAGTTAATCCAATTGAACCTGTTCTTGAATATCTAGGAAAAGATTATCCCTTTTATTTTAGCTCACTCGAAGAAGCCCGTCACAAAGCTGAAGACATGGATCTCATAAGGGCCACACATTATTATCTTTGCCATCATCCGATAAAAGCAAAGCTGACCGGTGATTACTTCAGAAAAAGTCTTATCGAATCCCCAATCTATCAATCAATATGATCAGCATTGGCCTGCCAGCGGTGAAACCGGCTTTTCTTACGGATGCAATAAAAAGTGTATTGGAGCAACGGTACCCTGATTTTGAACTAATTATTGTGAATGACCGAAAGGATGAAACAATCAGAAGAATTGCAGGCTCGTTTTCTGATAAAAGGATCCGCTATTATGAAGAGGATACCATTCTTCCAATCGTTAAAAACTGGAACAGGACCTTATCGTATGCCCGGGGAGAGTATTTTATTCTTTTTTCAGATGACGACCTTTACCATCAGGATTTTTTGTCAGAATTATCGGGATTAGCCCAACGGTATCCTTTATGTAATCTATTCCATTGCCGGGTTAATAAATTGAGTTTATCAGGTAATGTTTATACATCAACCAAAATCTGTCCGGAGTTTGAGTCGGGATTAACATTCATTTTGCAACGGTTAAAGAATTCACGAGAGCAGTTTGTTCCTGAGTTCATGGTTAAAACCGATAAAATAAAAGAACAGGGAGGTTTTGTTGATTTACCTTTAGCCTGGGGCAGTGATGATCTCACCTGGTTCAGTCTGGCGACAGATGGCGGAGCAGCATATTGTTCCAAGGATTTGGTATATTGGCGGGAATCGACAAGCCAGGTGTCCTTCTCAGGTAGTATTCCTCAACGACTGATTGCAGTAAAAGAGTATCAGAAATGGATTAAACACTTTGTAGAAACTATACCTGTTAAAACGGAGGAAGAATTTAAACTTTTAGAACAAATAAAATCCCTCATCCCATATAATGCAGAAAATCAAAAAATTTTTCTTTTAGCCATTCATTCCGAAAGGGAGAGTTTGTATAATCATTGTAAATTTTATTTTCAAAACCGAAAAACAAATGAATTAAAATTCAAGTGGTTTCTCTATTCGATTTATCATTCTATATGGAAACAAACAAAAATAATCTGATTCATCTTTCCATCATTACCGTCGTATATAATGATGCACATGGTTTGGAGAAAACGATTCAAAGTGTTCTTTCCCAACGTTTTCGAAATTATGAGTTTTTAGTTTTTGATGGAGGTTCAACAGATGCCACGATTGAAATCATAAATAAATTTAGCTCTCAAATTACCTATTGGACCTCTGAACCTGACAGTGGTCCTTATGATGCTATGAATAAAGGGATTGAGAAGTCTACCGGGGATTGGATAATTTTCATGAATTCCGGCGATACTTTTATTGATGATCATCTTTTATCCAGAATATTCAGTCTCCCTGGTTTAAATAAAACTGATGTGATTTTCGGAGATTCTATTATTGATTATAAAGCATTCAAAATTTATAAAAAAGCTGCTTCATTGGAAAATATCTGGAAGGGAATGATCTGCTCTCATCAGGCCATGTTGTTTCGTGCCTTTCTGCTTAAAGCTGATGGATTTAATAATACTTTCCGTATTGGAGCAGACTATGACCGGGTTTGCCGTTTATATAAAGCTGGTCATTTATTTCAATATTTCCCGGAGCCGATGGTTAATTATGCAGCATTTGGCATTTCACATCGTGAAATGTTTAAATCGGCAAGAGAGCATTTTATCATCATTAAGAATATTGAGAATCTTTCCTTTTCACAACACCTGTTTCATCGTTGCAATCTGGTATATTTCTTTTTTTTAGACATGATTTACAAGGTAATTCCTTTCAAAATACTTTGTCCTTTTATTCGATTGATTCATCTTAAGAAACCTGTTTAACCCATTAGATACCATAAGCAATACATGGGAGAATCCAATCTGACTGATAATAGGATCAAGATCGGTTTCCGGTAAAAGAAAAATGATTATTATTGTTGATTATGAAAGGGAATCAATCAGTCGAAGGAGAAGGAATACACAAAAGAACATATTTCTTTTCATTTCTTAGCAATAATATAGACCATTTAAGGACATACCGGTTAAAATTAATAATAGCGGGCATTTTAAGGATAATTCGTTGGCTTACCAGATCCGGCAGATTGGTCGAGATCCCTGCCACTTACCTTCCTTGTAATAATACTAGATCACTTGGGAATATTGCGATAATAGATAATTCGTATCATTTTAAAACGATATCTTCTTCGTTTTTTTTTGAATTGCTGAGGCGGGATTATTCCCTGCAAATATTCTGGGACACTCAGTGGAATGGGGGAAAGCCAGTCAGTAAAAAAGAAATTAAACCCGGAAGATTTGATATTATCATTATCTGGCAGGTTTTCATTTATTATACTCCCAAAAATCTTCAGGAGTTCCAATGCAAAAACATCTTTATTGTCCCCATGTATGACGATGCCCATGCCATTCCGGATCATTTTTTCATGCGTTATTCAACATTTTCTTTTATCGCATTCTCAAGTTCTTTCCAACAACGGTTCATAGAACTGGGCATCCGATCTGGCTATTTTCGGTTTTTTCCTGATCCGGCGATGCTACCATCCAGGGATGAGACATTTTCAACATTACACGGTTTTTTCTGGCAACGAACCAATGATATTACCTGGGATCACATTAGGCGACTGATCAAAGGAACTGATTTTAAAAGTTTTCATTTACATCTTGCAATTGATCCTTTATGGTATCATGAAGTGCTTCCGACCGTAGAGGATATTGAAAAATATCACATCACTATTTCTCATTGGTTTGATAACAAAGAGGAATACTTGAGAATCCTTTACGAATCGAATGTTTTTTTTACTCCCCGCCTTTATGAAGGGATTGGCATGCCTTTCATAGAAGCCATGACAATGGGAAAAGTTGTCGTTTCGCCTGATCATCCAACCATGAATGAATATATTGATAATGGTATCAACGGCATTTTATATGATATTCAGGCATTGAAACCTTTGGATTTTTCACAGGTGAAAACAATCGGTAACAATGCCAGGCAGATCTGTGCCGAAGGATACCGGTTATGGAATGAATCAAAATCCGAATTACTATCCTGGCTCAATTCATAAATCACAAAGATGAATAACCCTGTAAAAATATCCATCATAACCCCTTCTTTTAATCAGGGAAAAATTATTGAAAAAACCATCCTGATGTTTTGACACAGGATGTTGATTTTATTTATGAATATATTGTGATGGATGGCGGGTCAAACGATGATACACGGGAAATCCTGCAGAAATATTCAGGAAGGTTAATCGTCATTTCAGAAAAGGCTAAAGGGCAGACGCTTTAAACAAAGGGTTTGGCATTGCCACAGGGGAGATCATCGGATGGTTGAA
>JALNWE010000120.1 GCA_023231065.1 Bacteroidales bacterium
CAGAACTCTGTTATAATCCGGGTGAGTGACCGCGTACGACCAGGTCCCGGGTGTTGACTGGAATGATACACTCCCGTTCGCCAAAGTGACCTGATTTTCGTTTTTGTAAATCACTGTGGCTCCCGCGATTGGCTGATTGTCATTATTTTGAATGACAAAGGTCATATTATAAAAATGGTTAAGGATAACTTCAACATCCAGGGCGGCCGTATCTACTGTCAGATTGTTTGAAACAGAATCAAAACCCTCTTTTACGACCCGGTATTGATATACGCCTGGGTTGAGCTCAAAAGAGGCGGTACCATTCATGGTAAGGGAGCTGAAAAGTTGTTGATTGTTATACAGGATCTTAACATTGGCGCCATCTACCGGAATACCCAGGTCGTCGTTCACATGGAAGTTAACATCTACACCAACAGGAATTTCAAATGGCGCTTCAACCAGTTGGGATTCACCAGTATAGAAATGGCCCTTGACTCCGGCGATATAACTTCCCGGAAGCAGCCCGGTAAAACTATACTCCGGTGTCATCAATCCCGTTGCAACCTCTTCATTATCCAGGTAAACCGAGAATCCGTTTGCGGGAACTGCACCATCGGTTTCAACGCCCAAGGTTATATCATCGACCAACAGGGCAAATCCTGTGTGGTTGTGACGGATGGCAACATATTTAGCTTCGGCAGGGATCTGGTACGAAAATTTTGTCCAATAGGTCAAAGTGGTTTCGTTACCGGTAATAAAGATAAAATCGGACAAGTTATCACCGGTGGTGGAATAGCCAATCCTGAAAGTTTCCAAACCATACGTTTCAGTGATCGATTTGGCAAAGAACGATAACGTAAAAGGCAGCGTATGGTTTTGTTTCTTGCTGATCAACCAGTTACTGGTAGCAGATTCAACCGAGCCAAATGCCGCGAAATATTGAGATCCGGAATAGGCGCCCCAGTATTCCACTGAAAGAGGAGGACTTGTCATTTCCCTGTTAAAGGTCATAAATGAGGTGGGTTCACCCACGTGTGGATAGGTAACTCCATTGGGATATACAGTAGGTTCTTCATCCTGGTCAACCACTTTCCAGTCACCAATATTATTGATCAGGAAAGGTTCATAGTCCTCAACATCATCCAGTACAGGTGATTGGTCCCATACAAATTTGGCCGTTTGGGGAGGTTGCCCTTCGGTGATAACTTCCGTGTCATAAGGATCAAAAATTCGTTCGGTGAGTGAAACAGTTTTTTCAACCGTTATTTCAGGGATATCAAAATCAATATCGGCCTCAGTGTAATTCTCGAATCCGACATGGGTAATTTCAAGGGTATAGAAGCCCTTCATTACGCCATGGATTTCAACACTTCCCGTGGCGCCGACAACTGCGTGAAAAATATAGTTGACATTCCCGTTCTGATTCGTCAGGGTTACAAGCGCTCCTTCAGATATCCCCGGAACACCGGTATTCGTATTGACAATAAGGTTGACTGTGAGCCGCATATCTTTTTCGACCATGTTAGATTCCGACATCACCGATTTTACACCATTCGTATATTCCGCATCAACCCCATATTGATACAATCCGTAAGTTAATCCACTCCAGGTCGCATCCATGTACGAGGTGTCATATACCGGGGTTGAGTTTAATTGCATCCATGTAGTGTCAGCATAAGGCCTGCGATAAACATTATAGTGCAGGAAACTCTTGTCGGGATTGGTTGGGGCAACTGCCAGGTTAATCTTAGGCTGACCTGTTACCAGCTTTTCAACCGGTTGACAGGTGAAAAGTGATTTCCCTTCAGGAATCTGAATTATATGGCTGGCGACAGGTTCGGCGCCTTTAGCTTCTATCGGGCCATAGGTAATACCAGCAGCGCGGACGAAAATATTGGCACGCAGCGGTGGTGAAGTCCCGTTTTCAAGTGGAATGTAAGCGCCTAATCCATTCCCCCATTGTGTGCGGGCTTCCCACACATAGGGTTCCCCTTCGCCATCATCATAAGCCAGGACGAAAGTATTGTCATAACCCGAGATCCCGACAAAGAAACCATTGGGGGCGTTGACGCTCTGTGAAAGATGACAGGTATTCCAGCCAATATTGCTGGGGACGTTTTCTTCGAGATGAAGGACATTGTCGGCATTCGGAGAGCCATCTTCGTTCAGGCCTAATATGGTGATCAGCACATGGGTGGAATTCTGATATCCTGATTCATAAACATACCATGATACATCCGACACTTTCGCATCATATAACCATGCAGTGCCGCAAACGATATCAGGGTTACCAGGGGTTATCAGAATACCCTGGGCCTCCCCATCATCCCTGCGCCACTGCATAGGATATTGTGCCCCGGCAGCATACCATTTTACCAGGGCATTGCCATCCTGTTCTTCAACGTGCACAAGATTGGGTGCAGGGGCATTTTCAAGAAGTGTGATTGTGTCCAGCACATAATTTGTGCCGGGGACTTCCACGGTCCTGTAATAAGTCTGATACCCTCCATAATAGACTTCCATCTGATAGGTTGTCGATCCCCAGATGGATGGAAATTCAAAATTACCTTCTTCGTTGGTGCTTGTTTCATAATTTTCCATTCCGGTAATCTTGACCATGGCGTTGGTCGCGGGGAGACCGGTATCGCTTGTCCTGACGTGTCCAGAAAATGTAATATGAGGACGCGGCGCCAGGTAGGCATTGCCCAGGTTCAGGTAGCCGCCGGCTTCGAGGCTCACATTTTCATAAACGACATCACTGTACCCAAATTTGGAAATGGTGACCGTCAGGTCCGTACCGGCCATGAGATATGGCGCTGAATAATCTCCATCGTTATTGGTGTAGATCACGGCAACGGCTTCCGGAAATTGGGGGTTTGAGATTTCAACACGGGCGCTGTCAACGGGTTGATTGTTATCCTGGTAAAGTACTTTCCCGGTGAGGTTACCTAAACCGTTCCCGGTTTCGAACATCAGGGAAGTCAGCGGATAATTGGCAACCGCGTACATGTGCGACATATCATTCGGATCAATGGTCGTGTACCAGTTATCATAGGCATTGCGGTTGGGGCCATATTCCATTTCCTGATAGGCAAACAGTGAATTGTCATTGATATAAGGTTGCCCGCCATCATAGTAGTAAACCATCACCACCAGGTTACCGCTACCGGTATAAACAAAAGGTTGGTTGAGCTGAATATTGACTTTTCCGATTCCGTCTGCAAAATCCATTTTCCCGTCAAAGACCAGCGTCATCTTTGAAGCCGGAATCGCGCCTTCGTCAAAACTCGCCTTATCGGTCTGGGCCATCCAGATTTTGATCTTACGCTGTGGGATACTATTTGCAAAACTGGTGTAATAGGTTAACCGGTCAACAATACCACCGGTATTCAGCTCATTGTTATAATAGAGACATTCGTGCAAACTTCCTCCGCGCCAATCACCAAGATCAATCGGGTATAAATGATAATAGTCGGTTTCGGATGTGATGGGGAATGTTCCTATGTTCCTGACCACTTTGGAACTTCCGATAACCTCCACATTTAGGATATCACTTATGTTATTGGTCTGATCTTCATCTTCGCTATATATTATTTTCGAATATAAGCCATAAACGCCAATGGCCGGGATGGTCACCGGGACAACAATCGTTTTTGTTTCCCCTGGGGCAATGAGTTCGCCGGAAGCAGTGCCGAAAACTGTTTCTGTCCCATTTACATAAGCACAAACATCCACTGTATAGTCACTGGCAGGAACTGTGATATGACCATAATTACCAACTTCTGCCTGATAATTGCTGGGGATATTCTGATAAATAACCTCATCTCCGGTAAAATTCAGGGCCATCAGATCTTTTTGATGCCCATCAATGACCGACCCTAAAACATCATCGATAACGCCTGGCCAGCACCAAAGGGAATTGAACTGGAATGCGATATAAAATTTATCCCCGTTGATCAATCCATATTGGCTCATATCATAGCTCTTTTCCTCGTAAACCAGCGGCGGATCAGTAATCTCATCAATGGGGGTAAAATCAGAAACAGCCGTTCCTGTAGTAGATAGACAGATTCGCCAGACCTGCCCTGCCTGATCGGCCAGCCGTTTGATCCAGAAATTAAAGAGATCCCCGTCCTGATATACCATTTTGGGCGTAATAAGCCAATCGTCATAACTGATCTGACCAGGTGTGCCGGCATAAACATCAAGGGACGCACAGGCATTGCCTGTATGCGGGGCGGTTTGACCGGTTGGGGCAAATCCGGTATTCCGGAGCCAGCCCTTTCCGTCGTGGTTGTTATCGATAACAGTCCATCCCAGGGGCGGGAATAATTCCCCTTCAAATCCCTCCCTCAACACACCGAACCGTAAGCCCACACCAGTCAGCTGAACACTTTTACTCCCCGGGATGCTTTCATCCATCAGGAATGTTAAAACTCCGGCTTCAGTTCCGGGATCTGAAGGCAGAAACTGGATTTCAAAAATGTGTTTTTCACCCAATCCCAAACTGATGGGAAATGTCGCGTTCAATAGCGAATAGTGTGTATTTGAAATGTCAGCGCCGGTCAGTTCCAGGGCGCCACCCCCCACATTCATTACTTCCACGTTCAACACTTTTGCTACCGTTGCTTCAACAGAGCCAAAATCCAGTAAAGCAGGGGTAGTCCTTACCGCGGGTTCAGTGGGCATATCCCCAAACCATAATTTGATGTTGGCGCGGTTAGGGATCTGGTTACCTGCCGGCAAATTATTCGGGTCATAAGGATTCTGGTCATTCTGTGCACCGATACACAGGTTTTGTGGTAAGGTATTCAATGTACTATAGAACTGATCGGTGGAAGCCGAATACCCTGGCAATTTTTCAATCACTGTGACAATCAGGTTATCGGTATTGTTGTAATAAAAACCATCGATGGGAATGGCTGACCAGGATTCACCTGAATGGACCACAAAAGGCCCGTCATATACCTTGGTCAGCCCTGATAAAGGAACAGTTGCCGTAAGTTCGGCCAGGCTTGTATGACCAATCCATACTTCCACCGTAAAACTAAGATCGGGGTTCACTCCGGCATACTGGTATCCAATCTGGAATATCCTTTTATTTGCAATATTGATTTCCGATTGCAGGTAAAGGGTCTGTGAGAAGGAATATCCGAACCAGCCATTGATAGGAGTTGGCGCCATGAGTACCTCCGTTCCGGTACCTATGACCATATCCACCTGACCGGTCGGCATCACGGTAACATTGAATTGAGGTGTCTGATCATTATCAGGATTCTGATCTCCGGTCAAATTTACTTTTCCATAAAGGTAAGTTTGCCCAACAACCTCAGGAGTCCAGGAAATGGTGAACAGTTGGGTTTCCCCCACTGCAATATTTACGCCATTGGTAGTCCCGATCAGCACATTATTGGCATCATAAAGCGAAACGGTATAATCAGATCCGATTTCGGAATTAGCGCCGACGTTCATGACTGAAACCGTATAATCGGTACTGTTACCTACCACGGGATTGGGGCCATTGACCGATACGCCCATAAGATCATGGGCCATAGGCGCCAGACAAGTGATGTTGGCTGCCCAACCCTGACCCTGAACGGATCCGTCAGACGTAAACCTGAACGTCAGGGCCCCAGTAACATTGCTGTTTGAAGCAATGATTTCCGGAGGTAAAGCTGTACCGGAGTAATTTCCGATTAGTGTCGCATTCACATCTGGTCCATCATAGATCTTTAAATAATCATAATTGTTTTCAGTATCAAAAAGGGAGAAATTCACTTTCAGTTTCGCGCCAGGCGTTGACGGATTGATTGTCAGGGTCAGGTCCTCGTTAGGCTGATATGGATTATCAGGGCCGCCGGTATCAAAAAAGATACTACTGCACGATGCCATTGTCCCGTTTTGCATCAATATTTGACTTCCAAGATTGACAACGGTTTTTGTCTTACTGTCGTTGGATGGGTCCTCATCTCCGGTTACGCTGACCGTTGCTGTTATTTCATAACTCTGAACTGCTGAAAGATCAGCAGTATG
>JALNWE010000121.1 GCA_023231065.1 Bacteroidales bacterium
ACAATCTTCATCTGTTTTAAACCGCTGATTAAATTTGATTGAGTTCACACCGCTGAAAATTTCTCTTGTTCCCATGGCTCAAAGGTATCAAAAAACGGGATGCCTAAGCGCCTATACCTATAAAAATAATTTGCACTTCACAGTTTGCACTTCACACTTCAGACCTGAAATATATGTGCGAGGTGTAAAGCGCGAAGTCGGAAAAAAAAATAATTCACAGTTCCCCTGTTCACTTGTCGGTGGATTGATCCTGTTCCTCCATCCATTTCTTGCACCAGTCTAAAACAAATGGGATCTTGACCAACTTTACAGTGAGGATCTGGCTTTCGGGCAGTATCCCGGGGAAGTTGTTGCCGAAATACATAATTAACGCTTCGTTCAGTGCGAATTCCCCTGAACTGCCGTAGTTGATGGATAACAGGTAAACGTAAAGTAAAGCTTCTTCTTTGCAGAAGGCTTTCCGTTCCGGGTAGAAATTCTTCAAATGCAGCGATTCATCGATCTGTTCGGATGTATTTTCGGGGTTGTTCAGAAGAGCGGAAACAGCATATAAATATGCAAGAGGTAGATAATCGGGATATTGCAATATATATTTCTCCAGCTTTGCCAATTGCTTTTCTATCCCTTCTTTTTGCTCCAGAAACTTCATATTCAGGTAGATGAAAACGGGAAATCCGGGATATTTATCCATCATCTCCTTTGATTGCCTTAACCCATCCGTAACCCGGACTTCCTTCAACATAAAGAGCAGTTTTTCGGCTTGTCTTCTGATCTCCGGAAGATCTGCTGTCGCCGGGTTTTTCCAAAGCAACATCTCGTCCGAAAACGGCTCATCTGTAATCCTGAAATCAAACAGTTCTTTAATGGTTTCAAAAGCTTTGTTCAGCTCTGCCTCATTGACTATGTACTCGTAGAAAACAGCATCAGTTATTTCAACCATTTCTACGAGTTTATCGGTTTTTTCGAACAGAGATTCGGCAGTACTCTCTGCGCGTGCAATAAACTCTTTGATAATGCCCAGTTTAACTTCAGGATCATGGTAATTGGCAGCTTCCTGTTCCATTTTATCTGCATTCTCGAAGAATTCAGGGGCATCCGCTTCAGTGATATATTCATACTTGCCCCGTCCTGGATTTTTTTCAAGTTGAGCTAATACCCTGTTCCCCTCTGCCGGTTGTTCAGGGCTTGATATGTATAAGGGTTTCCCATTAAAGCCGAAGGTAAGTTCGATGAGCTTAACATGATCGTCGTCCTCTTCAAGAATATATCTGGATGTTTCAAATGATTTATGCGGCAGAAACCCAAACTCTCCAGCATATTCAATGGCTCCGTAAATAATATTATGTACCAGCCCGTAACTTGCTTTAATCAGATGGAGCCCCTGTGGATTCTCTTTTTGCTGTTGCTCCATGAAATTTTTAAAATCAAGGGGATCCTGGTTAAAGGCCCAGATACTTTCTTTCATGCCCAGGCAATACAGATCGACATTGTACGCTGCATAGGTAACATGGGCGTTGATATGACGACGGCTGACAAAAACAATGGCTGAGCCAGAGTCGAGCCAGTTTGAGTTAATATAACAAGTCCCGATGGGGAGGGCCCGCGCCCTGGTCCGGATGTACTTTTCGGGCGATAACGCCTGCTGATGTTGTTGTTTGCTCATATTTTTATGTATGCGGATTTCGTATTGCCCGGGTTGATGCTTCATCCCGGTTTCAGGAGCCTTACGGCTTTAATAACCGGTTGCGTTACCACCCATATTGTTCCCGTTCCCAAAGCTCGCGTTCCTTCCGTTCCTTTTCGATTTTTTTCCTCTCCTTTTTCCACTTCAGCCTGCTCTGCTCCATTTGTTTCTTAAATTTTTCCTCCGAATGGGTCTTTATATCGTTAATACTGATGCCCTGGCTGTTGATGATTTCATGCACGGGGATCCAGGTTTCACCAAAACGGATGAGCATCGAGGAGTTCAGGACGTATGCTCCACGCTGAACGCGGCAGAAAAGTTTTTTGCAATAAGCATTGTTGCTCCCGCTTTCGTGTTTGGCCAGAAGGGCCAGCCAGTATTCGCGCTTTTTGCGGTAAGCGGGCAAAACCGTTTCGGGAAAATCCGTAATATGCGTAAGCAAGTCGTCGACCAGCAATCCCTGGGCCTGGAAATAGTGTTTAGTCTGCATGATTGAAGACTGAACGGCTATAAACAGGTTCACCATCAGGAATTCGGCTTTATGGGGATCGATCTTGACAAGTTGTCCGCCAACCTGAATACCCAGTGAAGCGGTAAGAAGCATAGGATAAATTTTCCCAAGTTTGTTCTTAGCATAATCGGGGTTGATAAAGGCCTGCTGTAGGGCAATCTGCAAAGGGGTTTTGAAAAAAGTATCCTGTAATTCCGGATTGGCCCCGTTTTGCAGCAGGGCGGTTAAGATCTTCACGGCCCCTGAGAATACCGCTACATGCAAGGGAGTAAAATTGTGGACATTCCGGTAATCAATCCCGAATTTATTGATTTCCTGCGCTACCATCTTCAGGTTATCGTCCTTATAATACTGGTAATACTTGCGGAAAAGGGAGCTGCGCTCATCTTCAGGTTTTTCGGCTCTGTGGTAATTCAACCCGGCCAGTTTTTCAAGAATCAGAACCTGATTGTGGATCAGGGCAAAATCAAACAACTTGTCCTTGGCTTTCTTATTGAAATATTCGGGATTGAGCGCCTCTTCTTTTACAGTCGTATACTTCTCAATGGTCATGGGCTCCCAGTTGGGTTTTACCGTTACCAGGATATTCTTACGGATGGCTTCAGCCTGTTCGGTTTTGCCCATCATTTCAAGCCGCCTGGCTTCCCGCTTCCAGTCATCTGCCGAAGAAACATCCTCCTTAATTACTCTTTCCTTCACTTCCTCTGAAATTCCAAGCAGGCTGATGAGTTTATGTCCTCTGGTCTTTTCTACGATATATACATTCTTCACGGCCCTTGTAATGGCCACGTATAGGGAGTTGATATAAAACTTATAGGCATCGAGCGATTTGTCGGTCTTATCCCTCCCCCTGGAATATACTGGTTCCGAGCCATGAACGGCTTCAGAACTCACCCCCTCGCAGATGTCGTTGAACTCTGCGGCATTGTCGGAGATGAAGTTGCACAGGATAATATTCTCGTACTCCAGTCCTTTCGATTCTTGTACCGAGAAGAGCAGGGGAGATGGGAAGAGGCTTGCAGCCCTTTGTTTGTCCTCGTTACGTAATACGAGCACCGCGTAATTCACCGATTTCCCCGTTTTACGGGCAAGCTCGGCCACGGTTTTGTTCCTTTCCTCTAAAAACACCATCTCCCCCTGATTCTGCGAAACCGTCTTCACCAGATAATTGCTCTCCTTGTCGATAGAACCGAAACGGGCGATCTTCAGTTTGAGCAGCCGGTTTGCGAGATCGGATACGACTTGAGTATTCCTGTAATTTGCGTGGAGTATGCGGATTTCTTCTCCCCTGAGATCATGGTGGTAGAACATGGTCTTGAGATGGGACCAGGAAAAGAAGTTGGGATGAACCACCTGGTTGGCATCCCCGCAGAGAATGAAATTCGCCGGTTTTATTAGGGATTTGAGGATCAGGAAAAGCTGGATGTTGGTGAAATCCTGGACTTCGTCCACAACGATATAATCATATACAGGGGAGCAGGGTCCCAGCAAACCATGGGAATACATATTGATGTCGTAATATCCTTCTTCCTTCAGGAATGACAGATATTTCGTGAACAAGGCATATACGGTTTCACGCTCGGAAGAAAGGAAAATGGATTGTTTAACTCCGAGTGAAATATAATCTTCATATAACAGATGCTCTTTTGAAATATCCATCCCGGTGATCACCCCCCTGAATTCTTCATACACTTTATGGGAATCTTTAAGGCCAGTGGATTGCCTGAATCCCCAAAACCACCGCAGGAACGTCCTGAAATCCATTTCCTTTCCTTCGGGTACGCGAATGGTCTCAATGAATTCGCGATATGAGAGAAAGTCAATCTCCTGCTGTTCGTTCTCAAAATTGTGGGAATAATACCAGCGGGAAGAATTTTCGGCCAGATAGGATGAAAGGGTCACATAAAGGATGCGCCCTTTGAGCACCTTGATCTTTTCGAGGGTCAGGGCCGTTTTTCCGCTTCCTGCCGAACCGATGATGATCTGGGGCAGGGGATACTGCAGGATTTCCTCCTGCATATCGTCGAACGAAAGGATCTTATCGAGCAGGTGGAATTTGGGATATTTTTTATTGATATACGGGAGGCTTACCAGATCTTCGGTTGGTAATTCCGCCTCGTTATTTAATGGCTGAAGATTCGATTCGTCAACTGAAGAGCCCCTGAGAAACCTTGATTTTGCATAGTCGTGGTTGAGGATCAGTTCCAGTACCAGAAGGCAGGTATGGCCGTTATACCTGCCGAAGCGGAACAGCAGCCGGTTTTCCTGGTCAAGCTTTGCCCTGTAATAGCGCGTGTTGGGCATTTTTTTTACTTCAGCCGCGGCAAAATTCCCTAAAGCCAGCTCTTCGAGGGTTTTATCAAATGTCCTGCGAAGTTTGCCGGGATTAAGATCGTTGAGCAGGTAAATCTCGTACATAAAATTCTATTACACATCAAAAGTACTTTTTAAGACGTATAATTCATAGAATAGCATCAGGATTTTTATGAACAGTTCAGGATCGACCTCAAAGGATAATCACCAGCCTTTACTTCCCGAACTTCTGAAGCAGATTCTTCACCATATAATTTTTCAGATCATATTCTCAATGTTCCATACAAAAGCCCTTAATCCCTGAGCTTCCACTGATGAATTGAGCGATTGCAGCTGGGAGAGCAGGGGAGAAACATTGGCATCTTCGGTCATGATCAGATACGCATTGTTGAGTTCAGGCCAGGTATGGGTTCCCGCATGAGGCAACCCTTTATCTGATCCATTCCCTGTGATATCGGTCCATTGAGTATATCCCCTGATAAATAGTTGGTCCAGGATTTTCTTAACCTGTCCGGAGATCGATTGATTATATACCACAAATACTGCTTTCATATTTTCAGACGTTTTCGTTTAAAAGTTTTATTTGCCTTTTACGTGCCCTTTTGATTTTTCCGACACCAAAAATCGTATAGATGGTTGGGATCAAAACAAGCGTTACAAGCGTTGAGAAAGTCAGGCCACATAAGATTGCAATGGCCATGGGTTTCCACATTTCCGAACCGCTTCCCGTTGCGGCGATCATAGGGATCATGGCTAAAATCATCGTTAAAGAGGTCATTAAAACTGGTCTGATCCTTGACCGTCCTGCCGTGATCACTGCATTTTTCAATGAAAGTCCCCGGTCCACCTGTAAGTTGGTGTAATCCACCAGAATGATCCCATTCTTTACCACGATGCCGATCAGCATAACGGCCCCAATCAAGGAGATGACATTGATTGTTGAATGGAAGATGAACAATCCCAGGAAAACGCCGGTAAAGGCAAACGGGATGGAAAACATGATGATAAAAGGTTCGGTGAGCGATTCGAACTGAGACGACATTACGATATATACGAGTATCAGCGACAGAAGAATCAGGGTGATTAAACTTTTGAAAGAATCTGCCATGTTTTCGGCGCTGCCACCATAATCAATGGAAACATCATTGGGAATATCCATTTTTGGGTATTCTTTTTCAAGCGCTGCCTGTACAGTCCCTAAATCGGTGCCTGAAAGCGCGGCCGAAACGGTAACCACACGCACTTTGTTTTCCCGTTCAATATTTGGGGGTGAATAAAACCGTTTCAGCGTAGTGATTTCGCTTAATTTGATCAGTTTTCCCTGGGGTGTCATGATGCTGATATTGGCGATATCTTCGGTTGACTGTCTGAATTTTTTATCATAACGGACGATTACATCGTATTCGTTTCCTTCC
>JALNWE010000122.1 GCA_023231065.1 Bacteroidales bacterium
AAACTTGAAGTTAGTGGCATGCAATCACAATTATCTCCAAAAGAGAAATCAATTTTAACTTTTATAGGTAATCATTCAGGTTGCAAATCAGGTGAAATTGCGAAAAAATTAGATATTCCAAATCCAACAGTAAAACGAATACTTACAGATTTGGCAGAAAAGAATCTTATAGAAAAACATGGGAACGGTCCTGGGACTAATTATTCAATAAAATAAATTACACCCTGTAATAAATAGGACTTCAATTCTCAAACCACTCAAAAGAATATATGTAGTTTTCAAGCGACCCACCCGGACCCTCACACCATGAACAGCTCCGACGACACCTGGTCGGTAAACAATTGCCCTTCATCCGTCAGATAATAGATGCCTTTGTCCTCACGCAGCAGCTCCTTTTCGATGAACGGTAAGGCGCTATTTTTAAAAAAACCGTAAACCGTATATCCGAAATCGTCCATTATTTTTTGACTGTCGCATCCCCACATGGTCCTCAGGGAGGTCATCACGTATTCGTTGTACCGTTGGTCCGGGGTGAGTTGTTCCATTTCAAAACAGGATTCTCCTGCACTGGTTTTCGCAATATATTCGTTCAGGCTGGCCACATTCCATTGCCGGCTGACGCCGTTGAAGGAATGCGCCGAAGGGCCCAGTCCCAGGTAATGTTCCCCCTTCCAGTAGTTACTATTGTGTTTTGACTCGGATCCGGGTAAGGAGAAATTGGAAATTTCGTAGTGGAGATAACCTGCTTCCCTGAGATATTGCATCCGTTTAAAATGCCGGATGGAACCCTCTTCGGAAATCTTTTCGAGCTTCCCTTTATTGATCAGGATGTCGAGCGCAGTATGGGGTTCCACGGTTAGGGAATAGGTTGAAATATGTGGGATTTTCAGAGAGACAGCCTGTTCCAGATTTTGTTCCCAATGATCATCGGTCAGGGTCGGGATCCCGTAGATCAGGTCGATGCTGATATTTGTATAGCCCGCTTCCTGAAGCCGTTTGATTGCTTTGATCGCCTGAACGGCAGAATGGGACCTGTTCAGCCATTTCAGGTCCTCCTCAAAAAACGACTGCACTCCGATACTGAGCCGGTTGAACCAGGTGTTTCGGAGCCCGGCCACGAACGCTTCCGTAACATCATCAGGATTAATTTCCATGGTGATCTCGGGAGGAGATGCTGGGCGCTGGGCGCTGGATTTCCCCTTCTCCTTGAGGAGAAGGGTCAGGGGATAAGGTGGGCGCAGGGCGCTGGATAAGGGATGGAGTGTGGCCAGTGATCCCAATATTTCCTGGAGTTCTCCGGGGGTATATAGCGATGGGGTGCCACCGCCAAAATAAACGGTATGGACAGGTTGGCCGGCCAGGTAATCGCGGGTCAGTTCAATCTCCTTTTTCAGGGCATGAAGAAATGCCGGTTTGTGTTTCCGGGAAGCGACAGAGAAAAAATTGCAGTAATGGCATTTGCATCTGCAAAACGGAATATGGATATAAATGCCGGCCAAAGCGCTTATTTTTTGAGCACGATGCGGAAAGTGGTCCCTTTGTTGACCGTGGATGATTTGACAAAAATCTTCCCGGAGTGGTAATTGTCAACGATCCGTTTGGAAAGGGTCAATCCCAGTCCCCATCCTCTTTTTTTACTGGTAAAACCAGGATTAAAAATAGTCTTGAACCGCGATTTTGGAATGCCTTTCCCGGTATCGCTGACATCAATATGGATATGATCGGTATCGTCTGAAATTTCGATATTTACGACCCCGTTTCCTTCCATGGCGTCGACAGCATTTTTACAAAGGTTTTCGATGACCCACTCAAAAAGATGAAGGTTTAATGGAACAATAATTTCATGCGAAGGGGCCGGCGTGATATTAAAAACCACCCGTGGTGAAGTTCGTAAACGGATATAATCTACCGTTTCATGAATCACCTTTGTAATATTGATTTTTTCGAGGCGGGCTGCAGAACCGATCTTTGAAAAACGGTCAGTAATGATTTCCAGTCGCTGCACATCCTTTTCGATTTCCCGGATCGTGTCCTCATCCAATCCTTTCAGTTTCAACAATTCAACCCATGCAACCATGGACGAAAGAGGCGTTCCCAACTGATGTGCCGTTTCCTTTGCCATACCGACCCATACCTGGTTTTGTTCCGATTTTCTGGCGTAACTGAAAAGGAGGTAAGCGATGAGTAGAAATACCGCAATGACGCCAAACTGAACGATAGGATAATATTTTAACTGCTTGAGAAGGAATGAATCCTGATAAAAAATATAATGTATCCCGGTATCGGCCAGATCAATTTTAATGGGGGTGTTTTGCGAGGACATGCTTTCGAGGGTTTCCGCGACCCATTTTTTGTCCTGCATTTTATTTTCCGGAATATTTCCATGGGCAAACGGGATCTTACCGGTACTATCGGTAATGATCACCGGAACAGATGCCGAATTGAGGACCACTTCCGAGAAAAAGGAACGGATCAGGTCGTCGAGCACAGCTTTCAGCTGAGCAAACATGTTGGAATCCTTATAATAGAGATAGATTTTTTTATTGTAGATATAATTGACCACAATGGGAGGATAGGCCGAATATTCCCGAAGGAGGGTCCCTTCCAGTTTTTTCACGGATTCATCGAGGTTGGTATTGCGCGAAGTCATGATGTTTCCCGATTCATCCGTAACGATGACGGGGATGGTGGTATTTTCACCGATGATGCTGAGGAAAAAATTCAGGTCTTCGTTGGAAGTGGCTGTCAGGATCCTGCGCTGGGCTTCGGCAACGATTGAAACCCGTTTACGTTCTTCGGTTTTAAGCTGTTCGAAAAGGTTGTTGGTATAGTTCACCAGGTCGGCTTTCTGATGGATGGCATCGGCCCAGATCTGAACGTTCCTGCGTTCGTCTTTACGGATCTCGTTGACCAGGATATTCGTATAATACAGGGATGCTGCAACAATCACAAGGGCTGATGCAAAGAGAAATAATTTCCAACGTTTTTTTCGGCGGTAAATATCCACAGATCGGGGTTTTAACATTAACGGTTCATTCCCGGATATATTTTGATCTGGATATCAAAGGTATAGCTTTTTTCGACACGGGAACATCCCCGGTTACCGTTAAAAAGCGCTGAATCATCGAAATTTAGCGACAAAAAAATAAAATAATTCTTACGAAACGGCTAAAAAGCTGCCAGTTGTTGTCAACCCTCAACCACCAAACCGGTATCCAATCCCGGATTCTGTAATAAGTAATTTTGGTTTCAACGGGTTTTCTTCTATTTTTTTCCTTAATTGTGCCACAAATACCCGGAGATACTGGGTTTGGTCAATGTAACCCATACCCCAGATTTCTTTTAATATGAATTGATGGGTCAGGACCCTCCCTTCATATTTTACTAATAAGGCTAATAATGAAAATTCAGTCGGAGTCAGTTTTACAATGATTTCATTTCGGCGGACGAGATGATTATCAAGATCTACCGATAGGGAGCCGAAGGAGACAACCGGGCTGATTTTAGTTCCGGGATTTTGCCTGATAGCAATTCTTATCCGTGCCAGCAACTCACCTGTTCTGAAAGGCTTTGTCAGGTAATCGTTTGCTCCATTATCCAGCGCTTTAACAATATCCTCTTCGGTGTTTTTGACAGATAGGATGATAATTGATTTGGAATACCAGTCCCGGAGTTTTTTGAGCACATCAAGGCCGTCCATATCAGGAAGTCCCAGGTCAAGGATGATACAGGCTGGGAGGACAGATGCTGCAAGTGAAATTCCTTCTTTTCCTGTTGATGCTTCAATAATTTTATATCCGTTTGCTGATAAGGTTATTTCAAGCAGCATCCGGATTTGGGTTTCATCATCAATAATAAGGATAGTATCTGGGGGCATACGGTTCAATCTTTGATTTCAACTTTCATATCGGAAATTTCCACGGGAATTTTTAAGGTGAATTTCGCACCTCCGTTTTCCCTGTTTTCAGCGGTGACAACACCTTTCTGTGCTTCAACAAATCCTTTTACTATTGAAAGCCCAAGGCCAGTTCCACCGGCCATAGCATCCTTCCCCCGGTAAAATTTGTTGAAAATAGCGGGAAGATCAGATTCAGGAAACCCTTTTCCCCTGTCCATCACCTGGATGATAAAAAAACCGTTATCATAGAACATTTTCAACCTGATCCTGCTCCCTTCAGGAGCATATTGAGTGGCATTTAAAATCAGGTTGTAGATCACTTGTTCTGTCAGGCCATAATCGAGGTGGATCAGGGGCATGTCTGCGGGGATAATAACTGCTAACTTAAACGGTTTTAACTCCTGTTGAAGCGCATTGGCGACTTTGTTTGCAAGATCATGGGCATCACACCAATCTGGCTGGGGGGAAATAAGTCCTGATTCAAGCCGCGACATATTAAGCAGGTTCTCAATCAACCGGTTAAGCCTGATCGATGCCAGATTTATCTGAGTATATAACCTTTGCCTGGTATTTTCGGGATAATCTTGTGTCAACAGAGTATCTGAAGCCCCCATGATCGTAGTGACAGGTATCCTCAATTCATGTGATATTGAATTGAAAAGAGTCTTATAGAGTTTATCGGATTCATTCAGGAAATATGCTTTTTTTGCGGCTTCCCTTAAAAATTCACGTTCATACTTCCCGGATATTTGTGAAAGAAATGCTTCCCAGAATTGTTCCTCTCCCTGCGTAAATAAATTTATTTGTCCTACTGCAATGACCCCCATGTTGCCATTGTTACCCGTCAAGGGATAAAATGTGTAATCAGCAGAAGGTAATGTGTCGGTGTGTTTTCCGGCTTTTGAAGAATGTTTGTATGTCCAGTCAACAATACTCATTTCATTTTCAGAAAGGGTAATTGTTGAATCGTTTTTATCTGGATTTTTGATTTGTCCATTTTCATTTTTAAGCAGAATAATACTTTCAAAACCGAAATACTTTTTGATATAACCAATGGCAATTTTTGTTACTTCATCTATTCCTGAAGCCAATGTAAATTCCCTGGTAAGCTGATAAAGCGCTTGTGTGCGTTCTTCCCTGATCCTGATTTTCTTCTCTTGTCGCCGGACCCTTGAAGTTAAAATCCCATTGAGCAGGGCAATGATAAAAAACATAATAAACATGAGCACATCTTCCGGTAGTTTAATATGTATTGTAAATTGAGGTGGAATGAAAAAATAATCCCAGATAAAAGCGCTCAGGGTAGCCGCAAGTAAAATCGGGCCTGTCCCAAAAAACAGGGCAAGTATGGAGACAAGGAACAGCAGCACAAATGAGATAACCTGATACCCGATATAATCTTTGACAAGATAGCAAACAAGGGAGGACAACAGAACAATGACGGGAATGATCAGATATTGCTGGATGGTTGAAGTAAACGGGGGAACGGAAAATTTTTCCCTGAATTTATCTTTTGACAAGCTATCAGAACCAAGGATGTAAACATCAATATTTCCGCTATATCGTATCAGCCTGTTGACAAACCCGCCAAGCCGTAACAAGGAGATCAGGTTACGGACCCGTGGTTTCCCCACGATAATGTGGGTAATGTTCTCTTTCAAAGCAAAATCGACAATGGCCCTTACGATATCGTTGTTGGTGATAACCCTGACTTTGATACCCAATTGTTTTGCGAGCTTGATGTTTTTATCAAGTTGTTCTCTTTCTTTGGGCGACAGGATGCGCAATGTTTCAACATAAATGGCCTGAATGTTTGCCCCCATCGAATA
>JALNWE010000123.1 GCA_023231065.1 Bacteroidales bacterium
AGTGGGCTGAAGATAGGCTGGTTTGATCATCTCTAAAAACCAGGAGCAGAAATCGTCCCAGACCAGCTTGTATGCAGCCATTAATGCTTCCGATAAGCGGTAATCGTTAAACAAGGCATTGATGTTCTGTAAGGAAGAATTGAAAACAGCATCGAACCAACGAATGGATATCTGATTGACCCCTGGTTGCGCTAGCGACAAATCAACCTGCCAGCCCTTGACCAGCCGCATCGCGTTCCATATCTTATTACAGAAATTCCGTCCTTGCCCGATCAACCCTTCATCATATAAAAGATCGTTCCCTGCCGGGGAACAAAGCAACATTCCCACACGTACTGCATCAGCGCCGTACTGCCTGATCAATTCAAGAGGTTCAGGGGAATTTCCAAGAGATTTTGACATTTTCCTGCCTTGTTTGTCCCTGACGATCCCGGTAAAATAGACATTTTTAAAGGGTATGGCTTTCCTGTATTCCCATCCTGCCATGACCATCCTTGCTACCCAGAAAAAAATGATTTCAGGAGCAGTAATCAAATCATCGGTTGGGTAATAATACTTAATATCAGGATTGTCGGGATGACGGATACCATCAAACACCGAGATTGGCCATAACCAGCTTGAAAACCAGGTATCCAAAACATCTTCGTCCTGCTTTAAATCGTCAATTGAAAGATCTGCTCTTTGATTTTGATATTTCGACCTGGCCAGTTCAAATGCTTCCTCTTTTGACCGGGCAACAAAAAAATCCCCATCCGGAAGATAATAAGCCGGGATTCTGTGTCCCCACCATAACTGTCGCGAAATACACCAATCTGTCACGTTTTCCATCCAATGACGGTACATATTTTTATACTTTGGGGGATGGAAACGGATAATATCGTTTTCAACAAGATCAAGAGCAGGTTTTGCCAGTTGGCCCATCTTCATAAACCATTGAACGGATATCCGGGGTTCAATCACCTCATCTGTACGTTCAGAATAACCGACCTTATTGTTATAATCCTCAATTTTAACGATGTGTCCCTCATGTTTCAGATCCTGAGTAATCTTTTCCCTCACTGTAAAACGGTCCTCGCCAATGTAAAGCTGAGCCGCCTGGCTCATGGTCCCATTAGGATTAAAGGTGTCGATCACCTCAAGTTTGTATTTCAAACCCAGGTTATAATCGTTGATATCATGAGCTGGTGTTACTTTTAAAGCGCCCGTTCCGAATTCACGGTCGACATATTCATCAAAAATTACCGGAATTGACCGGTTTATTAATGGTACCAGCATCCGTCTCCCTTTGAGGGTACGATACCGTTCATCTTCAGGGTGGACACAGATTGCTGTATCCCCCAGAATCGTTTCCGGGCGTGTTGTTGCTACCGTAACCCACTCATTCTCTGTCCCTTCAACCCGATATCGAACGTAATATAGTTTAGAATTGACCTCTTTATAGATGACTTCTTCATCCGAAACAGCCGTCAATGCTTTCGGATCCCAGTTTACCATTCGAATACCCCTGTATATCAAACCCTTATTATAAAGATCGATAAATACATCAATGACCGACTCATAGAGCGCTTCATCCATGGTAAAACGAGTCCTTTCCCAATCACAGGAAGCGCCTAGTTTTTTCAACTGTTCGAGGATAATGCCACCATGTTTTGCTTTCCATTTCCATGCATGATCCAGGAACTCATTACGTGTAAGGCTGGCTTTATCAATGCCTTCATCACGAAGCTTTCCAACAACTTTTGCTTCAGTAGCGATGGAAGCATGATCGGTTCCTGGTACCCAACAGGCATTTTTCCCAAACATCCGGGCCCGGCGAACAAGAATATCCTGTATCGTATTGTTTAGCATATGACCCATGTGCAATACTCCCGTAACATTAGGAGGCGGAATAACAATACAAAAAGGTTCCCGTCCATCAGGAACAGAATGAAAAAATCCCTGTTTCATCCAATAGTCATACCATTTGTCCTCCACTTTGGAAGGATCGTACTTGGAAGCAAATTCCATCATTATACCAAATTTAAAAGAAGGGGCAAAATTAGTAAAAAACAGCTTAACAGGACTAAAATAACCGGTTTCGTTTTACCAGATATGGTAGGAGCACTTGCTCAAACCCTGCATTAATGTCAGCCTCGACCATATCAATTTGATATTGGCCACACCGTAAACGAAGTTCATCACGGAACCTGGTGATGGCATTTACATATTGTTCCTTCAGCTTATATGGGACTACCCGGACTTGCTCACCGCTTTCGAGGTCAATGAACTTATATGGCCGGTCGTCAAAATTAAAATCAATCTCCTTATTTTTATCCACAACATGAAAGAGGATCACTTCATGTTTATTATGTTTCAGGTGTTGCAAAGCAGAAAACAAGTATTCACTGTTTTCTTTGTTTTCAAACATATCGCTGAAAATAATAACC
Source organism: Bacteroidales bacterium (assembly GCA_023231065.1). Classification (GTDB taxonomy): domain Bacteria; phylum Bacteroidota; class Bacteroidia; order Bacteroidales; family FEN-979; genus CAIVAT01. The sequence goes on from JALNWE010000123.1 coordinate 2,427, forward strand.
AACGATCTTTTATGGATCCGTTCCGAAAGTTCATGAATGGTTTGTGCAGCCATTGTCCCATGGATATTACCCGGTGGACGGGGCACCAGCAATTTTTCCAATTCCGAAAAAAGATAACGATTGTGGATGGCATTGGATTTCACAGGTGTATGCAATTCGACAACATCAGAAAATACGCTGATCCCGGAAGCGTCTCTTTGTTTATGCAAAAGGTAAATCAGCGCTGCGGCAACATAAACCGAAAAGGTGATTTTATTGGGATGGTCAATATCAGGTTTTGAAAGGACCGGATAATGCATGGAGGAAGAATTATCAATAAAAATCTGGCACCGCAGGTTCGTTTCTTCCTCGTATCTTTTGCTATATAAACGATCTGTCCGCCCATATAGTTTCCAATCAATATCCCTGACCGATTCACCCGTATTGTAAAGACGATGTTCAGCAAACTCAACACTGAATCCATGAAACGGACTCTTATGTAAACCTGTGATAAAGCCTTCAACAACCTGCCGGGCAAAAAACTCAAGGGAGGAAAATTGTTCTAACCTGGTCCGATCAATTGCTGGCACCATCCTCTCGGGCATCCGGAATTTCTTCTAAATATACTTTTCAATCAATGCCTTATAGGAAGCTTTTGGCACAGCCCCAACCTGTTTGTCGACGACCTGCCCATTCTTAAAAAACAGGACAGTAGGGATGTTCCTGACTTTATAAAGAGCCGTGGTGGAGGGATTTTCATCTACATTCATTTCACCTACTACGATCCGGCCTTCATATTCTGCAGCCAATTCATGAATTATGGGAGAGACCATCCGACAAGGGCCACACCATTCAGCAGAAAGGTCAACAACAGCAAGTTTATCGCTTTTTACGACCTTTTCATCAAAATTTGAATCTGAGAACGTTTCGAACATGTTTTCTTATTTATTATTTGTTATACAGGAATTTAGCTACAAAATTAAAAAAAAATCCGGATTTCACATTTGTCTCTTACTATTCTCCAATTATATGAATCCGTATATCGGACAATTTTGAAAGTTCGCGGATCATCTCTTTGGCATTTACCTTGTATTTCCTTGATGGAAGGTCAATGGTTATATTTTCGGAATAATCCTGAATTTTAACCCTAAGGGAACACCTTCCCTTATTTTGTAAAGCCAGGGTATGTATCGTATGGATCTTGTCCACCGTGAGTTCATTGATCTCAATGGTCAATATAAGAACTTTGGCAAGTTTTTCCATTACCTCCGACAAAAGCAGAACTGAATTCACCCTGATGACCAATTGATCCGGATTGTCAAACCGCGATTCAACCCGCGCTTTAATAAAAAGATACTGGCCATCATTCAGCAAATGTTTCCATTTCAAATAATCTTCAGAGAAAACAGTCAGTGTAATAAAATTAAAATAATCTTCTACGATAAATGACCCGTACTGTTTCCCGGTTTTCCCTGTTTTATGTTTAACCTCAATTACAATCCCGGCAAAAATCACTTCTTTCCCCTTCAGGGGTTTCAAATCCTGCTTCAGATCTTCAATGGTAACATTACAGAATTGCTCCAATTCCATCCGGTATTCATCCAGCGGGTGGCCACTCATATAAAAGCCAGTCACTTCCTTCTCGTATTTTAATTGTTCCAGCTTAGTCCAGGGACGGCAATCAGGTAAATTGAATTCTTCAAAATGAACCTCTTCGGCATCGCCAAACAAAGACTGTTGGAGCGAATCTTTTCGTGTATGGAAATCAGTTGCATGCTTGATGATCTTTTCAAGAAATATGATATCATCGCTGTTTTCCTGATAAAAATACTGAGCCCGGTGTGTATTCTCAAAACAATCGAAAGCGCCTGCTTTTGCCAACGATTCCATACACCTTTTGTTGACTGTATGGGAATTTATCCGTCGTGAAAGATCAAAAATACTCAGGTAAGGTCCATTTTTCTCTCTTTCTTCAACAATACCCTGGACCGCGCCCTCCCCGACATTTTTAATTCCAGCCATCCCAAACCGGATCTCTCCCTTTTTATTTGCAACGAACGCCTGGATGCTTTCGTTGACATCAGGCCCCAATACAGGTATCCCCATCCGCTTACATTCATCCAGATAAAGGGTTATCTCCTTCAGATCCGTGAGGTTACGGCTTAATACAGCGGCCATAAATTCATGCGGGTAATGGGCTTTCAGCCAGGCCATCCGGTAGGCCACATAGGCGTAACACGTCGAATGCGATTTATTAAAAGCATAATTTGCAAAGGCTTCCCAATCCTTCCATATCTTAGTAACAACAGCTTCGTCATGACCCTTATTTTTACATCCTTCAAAAAATTTGGGTCTAAGGTCGCTCATCATGGCCTCGATTTTCTTTCCCATCGCTTTACGCAAAGAATCTGCCTGCCCCTTGGTAAATCCAGCCAACTCCTGGGAGAGTAACATGACCTGCTCCTGATAAACGGTAATCCCATAGGTATCCTTCAGATACTTTTCCATCACCGGAATATCGTAAGTGATCTTCTCCTTACCAAGTTTCCTGTTAATGAAACTTGGAATATATTCCATGGGCCCTGGCCTGTAAAGGGCATTCATGGCGATGAGATCTTCAATTTTATTGGGTTTCAACTCACGGAGATACTTTTTCATCCCGTCCGATTCAAACTGAAATATTCCGGTAGTCCTCCCCTGACTAAAAAGCTCATAGGTCGAAGCATCATCAAATGGTATAGTCTCAATATCCACCCCCGTCCCATGGGTAGCCCTGATGTTATTCAGGGCATCCCTGATGATAGCCAAGGTCTTTAATCCGAGAAAATCCATCTTAAGCATCCCCACTTTCTCGATGTATGAACCGTCAAATTGGGTGATAAATAATTTAGATTCCTTCGA
>JALNWE010000124.1 GCA_023231065.1 Bacteroidales bacterium
GGACGATACTCCTGACTGATGATTTGTTTGTTGTTGACTTCAAAAATTGTAAATCCAAGGGTCCTTCCGAAATGTTGCGACAGATAAGTTCCTTCGTCACTGGGGATCGCGATTTTCATTTTTATTCCTTTCTTTTTTTATATAACTGATGATGATTACTATTTTCCCTGATCATTTTTTTCCACATTCAGGGCGTATACTTTCCTTGCAAGTCATGCCCTGATAATCCAATAAACGGATCGCTTCATGTTCTTCGAAAAACAAAACGAGCGGTTCCAACGCGGTGATTGGGATACCAAATGGCTTAAATTCTTCCATCAAAGGAGGATGATTTACAAAACGTTTTCTTTTTGGTTGTGGCATTGGATACAAAATTAGCAATAATTATGAACGTAAGTTCAATGAGCATTCCGACTTAAAGGAACAGGAGATAATTCGTCATTGCAGGAAGCAAAAACAAAATCCGCCTCCATCATTCTTTCGCGGCGTTGAGAGTACATGTCCTCAGAAAAAACTTCAACTTTTATAAATAATTTCACATTCCCGGTCTTTACGATTTTACCGACAATTTCGAGAATAGTATTTGGTAAAATTGGCTTTAAAAAACGGATATTCCCAATCTTAACGGTGATCATACGCTGACGGGTATACCGGGTTGCAGTGATAAAGGCCACCTCATCCAGCCATTGCATGGCTTCTCCCCCGAAAAATGTTCCGTTGGAATTAAGGTGTTTTGGAAATACTACCTTGAATTGCTGCGTTTGAAAGAAATTATCCGGAATATTATTTTTGTTTGTCAAAACTTAGCTAATATTTGCTTTCTCTTTATAATGCGAATGATATCTCCGACTGTTTTGCTGCAATCGGTGAGCAAGGTCATCTTAATATCATGATTCACCATTTCCTGTTGAACTCTTGTGCCGAAATTGGCTGAGACAATATGTTTAACGTCTTTGGCAATCAAACAATCCAGTATTGCCTCACCGGCACACTCCCTCTTTTCCTTGTCACAGTTCTCGAAGATTTCAATGGAACCTGTTTCATCATCATAAATATGGAAGAAACAACACCTTCCAAAGTGACAGGCAACAGGAGAAGTCAGGTCTTTACCCTGGCCAGAAATAGCTGTTTTCATAAAATCGTTTTTTATTGTTTATTTTCACCATATTGTAACCTTCGTCCTTTTCCCTTACCGCCTCCAGATTTCCGTTTTAATCCCATTCCTTTTCCTAATTGGTTTTCATCCGACTCAGGAGTTGTGCCGGCAGGTTTCCTGCAACGACCTAAACTTCTTCCGGTACGAGGGCCTTTACCCTCAGGACCGGTATGATTCATCTTTGCCATAGTCTTGTGATTTTTTTTACAAAAGTACGAAATATTTTGTAATTATGAACAAATGTTCATTACTTTTGTAAAATAATTCAATATATTTTTTTAATAAAGGAGGTTATTATGCCAGGATTTGATCAAACAGGCCCTTTTGGAAAAGGTTCCATGACAGGCCATAGAATGGGTCGTTGTACGAATTTCGATGTTAAGCTGAACGAGCAAAACACTCCACCTTCTGCAAACCAAAACGAACAGCAACCTGAAAACTTTCGTGGGAGAAGATTTGGCAGGGGAAGAGGATGGAGCGGTGGCCATGGGATGGGGCGACAAAACCGTTTCAGAGGAGGATTTTGAAAATTAACGAGAAATTATTAGACCTCCCGCTTCCATCAATGATATTATTTTATCCCGTTTTACCAATCATCCGGAATTATATTTCATCCAAGATGTTGATCGACAAACATTATAATTCCAGTAATCATGGAAAAAATAAAAATTGGTATTATCATTTGCGACCGTTACCGGAATTGTGCAGGAGGTAAATGCTTCAGATCAGTTCAGAATCGGGAAGGGGCATTCTCCATGTATAAAAACCAGGAAGTCGAAGTTGCTGCTTTTACAACCTGCGGCGGATGTCCGGGTGGTAATATCGAGTGTGCACCGGAGGAAATGAAGAAAAATGGTGTCACGCATATCCACTTTGCAACCGGATTTATTGTAGGTTATCCCCCCTGTCCTTATATGGATTACTTTGAACAGTTCATTACGGAAAAATATGGGATGAAGGTTATTTTTGGAACACATCCCATCCCACAAAAATATTTTATCACGCATAACGATCTTAAGACCTGGGAAATACCTTTTTTTAAGAAAATTATTCAACCTGCAATAACCAATGAGGAAACGCGACTAAACTATGATTAATAAAAACAGACAACTATGAGCGAACTATTTGAAAAGATCCCCATGGAAGGGGTTAAAAACATCATTGTCATTGCTTCCGGAAAAGGTGGCGTGGGAAAATCAACAGTTGCTGCCAACCTCGCAATTGCTTTTGCCCGAAACGGTTTGAGAACAGCCTTGGTTGATGCTGATATTTATGGTCCTTCTATTCCTAAAATGTTCGGACTTGAGAACGAAAGGCCTGATGTAACTGCTTCGGGTGATAAAGAAATGATATTTTCGATTGAGAAGTATGGTGTTAAGATAATGTCGATCGGGTTCTTTGTCGCTCCAAACCAATCTTTAATTTGGCGTGGGCCGATGGCATCCAACGCCATGACACAATTATTTGAAAACACACAATGGGGAGAGATTGATTACATGGTAGTAGACTTCCCCCCCGGTACAGGAGATATTCAACTCACTACCGTTCAAAAATTGAACCTTACCGGGGCTATTATTGTAACCACTCCGCAGGAAATCGCCCTGAATGATGTTCGTAAGGCTGCTTCTATGTTCACAAATCCGGATATTAATGTTCCGATCTTAGGTGTCATTGAGAATATGTCATGGTTTACTCCTGCAAAACATCCTGATGAAATGTATTTCGTTTTCGGAAAAGGTGGAGGACAAAAAATTGCATCTGAATATAATTCGCAACTGCTCGGGCAAATACCTCTGGTCATTGAAATCGGCGAAGCTGCAGAACATGGCAAGAGCATTTTCAGTCAAAACAATAAAGAGGTTGTATCTGTATTTGAAAATATTGCCAGGAAATTAATTGATTAAACTGTCATAAAGCAATGATTACTTTTGGACCGGTTTCTTCCAGGAGATTAGGGAAAAGCCTTGGGATTAACAATATTTCTCACCCAAAGGTTTGTTCTTATAATTGCATTTATTGCCAGGTTGGTAAAACCATACGGCTTACTGCAACACCTGAAACTTTTTTTGAACCCGAAATAATTTTCAATGAAGTTAAAAATCATCTGACCCATCTCGGACCTGAAAATTTTCTGGATTATATGACTTTCGTTGCCAATGGGGAACCAACACTGGATATAAATCTAGGACAAACCATTCGTCTCTTGAAAAAGCTGGAAATTCCCATTGCCATTATAACCAATGGTTCCTTATTATCTGACAAATCGGTCAGAAAAGATGTTCAGTTAGCTGATTGGGTATCCGTAAAAGTGGATTCCCCTGACCAACATACCTGGAATTTGTTAAACCGGCCATATACAGGTTTATCCTTTGACCGGCACATCGAAGGCATTCTTCTTTTTGCCAGCGAATACAAGGGCTTTCTTTGCACTGAAACAATGATTCTGAAAGGCGTAAATGACGACACAGGAATGTTTTCCAAGCTGGCGGGTATAATTGAAAAGTTACATCCCCAGAAAGCATACTTGTCAATTCCAACAAGGCCCCCATCCGTTCAATCGGTTGAAATGCCTGATATTAATAAAGTAAATGAAGTATGTCGGATTTTTTCAGAAAAACAAATCCGGACAGAACCATTGATAGGATTCGAGGGTACAGATATAGGTTATACTGGAAATATTTATGATGATTTACTAAATATCATAGCTGTACATCCGCTGAGGGAAGATGCCCTCAGGATACTTCTATACCAAGATAAAGCTGATTTCTCATGCATCGAATCCCTGATCAGACAAAAGATAATCAACGTTGTAAGATACAATGGTGAGAAATATTATATCAGACAATATTCCGACCAGATATGAAAGGGTTTATTCAGGTTTATACCGGAAACGGGAAAGGAAAAACAACAGCAGCCCTGGGTTTGGCATTGCGGGCATTCGGTGCCGGGAAAAAAGTCTTTATTGCCCAGTTTATAAAAGGGATGCCCTATTCTGAAATTGAATCAGTCCATAAATTCCTGCCGGGCATTACCATCAAACAATATGGGCTGGATTGCTTTATTGTAAATCAGCCGACGGAAAAAGATATTAATGCTGCGCGTTATGGGTTATCCGAAGTATCAAAGATTATAATTTCAGGGGATTATGATCTGATCATTTTAGACGAAGCCTGTATCGCTGTACACTATAATTTATTTTCAGTCAATGACTTGATCAGTGTGTTAACCTCCAGACCTGCCGCCATAGAAATTGTCGTTACTGGCCGGTATGCTCCCCCTGAACTTATGGAAATAGCAGATCTGGTCACGGAGATGAAAGAAATAAAACATTACTATCATCAGGGAGTTCAGGCAAGAAAGGGAATTGAATTTTAAAACTATATTGATTCAAGATGGAAGGTTTTGGTTCCACTTTATTAAATCTAGGCGTTGAAACGGTCAAGATAATTCTCCTTGTTTTCCTTATGATGGTAATTGTGGATCTGTTAGATGTCTGGACCAAGGGGAAACTTAGCCGGTTTCTCCGGAACGGGCCAAGAATCAAACAATATATAATAGCATCCTCTCTGGGTGCACTTCCGGGATGTTTTGGAGCATTTACAAATGTCTCCCTGTATGTTCATGGATTAATTAGTTTGGGAGCACTGACCGGTGCCATGGCTGCAGCTTCCGGGGATGAGGCATTTGTGATGCTCGCATTATTTCCAAAAACAGCCATTATGCTAATTATTATGCTGTTTATTTTAGGCATTCTTGTGGGCTGGATTGTTGATAAGATTATTGTCAAAGTAAAATTCAAACCTTGCATTGACTGCAAAGAACAGCAGCTTCACCTTCATAAAAAAGGATTTATACATTACTTAAAGGAACATATCTGGAATCATATTTTACGGAAACACCTTTGGAAAACAGGCTTGTGGACTTTCGGAGCTTTGCTTTTTGTTGAGTTCGGTGTTCAATATTTGCATCTGAATTCTTTTTCTACCCAATATCCTTTGCTTTTACTCCTGTTTGCTGCA
>JALNWE010000125.1 GCA_023231065.1 Bacteroidales bacterium
ATAAAACGATACAGAATGACGAAAAACAGGGTAGAACCAAAATAAAAAATTAAAAACCAGAATAAAAAATGCCAGGTTCGTTTCAGAAATTTTCTCATTGTTAATAATCAAGTCAAACACCTTCCAAATGTAGGAAAAATTCTTAATTTTGCCTGTCTTTAATAAACCAACTCTTTTACTATGAGTAACTACATCGGAATCCGTATCGAAGATAAGTATGAAATGGAAAGAAGGGCTCCGCTAACCCCGGCGCATGTAGCCCGACTGATCAAACAAAAAAAACTGGATATCGTCGTCGAATCCTCTGAGAAACGCGTTTTTAAAGATGAAGAATATCTCAGGGCCGGCGCTGAAGTATCCGATAACCTGAAGAAATGTTCCGTTATATTCGGGGTGAAAGAAATCCCCATTCCAAGCTTTGAACCGGAAAAAACCTATGTCTTTTTTTCCCACGTGATAAAGGGTCAGAAATATAATATGCCCATGCTTCGACACATGATGGAATTGAAGTGCAACCTGATCGACTATGAACGTGTTGTTGATGAACAAGGGAAAAGATTGATATTTTTTGGTCGTTATGCTGGAATGGCCGGGATGATCAATTCGCTTTGGGCGCTGGGTTTACGATTAAAAGATGAAGGTTATCCAACCAACCTGGCACGCATAAAACAGGCACGGTATTATCATTCGTTGAAAGAAGCAAAAGATGATATTTCTGCAATTGGCCAGTTGATCGCGGAAAATGGGATCCCTCCTGAATTTCGTCCATTTGTGATCGGTTTTACCGGCTATGGAAATGTATCACAGGGAGCCCAGGAAATCTGCGGGTTCCTTCCGATAAAGGAAATATCCCCTGAAAAATTCATCGCGCTCCATCAACGTAAAAAATTACCGGATAACCTGATCTATAAAGTGGTTTTTAAAGAAGAGGACCTGGTTGAACATGTCGATGGGGTCCCCTTCGATCTTCATGATTATTATGCTAATCCCCATCAATACAGGAGCAAATTTGAAAAGTATATTCCCCACCTGTCGATGCTGATCAACTGTATTTATTGGGATGAACGCTATCCAAGACTGATCACAAAATCATATCTGAAAAAGTTATTTAATAAAGAAAACCCACGGTTGAAAGTGATCGGCGACATCAGTTGTGATGTGGAGGGTTCCATCGAATGTACCATGAAACCCGCGAAAATCGAAGAACCTTTATTCGTTTATGATCCCGATAAAGAAACCATTTCCGACGGGCATCAGGGCAAAGGAATGTTGGTTATGGCAGTCGATATTTTACCGGCTGAAATACCACGCGATTCATCAAATGGATTTGGCGATGTACTGGTGAATTTCGTTAAACCGATCGCGGATGCTGACTTTTCAGTCCATTTCGATGATCTTGAATTGCCTCGTCCCATAAAAAAAGGGCTCATCCTGCACAACGGAGAGTTGACACCTGAATTCAAATACATTGAACAATATCTATAATCTAACTATAAAAACATTTTATATGAAAAAAGTCTTAATTCTCGGAGCCGGAATGGTGGTAAAACCGATTGTTACCCATTTACTGGATAAAGGAATGCAGGTCACGGTAGCTACCCGTACAAAATCAAAAGCAGATGAAATGATCAAAGGGCATCCCAATGGAAATGCAATAGCCTGGACAATCGAAGATCATGACGGATTGGATAAAATGGTCTCCCAACACGACCTGACTGTTTCCCTCCTTCCTTATGTTCATCATGTGATGGTTGCAAAATGTTGCATAAAGAACAAGAAGGATATGGTTACAACTTCTTATGCGAAGCCGGAGATGCGTGCCCTTGATGCTGAGGCTAAAGCTGCGGGCATTATTATCTCTAACGAAATGGGGCTTGATCCCGGGATCGATCACATGTCGGCCATGCGTATTATCCATCATGTTCACGATAAGGGAGGCGCAATCCAGGAATTTTATTCCTTGTGTGGCGCATTACCTGGCCCTGAAGCGACAGACAACCCTTTCAAATATAAGTTTTCATGGAGCCCGAAAGGGGTGGTTATGGCAGGGAATAATGATGCCCGTTTTCTGAAGCATGGTAAGGTTATCGATATCCCGACAGAGGATCTGTTTAAAAAACCTTTCCAGGTCGATTTCCCACAAGTCGGCGTGCTCGATGTTTATCCCAACCGCGACTCCATTGCTTATCGTGAAATATATGGAATTCCCGAAGTCAATACTATCTTCAGGGGGACTTTCCGCTACCCGGGTTGGTGTGAAACGCTGGATGTGATCAAACGCCTCAACCTGATCTCTTACGATAAGGTTGATATGGAAGGTCTGACTTATGCCGGGTTAATGGCGCGGCAAATTGGAGCTAAATTTCCATCTGATATTAAAAAAGCAGTCTCGGTTTACCTGAAAATGCCTGCCGATGCATACGCAATCAAAGCGATTGAATGGCTGGGATTATTTGAAAATAAACCCATGGGCCGCAAATTAGATTCAACATTTGAAGTGACCTCCGACCTCATGATCGGGAAAATGGGCCTGGGATTGCACGAACGCGACATGGTTGTCATGCAGCACATTTTCCTGGCTGCTTATCCCGATGGCAAAAAAGAAGTTATCCGTTCACGCATGCTGGATTTCGGTACTTTGGCCACCGATACTTCCATTGCCCGTACCGTTGCTTTGCCAGCTGCCATCGGAGTGGAATTAATATTGAATGGTCAGATTAAAGTAAAAGGTGTCCATGTGCCTGTCGTCCCCGAAATCTATAATCCAGTTCTGGATCAGCTCGAAAAATTAGGGATTAAAATGACCGAGGAATACGGACTCCCTCTGACAGAGATGATGAAATGAGAAGATAGCATTGCCTGATTCTTATTTTTTTCATTCTTAATTATTAATTATTTTTATGGGTATCGGTGAAATTATTGTAATCGTAATCCTTGCGATTGTGTTGTTCGCTGTTTTCAGTATGCGTAAAAAACCTTCGGGGCAGGATCCCCGTTCATCCACACCGCCTGGAAATAATGGACAATCAAATGATTTCACTGGTACAAATCCATCATATCAGTCAAATTCCGGATTCAGGAAAAAATCAGGTTATGCCAAATGGGTAGGAGGGGGATTGGGCTGGGTTTTTGGAGGCCCCATCGGCGCTATCCTGGGTGTCGCCCTCGGTTCGGTGTTTGATGGAATGAATGTTAATACATCCGCTTACCGGGGGACTCCCCGTGGCGATTTTGCCATGAGCTTGCTTGTATTATCAGCAGCCGTGATGAAAGCTGACCGTAAAATTGTCAGGGCTGAACTGGATTATGTCCGTGGCTTTTTTATCCAGCAATTTGGAGAGGAGGAAGGAAACCGGTTAATCCTGATGCTTCGTGAAATTCTGAAACAGGATATCAATGTCCAGGATGTATCGGCGCAGGTTGGGCAATATACCGATTATGCCGTGAGATTACAGCTCGTTCACTATCTCTTCGGTATCTGTGCAGCTGATGGGGATTTCCATGAAGATGAGGTCGAAATGGTTCGCGTCATCACGGGATTAATGGGTGTCTCTGCTGCCGACTTCGCTTCGATCCAGGCCATGTTCGTGAAAAGTTCCGGTTGGGCATATGACGTACTGGAAATCACTTCTTCGGCTACCGATGATGAAGTTAAGAAAGCATACCGTGAAATGGCCAAGAAACACCATCCTGATAAAGTAGCTAACCTGGGTGAAGATGTGAAAAAAGCAGCTACCGAGAAATTCCAGAAAATAAGCGCTGCTTATGAAGAGATAAAGCGGCAACGAGGGATGAAATAAATTGGGGGGAAAGGGATAAGCGATAGAAAATAAGAGATAGGAGATGGGGGAATTTTAATTTTGCATAGATAGTTTTTCGAAAGGGATGTCCATTATTTCATACTGATCCCATCTTTTAAAATCATAATGCCACCATTCGCTGGGCATTACTGTGAATCCATATTTCTGCATGACATCGATCAGGATCTGGCGATTGATCTTGGCTTTTTCTGATTTAGGAATATCTGAAACGGAGGCATGGATCGTAAAATCATCAAATTCCGTGGGCATTTCCAGCTCTTTTTGAGTGTTCAGGTTGATCAGGGTCACATCCAAGGTACATCCCCTGTTGTGACGGGAGCCTTGCCATGGCGCTGCCACGAATAGGGTATCTTTAACCAGGTTCCAGAACATGAGGGTTGCGGAGTACGGGCGATAGGCATCATATATTTCCAGACCCATCCCACGGGTACGCAAATCGGCTTCCACATTTTTCAGGGCTTTTGCAACTGGTAAACATAAATAAGCTTTTGGTTCGGTATAGACCTGCTTTTTTGTGAAATTATTGGTGGTGGCATAACGGACGTCAAGCTTTATACCGGGGATATACTTCTCAAGATCAACCAACCTTCTGTTGCTATCTGCTTTCACCAGGCTGTCGTATGATTTTTGGGTTGATATGATACGAAGCCCAAAGGGATTGTTCCTGTCAGACTGGGCATTCAGCATACCGGTAATACACGATAATAATAAAAAAAGAAATAGTTGAATTTTATGATTTGAGCTCATTTTTTCGTTTTTTTGTAAAAGTAAAAAATATCAGTGAATTCAGTAATTAGTATGAATAACATTTTATTTACTCCTGCAAAACTTGGGAATCTCGTATTGCGTAACCGGTCAATCCGATCAGCTGCATTTGAAGGGATGTGCCCAGGGAATCATGTTTCACCGGAACTTGTAGCTTACCATAAAGCGGTCGCTGCTGGTGGTATCGGAATGACAACCGTAGCCTATTCTGCTGTTTCTCAAAGCGGCTTATCGTTTGATCATCAACTCTGGCTCAGAAAAGAGGAGGTTCCGGCATTGCGTGTACTTACCGATGCGGTTCACAACGAAGGAGCTGCCGTGGCTGTTCAGCTTGGCCATTGCGGACTGATGGCGAAAAAAGCCGTCTCGGGCGGAGTTTGTCTTGCCCCAACCGGACGTTTTAACCTGTTTGGGCCTACCTGGTCAAGAACCCTTACAGTGGAAGAGATAAAATCCATCATCCGCGATTTCGGGATTGCGGTAAACACTGCCCGTGAA
>JALNWE010000126.1 GCA_023231065.1 Bacteroidales bacterium
GACATCTGTCCCGTTCAGCGTTAACCTTGTGTTTTGGGTAAGGTTATTAACCTGTACTGAATCAACTGTGTTACTTTCGCCCGTACCTGCAAAACCAATCAGGTAATCCTGCGCCTGGGATTGCAGCATGGCCAATACAAAGAAAATGAAAAGGGTAGATGTTTTCATGATTTTATGGTTTTATGGTTTAACAGTCGAGTCCACTTCGAAAACTACTTTTCACCGCCAAGGCGCTAAGGCGTTAATTTTAAATAATTGAATATGATATATTCGCGTCTTCGCGGTAAAAATAAAGGTTTGATTTTTTGGAGCAAGCTCAAATTTACAATTAAAAAAATAAAAGTCAAGGAAAAGTGATACTTTTTTTTGTCATTTTCTATGGTATTTGAAGATAATCGGGGTGTTTCACTATGAATCCGATTGGTTCCATTGGAAATGGCGTTAAAAAGGGAACAAAATATACCTGAAGCCGAATATTCCGGTTATTTGAGAAGCCTTTTTTGGATATTTCACTGTACTATTTTACTTTTACACCGGCCTATACTCCAAATATGGTCAATTTTCACAATAACGAAGTTTCAAAAATTCTCATGTATTATGTGGGATATCGGAGATGACTTATCGAGTGACCTATTAAACCACTCAAATATGCTACATGTTCACGAGGTAAAACCCAGTAAAATAGCTACATCATTGGAGTAAATAAGGGCTATGTAGTGTGCCAAAACAAATTAAAACGATGTCACCTTTAGGATCATTATCAAAAAGCGCCGAACATGGAATGGCATGTTGTGATGGGGATCCGTACCCGGACATTTCAGTGAACCCAGACAAGATCAAAAATCTTGGAATGGTTATACTGTTGACCAAAATTTAAAAGACGATTGGCTGAACGCAATCGGTAATGTTTCTTCGATATTCACGCGGTGTAAATGAGCTCGAAAGTGAATATTGGGGCAGGATTCTGAGCAGAAATACAGGGGTGGTAAAAGAAGTATGTGAAAAAGAAAACCCCGATATAATTAAATATCAGGGCTTTCTGCTTGTTTTGGCGTGGCATCGACTGGAATCGAACCAGTGACACAAGGATTTTCAGTCCTCTGCTCTACCATCTGAGCTACGACGCCAAATCCCTTTATGAACCGGGACGGCAAAATTACAATAATTTTCGAAAAAACAAATACCTTTGAAATCGATTTGCAATTTTGCTCGATGGACTTTATCCTTGATTTTGGGAATACCAACAAGAAATTGGCGGTATTTAAAAACCGAAAGCTTGTTGATTTACAACAATTTTCAAGGATTTCATTACCGACCATCCGCAAATTTGTTTTGCAATATCCAGGTATCGAAAATTGTATCCTTTCCTCTGTGGCCAGGTTTCCGTCATCCATCATCCCATTTCTTTCTTCCTGTTTCCGGTTCATTGAAATGGATGAAAAGACCCAGGTACCGTTAAAGAACCTTTACCGTTCCAAAAATACGCTGGGCTATGACCGGTTGGCAGCTGCAGTTGCCGGATCACAGATGTTCCCTGGCAAAGATGTACTGGTCATCAACGCGGGGACCTGCATCACCTATGACTTTATTACTGCCCAACAGGAATATTTGGGCGGGGCTATCTCGCCGGGCATACAGATGCGTTTTCAGGCTTTGCATACTTTTACGGGTAAATTACCGTTAATCACATACAGCGACAAAGAACTTTTAACCGGAAAGGATACAGAAGAATCTATCCTTTCAGGAGTTGTTACAGGTGCAACTGCTGAAATAGAAGGAATTGCAGAAAAGTACCGGTCAAAACACCAGGATCTGATGGTTATCCTTAGTGGAGGGGATCAAAAATATTTTGATAAACGACTAAAAATTAGCATCTTTGCACAACCAAATATAGTACTATTCGGATTACAGCAAATTCTTGAATTTAATGTCCATAAAATCCTTTAAACTATCCTTTTCACTTACCTTCCTTCTTCTGTTTTGCACCCTGACCCTGTTTTCGCAGATCCGGATTGCTTCACCCTATTCCCGTTTTGGTATCGGTGACATATCAGATAACAACAATGCCTGGAATATGAGCCTGGGGCAAACCGGTTTTGGATTCCGGAGCCCCTACCATATAAATTACTTGAACCCCGCTTCATATACTGCTTTTGATTCATTATCGTTCGTTTTTGAAGGAGGCTTCAACAGCGAATTTGTAACCCTTACCTCTGACTTCCAGAAAGTCAACCGTAATTATGCCTCCCTGGGATACCTCCTTTTCGGTATGCCAGTGACCAAATGGTGGAAAACCAGTCTGGGACTTGTACCTTACAGCGATGTTGGATATAACGTAGTCAATTATGAAGAATATCCCCTTTCAGGAACGGTTATCCGAAACTATTCCGGTTCAGGCGGCATCAATCGCTTTTTTTGGGGGAACGGGTTTCAACTCACGAAAAATTTTTCCATTGGGTTCAATGCTTCCTATCTGTTCGGCAGCATGGTCCGCGAAGCCATGGTATTATTCCCCGATTCTGCTTACGCCATGAATTTCAAGGTGGATTATTATATTACCATGAACGACCTTTATTTTAATGGAGGGATCCAGTACAGGGGAAAAATCAATAAAGATCTCTTTTTGAATATTGGAGGTGTTTTTGCGCCTGCGATGAAGATGTCGGCCAAGACCGATATTTTTGCTGAAACCTTCCTGGTCAGCTCTTCCTCGGGCGAAGTTCCCAAAGACACCCTGGTCATGGAAGAAGGCGTTAAAGGGAAGATTGTGATCCCCCTGATGGTTGGCGGTGGATTTTCTTTCGAAAAACCTGATAAATGGATGGTCGGTCTGGATTACAGGTGGCAAAATTGGGAAAAATTCCTGGCTTTTGATTTGAGCGATTCCCTTGTGAATTCATGGCAGATTACCGCCGGAGGGGAAATTATCCCTAAAATTGATAATTATAACAATTATCTTGCGCGGGTCCGTTACCGTCTTGGATTTTCCTATTCCAAAACCTATCTTCAGCTAAGAGGGACCAACCTGAGTGAATATGCCGTTTCGGTAGGATTAGGATTACCATTGAGAGGCGTCAAGACCATGCTGAATGTCGGCTTCCAGTTTGGGTCAAGAGGGACCATCCAGAATGGCTTGATCCGGGAAAGCTACTTTAAATTTGTACTCGGGTTTACCATCTACGAACGATGGTTCGTAAAACGCAAGTATTACTAATGTTGAAAGCGCCAATAAAATTATGGCTTTCCACAGGACTTATCCTTTTTTCCCTTCTGATCGTTTCATGCAGTAAGTCAAAGGAGGCTGAAGCCTTTTTAAGACATAAAGAGAATGATCCGGAAATGTCGGCACAAAACATTGATGTTCTTTTTAGTGATTCAGGAAAGGTCCAGGCCAGGCTGACCAGCCCTCTCCTTAACCAGTATGGGGGAGAAAGCCCTTACATGGAACTTCCAAGGGGGTTTAAAATTTATATTTACGATTCGGTCCGGCGCGTCGGGACAAGCATCACCGGTAACCGTGGTATCCGCCGCGATATGAACCGTACCATGGAAGCGTGGGGTAATGTCGTGGTCAGAAGTGAAAAGAAAAATCAACAACTCAACACGGAACACTTGGTTTGGGATGAAAATAAACACAGGATATGGTCAGATGTGAAGGTTAAAATCACAACACCGGATAAAATTCTTTTTGGCGACAAGATGGAATCCAATGAGGATTTTACAAATTATATTATCCAGAATGTAACCGGACAAATGACGGTAAAGAAGGATAGCCTTTGAAAAAGGGGATCAATTCTTTGTTGTTTCGTGAATTATCCCTACTTTTGCACCCTATTTCATTAAAAATTCTCAGATAAATGGCGATCATAGGAAAAATCAGAAAACACTCAGGACTTGCTATTATTATCATTGGTGTTGCAATTGCGGCCTTTGTGATTGGCGACTTCGGAAAAAAAAGAACTAAAGGGACAAGCGATATCGGGGCTATCAACGGAGAAAGTATCCCTTACATGGAATTTAATAACAAAGTGGACCAGGCATTGGAGACCCAGAAGGAAAATTCGGGCGATGATAAAATTTCCGATCAGGATGCTTATCAGATCCGTCAGACAACCTGGAACAACGAAGTGAAATCGATCCTCATGGGTGAAGAGTATGATGAGCTTGGGATTGCTGTTTCGGCGGAGGAGTTGTTTGATCAGGTACAGGGGAAACAACCCCATCGTTATATCCTTCAGTATTTTAAAGATCCGAATACGGGTCAGTATGATCCGGCGCTGGTGTTGAATTACCTGAAAAACCTGGATAAGATGGAGCCTAAGAGCAAAGAAATGTGGCTTCGTTTTGAAAAAGCCATTAAAGATGACCGCCAGGAAACAAAATTCAATAACCTCATCAGTAAAGGGTATTATATGCCTACTGCTTTTCTGAAAAAGGATTATGTCAGACAAACAAAATCAGTGAAGGTGCGTTTTATTGCTCCCGCGTTGACCTCAATACCCGACAGTATTGTTAAACTAACCGACGCCGATTATAACCAATTTTATAATAAAAACAAACCCTATTTCTACCAGGATGAGCCCTATCGCGATCTGGATTTTATCGCTTTTGAAGTAGTCCCATCTGATCAGGACCGTAGAAAAATTTCGGAAGATGTCGCTTTGCTTTACAAAGATTTTGTTACAAGTACTGATGCATTCAATTTTGCCAATGCCAATTCAGATAAAAAAACCGATACCAATTTTGTTAAAAAAGGGACCCTTCCTCCAAATCTTGATTCGCTTTTGTTTATTTCCCCTGTGGGCACTTTATTCCAACCTTTTGAATTTCAAAACACCTGGTATATGGCCAAATCTTTGGCTCTTCAGGAACGTCCCGATTCAATGCGGGGATCCCAGATCCTGATTGCCTTTACCTCTCCGGGAAATGAAACAATAAAACGTACCAAGGAACAAGCTAAAGTTAAAGCCGACAGCCTCCTGAACGTCCTGAAAAAAAATCCGGATAAATTTAACGAAATTGCCAAAACGGTCTCGGAATATCCCGGGGCCAAAGAAGATGGCGGTGAA
>JALNWE010000127.1 GCA_023231065.1 Bacteroidales bacterium
AGCCCAACCGGGGCGTCATTTGCAAAAACGAAATCCATCAGCGCACCATAACTTTGATAAACGGATAAGGCCAATTCGGGGGAATTAAGGCCGGGGGTATCGTTGTTGGCATCGAGCTCAAAGAGGATAAAATACCCGATACGGTCTTTCAGCTTTTGAAGATGTAATAACTTGGTCTCATAAGGCATGTGATGATAGGCCAGGGAAGAAAGCGCAACATCGAAATCTTCCCCGATCCGGCCCGACAACGCTTCAATCCTGTCTTGTAACACGGATATCCGTACACCAGGGAAATTTCCGGCGACATTTTTCTTTGCCAGCGCTAACATGGCTTCTGAAGGATCAATCAGGAGGACTTCTTCGATCGCGTCAATGGTCCCCGCCTTCCTGAGCCCCAGCAGGAGATCGACCAATACCATCCCATGCCCACACCCGATATCCATGATTTTCAGCGGTTTTGAAAAGCGTGGCAGCGACTGTACGCAATGCATCCTGAATTTCGTGCGTGAGTCAAGCAGAATGGGGGTCCCGGCAAAATGAATATAGGGAGCAGGATCAGCGAAGATCACTTCCGGGACGGCTAATTGGCCATGGTTCCGGTTCAGGTAACTGGACAAAAAAGCATTCAGGAACATGCCACCCTGTTCACCGGAAAGACCGGCATTGATCCATCGAAGACCGTTATCATTCATCCCATGGGATAAGAACAACATACCAAGATAAAAATGAAAAGCCGGAATCAGTCCGGGCCTTATGAAACCCTCGACCGGTACGGGACCGGTGGGATCCTTCAGCAGTCTTCCGGCATAATCCTGCCAGGTCCCGCTTTCCTGTGCTCCAAGAAACAACATAGGTTATGTATTTATAAAATCCTCGACAGTAAAGATATTCCTTTTAATTGGACCACAAAAGTGTTTTTTACACCTGAAATTCCATTATCTTTGATTTGTTAATCGTCAACCATCATCCTTTGTCCAAACTCAAAACAGCCTTCTTCTGTCAGAATTGTGGCGCACAATCTCCTAAATGGATGGGCAAATGCAACGCCTGCGGGGAATGGAATACCTTCGTGGAAGAGGTCATCCAGCGGGAAGAAAAATCCGGTCCGGGCGCTGTGCTGAGCGCCCACCGTGCGAGCTCTCCGGTGAATATTTCCGACATCACCTATGACCATGAAGCCCGCATCATCATACCCGACCAGGAACTGAACCGGGTCCTCGGAGGAGGTTTGGTACCGGGATCACTGGTCCTCATCGGCGGTGAACCGGGTATCGGAAAATCCACCCTGATGCTGCAGACAGCCCTCCAGTGTATAGTTCAGAAAGTATTGTATATCAGTGGAGAAGAAAGTGAACAACAGCTCCGTATGCGGGCAGAACGATTGGGCATCCGCAACGAAAATTGCTTTATCCTTACTGAAACCAATACCCAGGCCATTTTTCAACACCTCGAAAAAGTAAAACCATCCATCATCATTGCCGATTCCGTTCAGACCCTTCAGACCGACAACATTGAATCGTCCGCCGGAAGCGTATCCCAGATCAAGGAATGCGCCGCCGAAATGCAGAAATATTCCAAGATCACCAGTACCCCTGTTTTCCTCATCGGACATATCACCAAAGACGGCAGCCTGGCCGGTCCCAAGATCCTGGAACACATGGTCGATACCGTCCTCCAGTTTGAAGGGGACCGGAACTATGGATACCGCATCCTCCGTTCCCTGAAAAACCGCTTCGGCTCCACTTCAGAACTGGGCATCTATGAAATGAACGATACCGGCCTGCGCGAAGTCACCAACCCTTCGGAGATCTTGCTCAGCCAGCGGGATGAACAGGTCAGCGGGACCGCCATAGCGGCCATGATGGAAGGACAGCGCCCCATGCTCATCGAAACCCAGGCGCTGGTGAGTTCCGCGGTGTATGGTACACCCCAGCGTTCCACGACCGGTTTCGATGGCCGCCGGCTTAATATGCTTCTCGCGGTCCTGGAAAAACGCAGCGGGTTCAGGCTGGGCCATAAAGATGTATTTCTGAATATCGCCGGAGGCATCCGGGTTGAAGACCCGGCTATCGACCTGGCCGTGGTTGCAGCCGTCCTATCCTCCAATCAGGATTTCCCCATCGGTTCAAAATGTTGCTTTGCAGCTGAAGTCGGTCTGAGCGGCGAGATCCGCCCCATCAACCATATTGAACAACGGATCAGCGAAGCAGACAAACTGGGGTTCGAGCGTATCTTTATCTCTAAATATAACACGAAAAACCTGGCTTTAAAGCGTTTTTCAATTCAGATAAACCCCGTTGGGAAAATCGAAGAGGTTTACAGGAAACTTTTCGGCTAATCTTTCTCCCTGCTTTGTATTATGAGAAACCATCCCATCACCGATAAAAACCAAATCATCGATATCATCCAACGATGTCAGTGGTGTCATGTCGCAATGTCAGATAAGGAAAATAAACCCTATGTGGTCCCCATGAATTTCGGATTTAAAGACGACGTCATTTATATTCATGGGGCACGGAAAGGAAAAAAGATCAACATCCTGCAACAAAATCCTGAAGTATGCATTAATTTCAGTACGGATCAGGCATTGCGCTACCAGAACGAAAATGTCGCCTGCTCATGGAGCATGAAGTACCGTTCAGTCCTCTGTTACGGGAAAGTGGAATTCGTACAGGACCCGGAGGAAAAAAGCCGGATTATGAACATCATCATGGCTCACTATACCCAACGGGAATTCACCTTTGGCGCCCCCGCCATACGCGAAGTGAACGTGATGAAGATCAGGGTGGGGAAGTTTGAAGGAAGAAGTTACGGATATTGAAGATGGGGGATGGGAGATTGGTATTCTTTTTGACATAATTCATTTTCGCTATATTTGATCATGGAATATAAAGATTATTACCAGATATTAGGTGTTGGAAAAGATGCTTCGCGGGAGGAAATCAAGAAGCAGTACCGGAAACTGGCTGTGAAGTATCATCCCGACAAGAACCCTGGGAACAAACAGGCGGAAGAGAAATTCAAAGAGATGGGCGAAGCCTATGCCGTGCTGGGCGACCCTGAAAAACGTAAAAAATATGACACATTGGGCTCCAATTGGAAACAATATGAGCAGGCTGGGGCACAGGAAGGGGGATTTTCGCAGTGGGCACAGCAAGGCGGCGGGCGGCAATCTTCCCATGTTTATACTTCCGAAGATTTTGATGGCGCTGATTTTTCCGACTTTTTCAACTCGTTTTTCAGTGGCGCTGCAACGGGCCGTCGCTCCCAGGGCGGATTTCGTGAAACGCCACTGAAAGGGCAGGATTACGAGGCCCAGATGACCATCACCCTCAGTGAGGCCTTCCAGGGAGTGGAACGGATGCTTGCCCTGGGTGAAGAAAAAATAAAGATCACGGTGCCACCCGGAGTCCGCGACGGCCAGGTTTTGAGGGTCAAAGGCAAGGGCGGAAAAGGAAGACGGGGCGGCGAAAGCGGTCATCTTTACCTGCACGTGACCGTTGAACCCGATACGCGGTTTGAACGGGAAGAGGATGATCTGACCACCGAAGTCCATATTCCTCTCTATACTGCAGTGTTAGGCGGAAATGTGACCATCACCACCCTTAAGGGGACCGTGAACATCAAAATACCGCCTGAAACACAAAGCGGAAAAACCTTACGGCTCAAAGGGATGGGGATGCCGGTTTACCGTAAAAAGGGAGAAACCGGGTCGCTTTTTGTCAGGATCCTCGTGGATATCCCCAGGAATTTGTCAGCCCGTGAAATCGAATTGTTCAGGCAATTGTCGTCTTTAAGACCTTAAGCTATGGAAACGCTGGTACCTTATGGTTATGACCCTTTACCGGAAACGTTGACCGGATTCCTTGAAGCTATGGAATCCCTGGAACTCAGGTTTCTGTCAACCGATCTGCTGATCCATTTCGGCTTCGACGACGAACATTCCATCGACCATGCCATCCTTCGTGCCATGCAGGCATGCCGCTCCCTACAGCTTCCACAGTCGCGCCATTTCAGGAAGATTTTTATTATCCATGAAAATGGCATCGGCCACGCCTGGAAGCTTTCAGCCCTGGGCTGTTACCTGGCCCTGGTCAATGAGGACCCTTCCCATCCTCTCGTGGCTAGGATGCAGGCTTCACTTTTAATGCATTTACGATGAACGGGGACCCTAAAATACTCATTATCGGTGGCGGTTTCGGTGGAATGACCCTGATCCAGAAACTGAAGGACAAACCGGTAGGGATCATCCTGATCGATAAATACAACCATCATAACTTTCAGCCCCTGCTTTATCAGGTGGCTACCTGTGGATTGTCGGCCACTTCCATCGCTTCCCCTTTCCGCAGGATGTTTAAAAGCTACCATAACTTTCGTTTTCACCTGACGGAAGTACAGCGGATCGACCCTAAGAACAACCGGGTAGAGACCACGATCGGGAATTTCGATTATGATCACCTGGTTATTGCCACCGGTTCGGAGGCCAATTTCTACAACAACCAGCAGCTTGCCAAAAACAGCCTGGTGATGAAAACGCTTGACGATGCGTTGACGATCCGCAACACCTTGCTGGAACAATTTGAGCGGGCTACCGTCTTTAAGACATCAGAAGAAAAAAAGATCATCCTCAACTTCGTCATTATCGGTGGTGGGGCAACCGGGGTAGAGTTGGCAGGAGCATTAGCCGAATTCAAACTGCACATCATTGCCAAAGATTATCCCGAAATTGACCCTTCATTGATGAATATCCACCTCATCGAAGCAGGAAACCGGCTTTTACCGGCTATGACGGACGGAGCTTCGGTGAAGGCCAACCTATTCCTGACCAAGATGGGGGTCAAGGTGTGGCTGAGCACTATGGTAAAGGATTATGACGGAACGAATGTAACCCTGACAGATGGCACCCTGCTCCGCTCTGCTTTCTTTATATGGTCGGCCGGGGTAAAAGGCAATATCATCCCTGGATTGGATCCCGCCGCT
>JALNWE010000128.1 GCA_023231065.1 Bacteroidales bacterium
GAGCAGGATATGTCCATAAGCAAACTCACCAAACAATGGTTCATTAAAATGTGTACAGGTTGTAAAAAAATAGATTCCTGGCTGAGAATAATCATATCCTTTCAGCCGGATTGAACGGCGATGGAATACCCCTGGGTTAAAGTTTTTAAGTAAAACCATTACTAATGAAGTGAAGAATTCATTCCAAGTCTGTTGACCGACAATTTAATGCATTTTGCTTTTATTTGAATCCCACCTATAGAATTTTGACTCTTATTATTGGATCCTAATTCATTCTTTATTATTGGGGAAGAATATGAATTTGGAACAAAATGTCCTTCATTTTCAGTACAGCTAACAAATTTATATACTTCTAACACCTCTTTATCCTTAAAAGTTGTAGATAGGGCCACCAAATCATTGGGTGAAAGATAAAACAACAAGGTTGAACCATTTTCATCGACTTCAGGGACTACCAGAAGCCCTTGTTTCTGACGTTCAATCACAATATTAAGCGGAATGCTTGCATAGCTACGTTTTCCTTCTGAATTCTGATATATAGCAAAGAACAGGTTTGTTCCTTTTGCCGCTTCAACAAATTTAGATTTCTTGTTTCCTGTAAACCCAACATTGAATTTGTTGCCTTTGGGCTCAAAACCACGCACCTTAAAAATTGGTTTATGGTCATTTCCATCATTAAGGGCCTTGATAGATTTATTTAAATCATCAAGGCCGTCAGGTGAAAAAGCAAGTTCAGGGTGCTCAATAAAAGCGCCATCTTTATTCTCATTATATCTGGCCAGATGATTGTACAAGATCTTTTGCACTCCGGTATCTGTGATCTTACCGATTGCTGAAGAGTTGAGATCTTTGTCAATGGCAACCCTGGAAGCAACGTTTTGCTGATCAAAGTAATAAACTTCAACCCGTGAAATATCCCTTTCTTGGAATTGATTCATATTGGCTTTAAAATATTTAAGAATTGCTTTTTTATCATTTCCCAGGAGGATTAAATCTTTAATCTTCTTTTTAAGCGGTTTATCTGCAATCATTTCCACTTGCTCGAGGGCAGAAGCTAATTGAACCTGCTTTTTTAATTGCAGGGTAACAGCGCCGGCAACAGTATCTTTATGCATCGGCTTTCTGATTGCCCAATGGTCGCCTTTCTCCTGGGTTACAAAAACTTTACGCAACTTTCCATCCTCATCCATCTTCCATTTTTGATACCGGTTAACCGTTTTGTTAATAACCCGGTTGTTTTGCTTAAAGCTAACGATGATCGTTTCCATCTTGTTCTTTGCTTCAGTTGTAAAGCCATCCCAGGGTTTGTAGAAATTCCATTTATAATTTCCATTCCCATCGCTTTTATCCTTGAAACACAGCAGGGATCTCAGATCATACCGTTTTGATGATCCGGCAGATTCATTATTCAGATAATTTATATGGTTACGGGTAGCACAGGCAATTACCAGGGCATCCATTGCATGATGTCGATGGTCAATCCTTTTTTTGTTGAATCCTTTTTGCAACTCCAACGGAACGCGGTTTTGAAAAACATGCTTTCCATCACGATTAATCCACTCACCGAACTGATTTGAATTCGTTAGCTGGTTGAGCCTCATAAACCGTGGGGATATTATCTCATTCCAGACATCATTCAGCCCCCATGCCTTTTTCAATTCCGATGTAATAGATCCATTACTTGCAGCAACATTTTTTGAGGTAGTTTCTTGTTCCTCATCTTCCCTTACAATATTTGACAGCAAGTTTTTTACCACTTTGCTGATATATCGTGTATCATTAAGTTGCCGGGCAATAAAAGCATCCGGAATGTCATCCATGAGGAGCCTTTTCATCTTCCCCCTGTTTGCGGAAAAATGAAATTTCACATAATCCTGATAGGCTTCCAACGTAAACAGTCTGACCATTTTCCCCAAGCTCAGTTGCAGTATTTTACCGGAATTATCCCTGATATATTCAAAGCCAGTGCTGTTGCCCTTGTCTTTGTTTACTTCAGCTTCACATATCACTTTATTATTCAGTGAATCATCGAAGAATCTTGATTGTGGTATTATGTGTTCGATTTCATATTCCGGAGTAAATAATTTACCTAACGGGATAACTTCGCCGGTATACGGAGACCTGTATTTCTGTTCAAGCCATAGTTTATATCTGTTAAGCTCAGATCTTGACGGTTGCGCTGTTTGGCTGATTTTGACAATATCCTCAGGCAATTCAAGGTCTGATTTTAACACACCATCTTCATAAATCTTCAATATTTCTATCTGTGCTGGTGAATATGGGCGAACATTATCGATGTCAGGATCATTCGACATTTCTGCAAGAAGGGCCTTTATCCGTAGATTGGTATTCTCATTGGCGGATATTTGCTCTGTCATTTGCCTACGCTTGTCTGCCGGATTTTTCATCTCTCTCCCCATTTCAACATGAATCTCGCTGAAAAAATCCTCCATGCCATTACCATAGTGATCCCAGACATCCCTGACTACGCGCAAAGTTTCCGTAATCACCTGTTCCACAATCGGGTTGCGCAATGAATGTTGGCGGAAGACAGTTTTAAGATAATGGTCAACTTCAGAGGGGTTTTTCCATTTTAAAATCTCTCCTTCTTCAGAATGTCTTCCATATACTGCATAACATGCCTGATAAGTATTCAGCGCCTGTAATGGGTTTTTGCAATCAATAAAACTTTTTAATACTTGCTTAGGAATATCATCGTCGGTAATATCTAAGATCTTGGTTTGGTCATATCCGATCGAAATCAATCGTTCTGTAATCGCATCGATTCTACTTCTTACAATCTCGTCCACATCTTCTTCCCTCCAATATTTTCCCCTCCGCATCAGGGGTAATAACTTTTTAATCGCTTTTGCTGAATAGGATCCATATTCTCTTTTTAATCGTGGAAATTTTTTAAAGTTTTCCACAAAATCGGAATCAAGTCCATGTTTACGGGCAAATGTTGTTAATGCTTTTTCAATCTCTTCCGTATCTTCAACCGAATAAAGAATATGCCAGAGACCTTCTTCTATTTGCCTGTTTAAAAATCCTTCAGGAATATTACTACATTTCTCAAGCCTGGATAGAATCAGAGCCCTGGTTTCATTGGCAGGATAACTTTTATCTTCCACATAATTCCACCGATAATTGCCGATTTCCTTTTTAAGTTTAAATGGCAGATATTTTAAGAATACTTCTTGCTTGATTTCTTTTTTATTGTTAAGCCAATCAAATAAGGCTACCCAATCATCCTCTGATTTCAAAAATTGTGCAGTCACATCCAACTCTGAAACAATCTTGCCATCAACTTCAACATTCTTCCGGTATATCTTTAGGTTCTGGAGAAATTGCCATAACCTGAACTCTTGGAATAAAGGGTGGGATTTGGCAATACATTTTACAGGTTCCGAATCAAGGGAACCATCCTTGTTTTTATAGGCCCTGGCTTCATATCGGCAATCAGCAATCAGTGATTTTTTACTTTTCAAGGGCCGCTGGAAGAATATAATGTCATTCATGAACAGATGCACAAAGTCTTTCTCTTCCAGACTTTTTCTATGGATTTCATTTTTTTTGTATAATTCATGAATGCAGTGGGAATAGATTTGACGGTCCTTCAATTCAGGATGAAATTCCATTTGCTTTTCGAGGATACGCTTTAATTCTGTCTTATAGAATTTTCTTTCAATGGTACTCACCAATTTCCCCTTGATCTTTTGAGCAGGGTTCTGGATCAAAGTATCGTAGATAAAACATCCAACAGTTTTATGGCTTTGACCTATCTCAAATTCTGTTTTCTTTTTGACAAGCGTCCAATCATTTGGAAGTGGGGCCCTAAATGATCTTTTTTCCTTTCCATCCTTAATTTTCTTTACACTACCATCCTCATTTAAATCAGTTGTTACAATAAATTCTTTAGTTTTTCCAACCCAGTCAAGTGGTATTTTGCTTGTACAACGATAAATCCATCCATTTTCAAGTATCACATTATACCAAATTTCATCTTTACTTTTACGATCTCCGCTGTCGATGACATCAACAACCTGGAGAGCATGAAATTCAACCAATTTCTTTACAGAATCTTCTTCATCTTCCCCTCTTAATTGAAAATAGCCTCTTTTCTGATTAAAGTTAAGCAAAAGCCATGCCAACTCCTGCTTTTCTATCTTTTGGGTTAATGCTTTCTTACGTAAATAATATATTGTCCAGTCATAAGGTACTTTTCTGTTATGTTCAAGCAAATCAGGATGTTTTCCATGAAACTCATTCAACATTTCGTTAAATGATTGTTTGAAGATAAATTCCGGTTTTCCATTATTTCCTTTTGGCTTATATACAAGTTTAGGTTCACAATCCATCTTAAACTGTCCAAAGTGTGTTTCAAAATCAATATCATGAGCATAGTGTTCAGGCAGGTATCCCAGAATATTTAATACAGAGTGTAACCTTGATCGTCTGAGTAAATGTCTTTCGCGAAGCCTTCTGACACCCCGGAAAGCCGTTCGTTCCTTTGTTTGTGAAATTGTATTTCCTCTTTCAAATTCTCCTAATGTTCCTTGGTCCATTGGAATAATCCTGGAACCCAAACCTAAAATTTGTCCTTTCTTTTCAGGGAAATTTTGATCTATCAGTGCCCAACCAATGGAGTTTGTTCCAAGATCCAAACCGAGAATTTTTTTCATAGAAAGAATAGTTTTGTATAATTCATATTATATTTGCATCACAATCTAAAGCAATTCACAATAAGGATTATTCCGTTGTGAAAACATCCAAGGCGGCCTTCGGGTCGCTTTTTTTTTCAAAGCTATTAAAATTATCTTGACACACCCAATTATAACCAAACATTATTTTCGTATCAATAATCTTATCAATCAATTTGCATATATTAATTCGA
>JALNWE010000129.1 GCA_023231065.1 Bacteroidales bacterium
AAGGGGAAAACAAACGGCAACTCTCATTATCAGGGCTACCGGTGGGAATTTACCTGGTACATGTGAGATCGAACGAACGGAGCGAGATTGCCAAAATTGTTAAGAAATAATTCATCAAAAAAATGAAATTACCACAAATACAGTTAAATGAAAACATTAATCCTTTTTGTTTGTAGCGCGATTATTACCTGTTCGGCGTTTTCTCAATGGAATTGGCAAAATCCACTGCCGACCGGTGATTCGTATCCGTGTTTCTCAGTTGCCTTTCCTACCGCCACAACCGGCTATGCTGCAGGAGCTGGCGGCACAATCCTGAAAACAAAGGATGCTGGCCTGACATGGGAGCTTTACCGCCATAGGGCTGAGGCTGAAACGCAAATTCGGGAACTGAAAGAGAGCTATGGCCTTGAAGGCTTCTGTTGTGAGGATTTTGGCGCCACTGAGGCTGCTTTTCGCTGGGTTTGTGTCGCCTATAACCTGATGAGCCTGTACAAAACAGCACTGATCAATTCCAAGCGCGATCCGACTCTGGCAACCTTGAAGTTCCAATGCATTGCAATAGCGAGTTACCTTGTCAGACATAGCAGAAAAACGACGTTGGCGATGTCTGTAAACGATCGGCGAAAGGCATTTTTTGACGGATTGTTCCAAAAAATTGAACAGATCACCCCAAAGTCGAAGTTTTTATTGAAGAAAAAGTTTCTAATGAATTAATCAGGATAATGAAGGAGGTATAAAATGGCTACGTTTGATAGTGTCACTGATTTTAACCAAGTAAATGCTGAAGTACTCATGAAATTCTATGGCGAGTTCGTAGCACACAATTTGGTATTCGGATCGCAGAATTCAGCTATGACATTTGTTATTAATCTTTCATTTTATAATGCTAGTACAAGCATGACACCTAAACATATTTATGTATCAGCCTTTACTGAGCATAGTGGAAGGTGTTATTTGTTAATTGGGGGTCAACTTACAAAAGAGGAGAATCAAGAAATACGATCAAATGCTAAGGCATCACAGGTAACATGCGAAAGCATCTGTGCTGCTACGGAAGGGTCAAAAGTTCAAAAGGACTTCTTTCTTTCTGCTCAAAATTCTTCTAATGATAGTGTAAGCACAAATCCTTCAAAAGGGAGTTGTTATATAGCAACTGCTATTTATGGTGATTATGATGCTCCTCAAGTACTGATTTTTAGAAATTTTAGAGATACTTTTCTGTTAAAAACCAGAATTGGGATTGGGTTTGTAAAATTATATTACAGATACTCACCTTATTTGGTAGATAAACTCTCCCACAATTATTTCTTAAGAAAGCTCATAAGGATAATAATTTTGAATCCTATATGTAAAACCTTAAATTTCATTCAAAAACAGAAATAAATAAAATCTGAAATTGATTTTAAAAAGGAAGTCCATATGTCATTAAAATGTAAAATTGGTTTTCATAAATGGGATGGATGTAAATGTTCTAAGTGTGGAGTAGAAAGAAATGAACAACATCAGTGGAAAGGATGTATGTGTGATAAGTGTGGAAGAAAAAGAGATGAGCAACACATATGGGATGGTTGCACTTGTTCAAGGTGTGGGAAAACTAAAGAACATACATGGAATGCTTGCCAGTGCTCTAATTGTGGCAAAACAAGAGAGGAATACCACGTATGGGATAATGACCAATGTTCTGTTTGTGGTCGGAAGCTTTTATTCAGTGATAATTGTGGAACAATCCTTAAAAGTTTTATGCAGGCAATGGGTTCATGGCAGCCTTATTTATTTAATAATTACACAGGGTCTGTAATTTATAAATTCAATAATATTTCCGAGGCGAAACAAGCTCTTGCTCAATTATCATTTATCCACGCTGCTTCCGATACAGGTGAATTAATCACAACTGAAGTAATTGAATATGGATATTTTGAAAATGACGATAAGAGTGATGTGGTAATATGGGGACCATCATTTACTGTAGAGATGTGGGATGAAGCTAATGAAAAACTCAGTAATGCAGGTGGAAAACATTTTTCATCGCAGAAACCAAAAAATACCGAACAAGATAAAAAAACAAATAAGGGTGATAAAAATACGGGAGATGTAAAGTTTATCAAAAATGAAAATAGGGAAAAAAACACCTATAAAATTTATTCTGGTACATCTAAGTCAGTAGCAATGGATTTTTTAAAAAAGAATCCAGTATCTGAATCATTTTACTATATTATAGTTGAAACACCTGAAGGAAATTATGCACGTGACATTATGGGAATTTACAGGGAAGATCAAAATTGATGATTCCAACTTTAATGCTTGACAGACACTAACAAAACCATGCCCATAATCGAGTAGGCTGCCCCGTCAGCATCGCCGACGGGGCAGCCTACTCGATTAGCACCAAATTCAGAATTTGTTACTAATCAGAGGGTGAAAAAATAAGGGTTATTAACAGGATTCTGCTGATATGAACAGTGTAATTTGGGGTTGAAATTTTGGTTTTTGAAAATTTCAGACATGCTAACAGAATATATTTTAATAGTTGATAAATAAGCGGTTACGTTCTTTGAAATGATGGGATGACGAGTGTAGATTTGTACAAATTTTTAGCGTGCAAACTCCCGAGCAAATAATCATCGACGGCCAGAAGCAGATCATCGCTTTGCTTCTTGAGGAAAACAAGCAATTGAAATTGAGGGCTCAGGCCATGGAACAACAAATGGCCCGATATACTACACGATTGGATAGCCATAATAGCTCGATTCCTCCTTCGAAAGATGAGAATCGGCCAAAACGGACCAATAGTTTGCGCGAAAAATCGGATAAAAAAGTTGGTGGTCAGCCGGGTCATGAAGGAAAAACGCTTGAGATGACGAGCCATCCGGATGAAATCATTGATCACCGCAGTGGTTTTTGTCCTAATTGCGGGGGTGATGTAAGCAGTGTACCTGCTGAAGTTGCTGAGATACGCCAGATGATTGACATCCCGATTATCAAGCAGGTGGTCACCGAACATCGGGTTTACCAATATCGTTGCACCTGCGGTCATGTATTCCAAAGCGATTTTCCTCTGGATGTTCAGTGGAAAGTGAGTTACGGCAAAATGCTGGAAAGTCTTATGGGCTACTTCAGTGTGCGGCAGTACCTTCCTTTTAAACGGTTGCAGGAGTTGATGCAGGATGTGTTTGGCGTTTCGATCAGCGAAGGAGGAATCCATTGTTTGCTGAACCGGCTGGCTGATAAAGGAATTACAGCTTATGAAATGATTCGCCAGGAAGTGCTTGGCAGCAAGGTTATCGGAACCGATGAAACCGGGATGAAAGTTGACGGTGTGAGACACTGTTTCTGGACCTGGCAGACTAAGTTGGCAACCTATATTGCTGCTTCTTCTAACCGGGGTTTCGATACCATTGAAGAACATGTTGCTGAAATCTCCGAAAAGGCCGTGTTGGTGCATGATTGCTGGAGAGCTCATTTTCAGACTCCGGTGGAAAAACACCAGTTGTGTACGGTCCATCTGGTGCGTGAACTCAAATACTTTGAAGAAGTGTACAAATTGGTCTGGCCGGTGAGGTTCCGCATCATGCTGGTCGAAGCTCAACAGTTGAAGAATCGAATGACTCCGACCGATTATCTCTATCCGCTTCATGGTCGAAGTCTCTTGGAAAAGGAACTTGACTCCCTGCTCTCTGAGGAAATTGATCCAAAATACAAGGACCTTGTAGCTTTTAAAAAACGAATCATTCGTTACAAAGACCATGTCTTTACTTTTCTTTACGATCCCGCCGTCCCATCTCATAACAACGACTCAGAAAAGGCGATCCGAAATGTTAAAGTCAAACAGAAAGTGTCGGGTCAGTGTAAAGCCATCTCTGGCGCCGAAAACTTTGCCATCCTCAGATCCATCATCGACACTGCCATTAAAAACAAACAGGATGTCCTCAACGCCTTGAATGTAGTCGCTCATTACACTAGGGACTGATTAGTAACTTAAATTTTTAACGTATCAATATATTTAACCCTTTTAAACTTAAAATAATGAAAAAAGTAGTATTTATTATTTCCTTGTTCACATTATTGATTGGAACTTCTGCCAAGACACAGGAAAAACAATTCAAAGATGATGAAATTACGTCTGCTTGGAATAAGACATTAAAGATAAATAATGTCAAAGCATATATGGATTTTATTAATAAATACCCATATGCAGACCAATTATATTTAGCTTTTTCTAAACTTCTTAAATTAAATTCAGGTATATTAAAATGGAATGATGAATTTTTGGAAAAACAATACATTGGTAATACACAATTAATTTCGGATGCGTTAGATGATGCCATACATTCAATGTTTCCATTCTCTATGGCATATTCACGCCAAACTGTTGATAATGGAATAATAAGAGGCAATTTATGTAGTACGGATGGAAGTAGTACAATTGGACCAGAGAATAGAATTATTATTTTTTATAAATATGTCAATATAAAGAATGGAATTCTTATTGGCTTTAAATCTGATCCTGAGAATGAAGAAATCCTAGTTAAACTTCATGCAAAATTATTTAAATACATAAAAACAAAATGAAACCAAACTATATAATTTTTTATAAATGATAAATAAATCTGCCCCTAACAAAAAGGGCTTAATGCAGTTTTTCACTGCATAAAAGCCCGCCGTTGAACTAACCTCAAATGCTTGCTAATAGTGGGTTTCAAGCCACAAGGGGATTCAATTATTTTTCTGGGGTTAACGGATGGGGGAAAAAGGTATACTGATGGAGTTGGTGATGAATTGAGGGCATATTATTGCAATTATAAGCGGTATAAAAAGGAATTTCACCCATTTTGCTATCATCATTCCGGGAATGTTTTTGTTTTG
>JALNWE010000130.1 GCA_023231065.1 Bacteroidales bacterium
GTCGCTATCAGCGGCTTAATTGACAATTACCCCGGCCATATACGGAACCTCTGTTTCGAGATCTCCATTGAAGATGACCGGATGGAAATAGATTACAAGCTACGGCCCGGAGTGTGTAAAAACCTGAATGCCTCGTACCTGATGAAAAAAATGGGCATTGTGCTGGAATGATTCAATACGGGGAATGAAAAAGATAAATATTCTTCCTGATCATGTTTTCATTCGGGTTTTACCCAAAAAACATCGGGGTTGTTGGTCTTGTAATTGATGAAAATGGTTCCTGATTTGGTGGATGTATGTTCGGTTTTGCGGGGATTCTGGTTATAAGCATCCAGGGGAAGAAGTTCTACGTAGAGCAGTTTTTTCCCGGCAGCAGAGGTTTCGGCATCATATTCGCTTGATACCAGACATTCGATCCGATACAGGTTTTTCGCCATATAGTTATACAGGTAATCTTCTTTGGTTGTGCTCGTTTGCCGATTCCAGTTGGCATCGGGATTCAGGATCAGGGCCTTGCCTTTGATGATCCGTTCGCGGACTTCAGCTATGCCGAGAAGCTCACCTTTTTCGTTCATCAGATAAGCATCGTTGGTAGGATCCATCCATAGCCATTTGCCCAAACCGTTGGAGTAAACCATGTTGATCACATGGCAATCG
Organism: Bacteroidales bacterium; assembly: GCA_023231065.1. GTDB lineage: Bacteria > Bacteroidota > Bacteroidia > Bacteroidales > FEN-979 > CAIVAT01. The sequence goes on from JALNWE010000130.1 coordinate 658, forward strand.
TTGAATACCGAGTCCTTGGGCATACAGGTCACAAAACGCGATTTAAAGCCCATGGAGAGATAACATTCATTCAGTACCGTTGCCAATCCCCTGCAGTTTAATCCCCTGTGGTCTGACTTACAAACTTTGATCATGCTCATGGCATTCTTGACCGAAGGGTTGCCGTGTTGTCCATCGTGCGGTATCAGGCAATGTATCCAGTGCATAAGATTGATGATCTTCGAAACCTCATTCCCCTTGCCCGCTATCGAATCCAGCTTCATGCCGGCACGAAGGATTATGAGATTGGTATCGTTCATAGGTTGATACGTGAACTTGGGAACATCCGATTTTTCGGTAGTATTGTATTTCGCCGCATGTTTAAGTATTTCAAGATATGGTGGCATATTCGTTATTCTGGTCCAGGCCGAATCTTTCCCGCTCAGAAGGATAATGAAATCGTATGAACGACCTGGTTTTATCCGGAATGTAATGGAATCGCAGTCAGTGTAAAAAGTAACATCTTTATTCTTGCCCAGAGTGGTATATACATCGGGCCGTAATTTTAAATTGATGGTCCAGGCATTTTTTTTCAGCTCATTCCCGTCCCTGATATCGACGGTATCGGAATTTGCCCTGATCACAGGCAGGCGTTTCTGTGCATTCACGAATAACGCAGGAAATAACATCAATGCAGTAAGAAAGATTACAGTAATTCTCATAGTTCAGGGTTTAAGTTTATAAGGAGAAATTCATAACAAGTCATTTTTACGGAAAAGCGAAATTTATCTGACAAAAATATCATTACTAATGGTAGATAATTTAACCTTGTTTCCACCTGTTCCAGTTTTGAACTGTGCCTCGTTACCACCCGGGTTCCCTTTATAATTATCCATGTTTATATGAAGTTCGGGATTAGTGTAAATACCGCCTGTAATGGTTTTCAGGTTAAAATTCAAGTTCGATGTGACAGGAACCGTAAGATCAATAAAGCCGCTGATCGATTCAATACTCATGGTGCTTAGCGCATGATCAATAATGATGTTACCGTTAATTGTTTTTAAATGAAGATCAGCAATAGCTGGGACTTCTATCATGTAACTAATATCCATTGTAACACACTTCCCATCGTGCGATTCATAGTTTGAACCCTGATGGTTTTTACAAGGTACACGAATCGATTCCATATCGTGTATCTTCGCCTTGATTTCAACAAATCCGCTTTCCACGCTGGTTATTAGTTCATACTTATCATTGTGCTGATTGTCGTTTATATTTACAGTGGCAGTGATTCTTAAGGTATTATCCTTCGATTGTTTTACCTGTATGGTATCGGCAAATTCGAGTTTAAGATCAAGGCTTGATGTTGGATTAAGGCTGATTTGCTTTTCAACAACCTTCTGCGCATTTACTGCGAAAGCAATCATCGACACAAGAATTCCCATTAAATATTTCTTCATAATTGTCTTTTTTGTGTTGCTATGTAATGGTGTTATTACTTAGTTGATTCCTTACTTCTCACTTCCGTCACGGTCAATCGTCAACTTTCAACGCTCAACCATTCTCTCATTTTTTCCTTAGATAAACATTTCCGCTAGTAGATATTAAGCTCAGATCGACACCGCCGCCATTCAGTTTTGTTTCAATATTATTATTTCCGATGCGTTTTAAGTTTCCTTTTTTGTAATCGACTTTAATATCAAAATCGGTGTAAACTCCGCCCGAAATGGAATTCATTTTAAGGTTTGCATTGGAAGTAGCAGGTAGCGTAATATCTAAATCACCGCTAATCAATGATATTGAAGTAGGGCTGTTCTGATTAAGCCTGGAAACATTAATATCAATATTTCCGCTGATACTGTTTAACACTAAAGGCCCCGTTACGTTTGAACAATTGATATTTGTGCTTAATGTTGATACTTCAACCTCTGCCTCCATGTTTTTTATCTCAATATCCTCCTTCGCAAACGGGGAGTTATACTCAATGCTTAAAGAAACTCCTTTGGGTACTGTGAAAATATATGTGGCATCATCGCTACCCTTTGATGCACCACAAATTGTTAACACACCTTCCGATTCGTTTGCTGCAACACCAGTGCCAGTGTTATCCATACAACCATTCACGTAGGTTAGCCCCTTTGCTCTTTTGGGTATTTCTTTAAGCCCCCTGGCATCAATAATAATATCGTTGTTTTGACTACCAACAATCTTGATTTCCGCTAAAAGATCTTGTATTACGATTTTCTTGATTTGAGCTCCATTCACGGGTATTTTGTACTGCGCTGGAGCTAAGATTTGATTCTCGTCACTTACATTGATTTCATTCAGACGACGTGGCTCCCGTTCTCCCTGAACTACTGCAGGATATATGAAAAAACATGAGATAATCAAGGAGATCATTAATACTTGTTTAATTGTTTTCATTTCAGTAATTATTAATATTGTTTTTTTTATATCGATAAGGTCTTTATTCCTTTTTGTGCAAAACTCTTTACTTCGTCCATGAGATCCGAGCGATTGAGTAGCTTGTTTAGTTCAGGGGTAACATCATCTCCTCGTGTTTCGACTGCAAGGTTTATCAGCATAATTTGAACCAATGGCTCGGTTTGAGTTTCGAGCGATTTAACAATCCCCTTCGCAATTTCCCTATTATCCTTATACTTAGATAGCGCCTGAGCAGCTGCTAACCTAACGTTTACATTTCTATCGCTGTTGAGGGTGCTAAACAGCATTTCTATCAGCTCAGGATCGGGTTTTGATATTTCCTTGATATAGCTTACCGCTTTAATTCTCTCACTTGGTGATTCCTGTTTGATAAGCGAAAGGATAACAAGATTTTTCATTTCAACCATCTCCTGCTTTAAGCTGGAAACCTCAATGGAAGTGTTTTCAACAGGATGAATGAAATAGCCGACAAACCCACCGGAAATAAGCAGGAGTATACCTGCAGCAACTTTTGTTAGGATTGACAGGGAGATATGCTTCTGGTTTATTCTATTCGTAAAGCTCAGGTTGTTTGTATTCTTCTCATTCTCAAGCATTATCCGGAATGCAAAATCAACCTTAGCTGGAACTTTTTCCTCTCTTACCTGGGAAAGAAGCCCTTCGATGTGTAGCAGCTTCTTCAGCTCGTCTTTGCATGCATTACATCTGCTTAAATGTTTTTCTACTTCATCGGGCAAATCCTTTCCTGGCGATTTCTCGATGAACTCTGGCAAAAGTTCAATTATTTCCTTGCAGTTCATATATTGGTTATTCGTTAATTGTTGCTGGTTAATTTTCCTGGCCTCCTAAACCATATTGTCTATTAAACCATTCAAGCATCCTCCATCTCAAAGTATATTTCCTTCAATCTTTTTAATGTTCTATGTACCTTAATTTTGATGTTAGGTACAGAATCGTTAGTGATTTTGGCAATTTCCTCGTACTTCAATTTCTGAAACTTGCACATTACGAGTAATTCTTTACCTTCAAAGGGCAAGTTCTCAATTGCTTTAAAAAGTATGGCATCCTGCGATACCTGATTGTTGGAGTTTTCATCATTCAATAGTGCAGAAAGAACGTTATCCTTATCCTCTATGTTTGGATGTTTGCTACTATCTTTCCGGTAATCGGTTAAGCAATTTCTGCCCATTTGATACATCCAGGTTCTAAACTGATGCTCCGGGTTATAGCTGCCCCTATACTTCAATACTCTATAAAAAACGTTCTGGGTAAGGTCTGCACTATCATCGCGGTTACCTGTAATCCTTATGAAAAAGTTAAAGAGCTTTTTGCTATATCGCTCATAAAGCTTTCCCACAGCATCCAATTCACCCCGTTGGGCTTTAAGCATCAATGCCTCGTCTGAGATATCAGAAATTTGCATTTTGTTATCGTCTAAATTGATTACCGTAATTGGGCTAAATGGTTACAAAAGATACAAGAAAATTACGGTTATCCGACAAAAATAATCAAGGCTGGAGCTGGGAGAGGGCTGGGAGAAGGCTGGGAGAAGGCTGGGAGAAGGCTGGGAGAGGGCTGGGAGAAAAGGAATAAAGACTCAGACAAGACTTAGAGGAAGCATAGATGAGATAGCGGTTTGAGGAAGGGAAAAAGCCGGCCGGGGCTGACAGGCAGAACCATTAAACAGATAACTGGATGACAAAAAAAATTCAATAACCCCTCCCCCACCCCA
>JALNWE010000131.1 GCA_023231065.1 Bacteroidales bacterium
GGAAATTATGGAATAAGCGATTGCGAATATCAGGGTTAACAAACTCCATATCTTGTTCTCACCGCATGAAACATGATATACACAAACAATCAGTACCAGGTAACTTATAGTAAGGAGAAAACAAGGAATGATCCATGAAAAGAATGGAGCTGGCTTGAAAGATGCCACGTAGGGTTCTATTCCATTCCATGGCGCATGTAAAATTGGCTGATAGAGCCCAAAGGCAACTAAATACCAGATAATTATGGCTAAGGTTATCAATGCGGACCAAAATCCGGGATTCCGGTCCCCTTGCAATTCTGACAGTGTTGTTTTCTTCATACTTAATTTTTCAATATCCACAATATTAATCACATGAACAATAAACTGAATTGGGAATACTCACTTGATATTATTGATCAGTCTGACCTAGCAATTTGGAAAGACGAAGCGATTTTACACGATTATTTTTCAGATCAGAGTAAACAGATCCTTACAAATTTTACATACCTGGTTTATTTTACTGAATGAGCATTTTTTGTGTTACTGTCGACTTGCCATCGTTAACCCGGATAATATAAAGCCCCTGCTTAAAATGGGAAAGATCGAATTGAGTAACATCAACGTTAATATTATAAGTTTGGGAAACAACTTCACCCAGCATATTTGAAATTATAATATTTGCAGGCCCCTCAAAATCAGCTATTACAACAGTGAATATCCCATTATTTGGATTGGGATAAATTTTCAACTTCTGATCCTTATACTGGTCGTCAGTTGAAGGTATTGTTGAATTCACAATGCTATTTTTATACAAATTGCTAAACGCTTCGCTTCCTGAAGCCTTATTGCAATATTGGGAATTAGAAATTATGTATGCATGGACATTGCTTCCTTCGTATGCATGAAATCCCGGCTCTAAAAAAATAGAATTTCCTGCAATGAGATTGACGGATGAACCAGTTAAAAATTCGACAGGGCTTGTAACTCCTCCAACTATAATAGTACCGGTAGCATCAAAGCAGGCGCTCTCATTATCTTCTATTATGGTATCATGAAGTAAAAGGGTTGCGAGTGTCCCATCAATAAAAAGTGCAAGTGGCATTGAATAAATGGAAGACCAGCTCCCAACACCTCCACTATTCGAATAAAGCATCCCTTCTCCCGTATTGGTAAAATTACTCGAAAGTCCGATAGCAGATCGGCCGGTTGCCCCGGGATTATTGTACCCATCAATCAGAACCCAGTATTTTGTGCCAACGGTAACTGGGACATTGATCCCTGTTTCAAAAAACCAACCATCGGATGTTGAGGGATTTAACATTCTCCCCTGATACAATGGAGCAGTAACATCGGGAAATCCCGAACCATTATCACCTGTAATAGCTAAAAGAATATTTCCCTCTAATCCAATTTCGCGGATAACAACTCCGAAATCGGTAATCGCATCAACGTTTGCATAAAATGACTGAGCATAAAAATCAGATCCGGTCTCTCCGATTGCAGAGACAAGGTTGTTATTAAAGCCATTATTTTCGGAAACTATTGCGGCATTTATTCCTTCAACATAAATGGCAAGCGGAAAAGTGGGAATTGAAGACCAACTACTCCCTGCTGAATTTGAAAAGATCATGCCCTCTCCGGTATCGGTAAAATTACTTGAAAGTCCGATAGCAGAGCGGCCGGTTGCACCGGGATTATCGTATCCATCAATCAAAACCCAATATTTTTGCCCCACAGTGACTGGAATATTGAGACCTGTTTCGAAAAACCAGGAACCTGTCGTTGAAGGATTTTTTATTGTCCCCTGATACAATGGAGCGCTCACATCGGGCGCCCCGAAACCATTATCGGCTGCAATAGACAGGATAACTTGTCCCTCCGGGCTAATTTCCGTGATAACAACGCCAAATCTTGTAATCATATCTATGCTGGCATAAAATGACTGAGCATAAAAATCAGATCCGGTCTCTCCAATGGAAGAGACAACAAAAGTATTCCAACCATTATTTTCATCAATTGTCGCTTGTTTTATTCCTTCAACATAAATGGCAAGCGGTATGCTCGGAATTGAAGACCAGCTGCTACCTGCATTATTTGAATAGAATAGTCCTTCCCCGGTATCAGTAAAATTTGCGGAACATCCGATCCCGGACCTGCCTGTTGCCCCGGGATTATTGTAGCCATCAATTAAAACCCAGTATTTTTGACCGACAGTAACGAAAATATTAATCCCTGTCTCATAAAACCAGGTTCCTGTAACTGTGGGATTTTTTAATGTCCCTTGGTACAATGGAGCGCTCACATCGGGCGCCCCGAAACCATTATCGGCTGCAATAGACAGGATAACTTGTCCCTCTGCTTCAATTTCCCTGATAACAACACCAAATTTTGTAATCGTATTTACGTCTGCATAAAATGATTGCGCGTAGAAATCAGAACCTGTTTCACCTATGGAAGTAATAACATCACCATTCCAACCATTATTTTCATCAATGACTTGTGCATTGACTACTTTGACTGAAAATAGTATCAATACGAAAAATGCGACTTTAATGATAAGAAGTAGTTTTTTCATATATCAGGATTTTGGTTAATTGATGTTATGCAATTATCCTTATAAAGGTAATATAAAATTTGCCTTTGCAAAAAAAAAACACATAAAAGCATGTGCTTATTAACAATGCGAGTTGACAGATAAAATTTCATTACCATGAAAGCAGCATTGTACAAGTATTATTGTGATTGAAAGCCCACTGAAATAAGTTTATTCTACCAACAATACTATCCTGCTGGAACTGGCCTGGATCAATAGTTCCTAAAAATCCTTACCATAAAGGATATCCATAAACCGGTAAAACAGGTACTCGGTTTTAACGTTGAGCTGACAGTTGAAACTGATGATCACGGTACAGTTTTTAGCATTGCTATGGTACATCGCCGTGTTGAAACCGGGCATGTCGCCATAGTTGCCATAAAATGTTCCGCGGCGCGAAAGGCACAATCCGTATTCGCTAAACATATCGCAGCTAATAAAATGATCCTGTAACCGCAGTTGCTGGAGTGAATCAGGAAGGAATCCGCCGCCTACGAGCTTTTCAACATACTTTTGCAACTCCCTTGGAGTGGAATAAGCAGAACCTGCCGCCCATAAAGTGGAAGCATCAAGATATTCGGTAACATCTGCCCCTTCTTCATAAGTTCCGGCATAATATCCCCGTCCGTGAACGCCCGGCAAGGTGGTACCATAATCTATAAGGTTGGTATTAACCAACCCCAGGGGTGCGACAATACGAGTATAGATCTCGTCTGTAAGGGAATTCCCGGTTAGCTTTTCTATGAGCCTACCGAGGATGTAAGTGTTGGTTTGAGAATAATGCCATCCGGCCCCGGGGTTGAAATACAATGGATGGGAAAGACCAATTTTGATGCACGTATCTGGCATCCAACGCCGCCCCGGATCCTGAGCAACCGCCTCCAGAAACAACGGATCCTCAAAATAGCTGAAAATCCCGCTGCTCATGTTACACAACTGGGCGATAGTTACAATGTCGGCATGGGGATAGTTTGGATAAAATTTAGATAAGGTGTCGTCAAGACTGAGTTTTCCCTCGGCAATAAGCTGGAACAGCACGGTGCCTACCATGGTTTTGGTGTTGCTTCCAGCCCTGATGGTATAGTCCGGGTCCATGGGCAGTTTGTTGGGAATATCGCTGTATCCTGCTGTGTATAACCAGTCGATCCCTTTGTTCCGGTCAACCACCAAGGCGATGATGCCGGGAACATGCGTGTTCCTGATAATGGAATCGGTGACATCTTTCATCCGGCCGATAAGCTCCTGATTGGTGTTGTCGGAGGTATTCTTTTTGCAGGAGACTGACACTATCACGGCTATGAGAAGGATTACGGCAGCGGTTGAATGATTTTTTTTCATGCGTCTTTCGGATTGGTGGATTTGTTCTCTGGGGATAAAAGTAGGGAATAACGAGGTATTTAAAAAATTCCTATTTTTGCACAATCTTAAACTTTGGATGCTTAATTTAACCACGGATCTTGTAAAGTAAATAACCCTCCATCGGCAACCTTACCAACGAATCGCACATTGCCGACCTTGGTTGTGGTACCGGCGGACAAACGATGACGCTGGCACAGCACGCGCCGGGACAAATTACAGGCATCGACCTGTTCCCCACATTTATCGACCATTTCAATATAAATGCCGCCAGACTGAACCTTCACGACAGGGTAAAAGGGTTCGTCGTGTCCATGGATAACCTTCCATTTGCGAACGAAGAGCTGGACCTGATCTGGTCGGAAGGAGCAATCTACAATATTGGTTTCGAACGGGGGTTGAACGAATGGAGGAAATTTCTGAAAACAGGAGGTTATCTCGCCGTTACAGAAGCATCGTGGTTTACCCCACAAAGACCTGCAGAGATCGAGGCGTTTTGGCAGGATGCTTACCCCGAAATCGACACCATCCCGAACAAAGTCACCCAGATGCAAAAAGCCGGATATGTCCCCGTTGCCACTTTTATCCTGCCCGAAAACTGCTGGACAGAACATTTTTATGCCCCACAGGCTATAATACAGGAAGCCTTCCTGAAAAAACATACAGACAATAAAACAGCACGGGAACTTATTGCCAGCCAACGGCACGAAGTTCTATTATACAACAAATACAAGGAGTATTACGGCTACGCGTTCTATATTGGCAGGAAAATTTAACCACAATCAACTTGGTAGCATCCAAATCTCTTGACAGCGAATCAGAAAGCTGAAAGGGGTTACAATAAGCTTAGGGATTCCAATTTACGAAAA
>JALNWE010000132.1 GCA_023231065.1 Bacteroidales bacterium
CCCCAGGTAACCCATGCCGGAGCCCATTCATAACCGGGGATCCACATCCAGCCAAGGTAATCATCAAAGAACCATCTGCCGTAGTGAAAAGTAGCCCAACCCCAGCGGTAATCTGAAACCCAGTTCCAGCCAAGGTCGGTATTGGCCCAGTTTCCGCGTGTGGCATAGGGCCTGAAATCTTCGGCACAATCAATGTAAGGGCGCCACGCATATCCGTATTCGGGAGTATAGATCCAATCTCCATAAGGCGAAAGTTCATCGTAGAATGTTTGTACAGAGATGGTTACATGGTTATTATAAAGGCCGTGCGCTTCAGCGCCCAGCGAAGTAACCATCATAAAAGCCAAAACAACAAGTATCTTTTTCATGGCTGTTGGTTTTAAAGGTTATTAATTTTTTCGTTTTGCAAAATTGAGGCGCCAATAATGAACCAATAACAATCCTCGTGCCAGAAATCAATTGCCAAGTTATAAGGGAGGATTTATCGGGAAAAGACACAGAAATGAATCGGGAAAAGGATATCTAAAAATGAGCCGGCTCCGAAAAGTAGTTTTCGAAGTGGGTTCAAAAATATGAATTAAACATAATTTTGTATTATTGGACAATAAAAGTCAATGAAGAGAAACAAATTTGCCATGGAATCAGTATTATTTCAAACAGCCATTTTCCCTTCGCGTTATATCCAGGGACCTGGGGCTATCAAAGAATTGCCGGGATGGGCGATGCTTTATCAACCTGGTTTGAGGCCAATGCATGCTATAAATCATCCTCCAGGAATGAAGCAGATGGCCGATGTACCCTGTCGGCATTAGCCTTAGCTAAATTGTGCTATGACACCATACTGGAATACGGATTATCTGCCAGAGAAAGCTGCCGGTTAAATAAAGTAACACCTGCGCTCGAAAAGGTCATTGAAGCCAATACCTTAATGAGCGGACTTGGATTTGAAAGCGCTGGACTTTTTCTTTCCAACCAACCGGTTTCCCTGATCGATGAGGTATATACCTTTTGTGCATCGGTTGGGTTACCAGTCACTTTGGAGCAGATAGGGGTGGCTGGCCCGACGGTGGAAGATTTACAAAAAGTTGCATCTGCTGCCTGTGCCAGTCAGGAATCCATCTGGCACGAACCAGTGGAAATAACCCCGGATCGGGTGGCAGAATGTTTAAAACTGGCAGATGATCATGGTAAGAGATTTCGTTCCGGGAGATAATCTCTCTTTCCCGATGGTTTTCTTCCCGATGGCTTGTTCATTGTCGTTTATTCTGATTCTTTGAAAACACCTACATCGCTCAATGTGATACAAACGGGTGATTTCACAATACGGATCCGGATTTTAGTTGTCGTTATCGCCTCCGGTAAACGGATCAGCCTGTTGGCTCCGATACTGGTAGTTTCTACTGTTTTGATCCAGGTGTTGTCCTGCCAGGAATCCACTTCCACTTTTTCAATACGCTGGCCCAGCTTGATATTCTCCCTTAAGCGGATCAGGTTGAAATTGACCGGCTGGGACCAATCCAGTTCAACGGAAGCGCAGGTTACGGTGTCGTCGGTAGCCCAATAAGAATAACGGTCTTCGTCAACCAGGTTTTTCACGTCGAATAAATCATTATTTGCCCTGGTATTGCTTGCCCTGAGGATGGCTTTATGGGCAAGGTCCACAGCAAAGGTCTGCTGTAGTAATTGTCCGAAAGCCTGTAGTACAGAAATGTTGTTTACATGAAGCATGCCCATGGTATCAGGCGAAAGGCCCAGGTCGAGGCATGCGCCCCGGCCAACGCTTTTGCAATAGAGATCGAACAAGTCAGAAGCGGTTTTAACTTTATTATCGTCAGCAGGATGATAAAACCAACCTGGTCGTAATGGCACATCACATTCTGCCGGTTCCCAGTATTTTCCGTTCCGTGTGCCTTCAGGCGACTTCCAGTATTTCATTTCGCCGGGGGCTGTAATGGTTTTCCCATCCAGGGGTTCTGGGGTGAACGTGGCCCATGATGTTTCGGCTACATGGCCTTCTTCATTACCCACCCAACGAACATCGCCAACATCACTGAATATAACGGCAGAGGGTTGCATCTGCCGGACCATCTGCCAGATCGTATCCCATTTATAATAAGTCGCCCGGTCAATCGTCCTGGTCTCTTTAGCGCCGCCATAATAACCGTCCCCTCCATTAGCGCCGTCGAACCAGGTGATAAACAATTCCCCGTAGCGGGAGTATAATTCCCTGAGTTGTTCCCGGTAGATCTTTACATAATCCGGGGCGCCGTAGCATGAAGCATTTCTGTCCCAGGGAGAACAATAGATACCAAACCGGAGTCCGGCATCCCGTGTTGCCTTCTCAAATTCTTTGACCATATCACCCCGGCCATTTTTCCAGGGGCTTTGACTGATATTGTAAGGAGTGGTTTTTGTGGGCCATAAACAGAAACCGTCATGGTGTTTGGCCACCAGGATCACACCTTTAAAACCACCGGCTTTTACCGCGTTCACAATCCGGGAAGCATCAAAATTATGCGGGTTAAAAATGGACGGATTGGCATCCCCATAACCCCATTCCTTATTTTCAAAGGTAGTGGGCGTAAAATGGATCAGGACATACATTTCCATTTCTTGCCAGCGACATTGTCTTTCATCCGGAAGCGCCCCATAAGGTATAGGATATAATGGTTGTTGTGCAGAAACCAGCGGTATGATGAAAAGTGAAAGAAATAAAATAAAACTTCTGATTTCTAATACCATGATAAATCAGGATCAGTTTCCTTGTTTTGTTAGCGACCAGCTTGTAAATGTACACCAGTTATATGCATAGCCACCCGGTCCGCTTCCAGGGAGGTTGCTGTCATCTACCGTGCCACTGGCAAGAAAAGCATCGGTAGCGACCAGGGCAGTACTTGCAAGTACCTGACCTACGGCGTTAACTGTAAAAGCGCCGTCGGTGGAGTTCGCCGTTGATAACTCAGATCCGTTCGGGAATATAATATTTATCCCCTGCCCAAGCAGGGAGGAGGATCCGAAAGAAGCAGGTAATATAGCCAGACTTAATGGCGCCTGTGGGATCACCGGCGTAGTGGCCCCGAATGTTGGATCACTGCAGGTGGCACTGGTTACAGTGAGCACCTGCGGTATACCGGGAATGGCGACTTTGGATTCAAGGGTTATGGAAACCGTGATACTCTCATTGACAATAGTGGGTGGTCCTGATTCCTGAGGTATTCTGGCGGTATAATAAAAAGTTCCTGCCCATGTGCCATCATAGCCTTCCCCGGAAGAAAGGGTCCATTTTTCCAGCCAGGCGGTGGTAGCAAAACCATAAGCTGCTGTCAAGACATCCATTCCGGAAAGTCCGATGAGGGCGATCCTCAGGGGTGCGACTGCTGCCGGAGCGAGAACCTGGAACAGGACCGAGCCTACCACGCGACCTTTTATATATTGTAACACCAGGGTGGGGTTCTGAATTACAACCTGGAGGGCGCCTTTGACAGCAGTGGTGAGGGCCCCACTGAAATCGCCGGTTTCCAGATTGGTGGTCATCTGCCCTAACAAGGAAGCGTCCCCGTTCATTTTAGTGATGATAAAAGAGGCTACACCGGTAGGATCAGTTCCGGGAGCGGCATTGCCATATCCTTTCACCCCTGAAATCACATCCAGTAAAGGGAAAAAGAAATCATAAACCCCGGTAAAAATAATTGGTTTAATGGTCCGGGTTATGTATGAGGGCGCTATGATCAGATCCCCATGCTTGAGGGCGCCAAGACTATAGGCATATAAAACAGTGGTAGGATGGGCTGAAATATCCAGGACAGAGCTGATCTTTTCTGTTGAAGGAGCCAGGGGGTCCCAATCCAGAAGACTTTTCCTGGAAGGAAGAAAAGCTGAACCAATGTTTCCAACGGTAGGATCATCCAGAAATGCATTGACATACCTTTTTTTAGAGTTTGTAACCTGGATTTCGTAAATGTTATCGGATTTTTTGGTAGCGCTCACAGTCATTCCGCTCTGTTCTCCCGACGGGGTGATTGTAAGATCACCGGATACAGCAGGAGCTGAGGGAGTTGCCGATCCACCTTGTCCGGAAAGATGTTTTAACTCCCTAAGCCGGTCGATCTGCAGGGGTTTATTCAGGAAACCGTTGTCGGAAAGATCATCGATCTTTTGCAGCAGTTTGGTGACTGCCGCTTCTATTGCGGAGCATATTGCCGGATCATCCTGGAACAGGATATCCGGGTTTGTTTTCAGCTTCGTTTCGATCAAGGTGGCCAGAGTGGTGGTTTCCGGAAGTCCATCGATCAATCCCATGACCGTATTGGAGAGCGCCGGATCGGATACAACTGCCGCCGGATTCAGAAATATCAGAGAGCGGGCTGTAGAATGTGCATCCAGTTCTATATTATCATTACTTTGTGGAGTTACTATGATATTGAGCAGTACCGGAGTACCATCTGGCTGGACAGCCGAAACCAACTGTGTCGCATTTTTATTGAGGTTGATGGTGAAATCACCGGATCCTCCCGGAGAGGTAGTAGTGATAGCGCCCCCGTTCACGACAAGGGAAGTATAGTCTATGTTCATGCCCTGTGGGGCAACGATATTACCTGAAACCTGTACTGGTTCATAAACCGCGGAGGATTCCGGATCTTCTTCGGAGCTGTTTTTCTTACAACCGAAAAAGAAAGTTAAACCAACTGTGAGTAACAGAAACATTTTGATCACAGACATTCTTTTCATA
>JALNWE010000133.1 GCA_023231065.1 Bacteroidales bacterium
CAGGTAAATATGGAACTAATCAAACTTCATAAAGCCCCGAAAATAGCCGTTTATTCGCCTAAAAACAAACTTCCCTGGGACGATGCCGTTACCCTTGTTTTATCATACGCGGAAATTCCTTATGAAGTTATTTATGATGAGGAGATCATGACGGGCGTTTTACCTCTTTATGATTGGTTGCATCTTCATCATGAGGATTTTACCGGACAATATGGCAAATTCTGGGCTGCCTATAAGAATTTCCCCTGGTACCAGGCAGATGTAACTGCCCAGGAGGAGAGCGCTAAAAGGCTCGGATTTACTAAGGTCTCACAAATGAAACTGGCTGTAGCGAAAAAGATTCGCGATTTTGTAGCAGGAGGTGGATATTTATTTTCGATGTGCTCTGCCCCGGACAGCTATGATGTCGCCTTATCTGCCGACGGGATTGATATCTGTGACGTCATGTTTGACCATGATCCCATCGACCCTGCTGCCCAATCGAAACTAAATTACAACAACTGCTTTGCTTTTGAAAACTTTACCCTCATTACCAACCCGTATGAGTATGAGATATCATCGATAGATGTTACAGGGACAAGGCCTAAAAACATTACCAGGGACAATGATTTTTTTACCCTGTTTGAATTTTCCGCGAAATGGGATCAGGTCCCCAGTATGTTATGCCAGGATCATGAAACATTGATCCACGGATTTATGGGTCAGACGACTGCTTTCAATAAAAAATATCTCAAACCGAATGTCGTGGTGTTGGGAGAAACAAAATCCCTGAATGAAGCGAGGTATATTCACGGAGATTTCGGAAAAGGCACCTGGACCTTTTTAGGAGGGCATGATCCGGAGGATTACCAGCATCTGGTCGGGGATCCTCCGACAGATCTGAACCTCCATCCCAATTCACCGGGTTACCGTCTGATCCTCAACAACGTATTATTCCCTGCTGCCAAAAAAGAAAAACGAAAAACCTGATCCCTCCTATTTTTTCCGGTTATATATCTCATAGGTATAGGAAAAATGCTCCTGTTGATCAAAAAAAACCGGAGAGACAGATTCAAGGCCCCATTGGGTTGGATCGATTTCCGGGAAAAAAACATCTGCATCAAATGGCCTGTGGACGCGGGTGATATAAAGCCGGTTTGTAAAAGGTAAAAACTGACGGTAAACCGAAGCGCCTCCGATGATAAAATTTTCTTCAGCTGGATTACATTTTTCGATTGCATTTTCTACCGAGTAAGCCATTTCACAGTTCTCAAATTGTTCGCCGGACACATCCGTGATTACGATATTGCGGCGGTTGGGAAGTGGCCTCCGGGGAAGCGAGAGATACGTATTTTTCCCCATGATAACAGGATGTCCGCTGGTTATCTGTTTGAATCTTTTCAAATCATCCGGCAGATGCCACAGCAGGTCGTTGTTTTTCCCAATGGCGTTGTTTTCTGCTATTGCGACAATGATAGAGATCATAATATTTGTACTATACGGCAATGGCGCCCTTGATATGTGGGTGGGCCAGATAACCGGTTAATTGAAAATCCTCATACCGGAATTTTGTAATATCCTTCACCTCCGGATTTAACAGCATGGAGGGTGGGGAAAAAGGTTCACGGGTTAATTGTAGTTTGACCTGGTCCAGGTGGTTCAGGTAGATGTGGGCATCGCCCAGTGTATGGATGAATTCACCCGGTTTGAGACCTGTAACCTGAGCCATCATCATCGTAAAAAGTGCATAGGAGGCGATGTTGAAAGGGACACCGATAAAAAGATCGCAACTGCGCTGATACAGCTGACAGGAAAGCTCTCCATTAGCTACATAGAACTGGAACAACAGATGACAGGGTGGTAGCGCCATCTTATCAAGGTCACCCACATTCCAGGCGCTTACAATATGTCGACGGGAATCAGGATTTTGTATGATGGAGGCCACGGCCTGGCTTATCTGGTCAATTGGCTGACCGTCGGGACCCGGCCAGGAACGCCATTGGAATCCGTAAACCGGTCCTAACTCCCCGTTTTCGTCGGCCCATTCATCCCAGATAGTGACTTTATTATCATGAAGGTACTGTATATTGGTTGAGCCTGTAAGGAACCACAGCAGTTCATGAATGATCGAACGAAGGTGTACTTTTTTGGTAGTCAGCAGCGGAAAGCCATGTCGCAGGTCAAAGCGCATCTGATAACCGAAAACGCTGATCGTCCCTGTTCCCGTCCTATCTTCTTTCCGGACCCCGTTTTTCAGTACAAAATCAAGAAGATCGAGATATTGCTTCATAATAAAATAGTGAAATGCGATATGCGAAAAAAACTTGAAATTAGATGTTTACACAAGCCTTGGGGTCTTGCTTATGGCGGAAAAGGATGGCAAACAAGATTGCGATTATAAGGGAATAACCTGCAAAAGAAAGCCAGATTCCATGCCAATCGAAAGACCCGTCGGCCCTGGTAAAATAAGTATCGATCACAATTCCACTGATCCTGCTCCCGAAGAAAGCCCCGAATCCGTTGGTCATCATCATGAAAAGGCCCTGGGCGCTGGCACGGATACCGGGTTCACTCTGACTTTCAACATACAATGATCCTGAGATGTTGAAGAAATCGAAAGCCATCCCATAAATAATGCAGGATAGGATAATCATCCAAAGTCCACCCGCCGGATCACCATAAGCGAACAAGCCAAAGCGCAGCACCCAGGCGAGCATACTGAAAAGCATGACTTTCTTAATCCCGAATTTCCGGAGAAAAAATGGAATGGTTAAAATAAACAGCGTTTCTGAAATCTGGGAAATAGACATGATAATGGCAGGGTATTTTACTGCAATCAGGTCTTTAAAAGCGGTAATATTCTTAAAATCATGTAAAAAGGTATCGCCATAGGCGTTGGTCAGTTGCAATGCGGCGCCTAACAACATGGAAAAAATAAAGAAAACCGCCATTTTATAATTTTTAAAAAGGGCAAATGCATTGAGACCAAGGGCGCTGACCAGATTGTGCTTTTTTGCTTCGCCCAGAGGAGGACATTTAGGCAAAGTAAAAGCATAAAGTCCCAGTATCAGAGAGGCAGTAGCAGCAATATAAAACTGTCCCGAGGATGTTTCAAGACCAGCGAGGCTGATGATCCAAAGGGCAACAATAAATCCAACAGTGCCCCAAACCCTGATGGGTGGATAATCTTTCACAATGTCCTTTCCTTCACTTTTAAGGGCCGAATACGAAACGGTAATACCAAGGGCGATGGTTGGCATATAACAAATCATGTCAGCCATCATGACCCAGAACATGGCCGTAGGGTTGTTCATGGAAGGTACCGTAAACAGGATCCCAGCGGATAGTATGTGAAATATTCCATATAATTTTTCAGCATTGATCCATCGGTCAGCTATTATTCCTGCAATAGCCGGCATGAATAAGGAGGCGATCCCCATGGTTGAAAAAATGGCCCCGAAATCAGTCCCTGACCAATGCTTGGTTTGAAACCAATAGGCAGCAATGGTCAGCAACCATGTTCCCCAAATAAAAAATTGTAAAAAGTTAAGAAGGATTAAACGCGCCTTGATTCCCATATATAGTTAGTTTAGTTAATTAAAGTCCGAGATTGATTCACTGAAAAGGTTATTTCCGTCTGTTGATTTCATCCCTGATCTGGGAGGCTTTTTCATATTCTTCGTTGGCAACGGCATTCCTCAGCATTTCCTGTAATTCATTAACAGGCATATCAGCGTATAGATCCTTAGTTCCATTGGCTGTTTCCTCGACCTGTTCCATTTGTTTGGCAACTTCAGTCTCTTCTTCCATAACGATACCGGCAGCTGCCATGATGTTTTCGTAGGTATAGATCGGGCAACTAAAGCGAAGCGCCAGGGCTATGGCATCGGATGTACGGGAATCGATCTCCCGTTCGGTTTTCCCATCCGTGCACAAGAGCAAAGCATAAAAAACCCCTTCACTGAATTTGTTGATAATAACCTCTGTGAGTGAAATCTGAAATGCTTCGGAGAATGATTTAAAAAGATCGTGGGTAAGCGGACGGGGCGTTTTTATTTTTTCCAGTTCGATAGCGATTGCCTGGGCTTCGAATCCGCCAATAATTATCGGAAGTCTTCGTTTCCCATCCCGTTCGCCCAAAATAAGTGCATAGGCTCCGCTTTGAGACTGGCTGTAAGACATCCCGATGATTTCCAATCTGATTTTTTCCATCCTGAAAGGCCGGGTTTTTGTCCATACAAACCTACGGGAATTTTCCCGAACAGACAAAAGATGTGGGAAAAAACTCCTGGTTTGAAAAAAATAGTAATTTTGTAGTCATAAAAAATAAATACGTTCTTATGAAAAAACTGGGTGCATTTTTTGCAGCTCTATTGGTTCCTTATTTGACCTTCGCGAGTGAGGCGGATCTTAATATCCCAAACCTGACCTCCCATCAAAACAATTTATTGCTTTTCGGTTTTCTGGTTTGTTTTTTCGGCCTTCTTTTCGGTCTGTACCAATTTCAGAAAGTAAGGAAACTGGGAGCGCACAAATCAATGTTGGATGTTTCAAAGATCATCTTTGAAACTTGTAAAACTTACCTTATCCAGCAGGGCAAATTTCTGATCCTGCTTTTTTTTATCATTGGGCTTTGTATCGCCTTTTATTTTGGATTCCTTCAAGCC
>JALNWE010000134.1 GCA_023231065.1 Bacteroidales bacterium
AAGAATGGGTTTTACCTGGTTGAAAACAGCTTCTTCACCGCCAGCCATTACGACCAATGTTCCGGTTTCAGCCTGTTTCACGCTTCCTGATACGGGGGCATCAAGATAATGATGGTTGCCCTGCCGGCATAAAGCCGCCATCTCAACACTTATTCCGGCAGAAACAGTGCTCATGTTGATGATGATCTTCCCGTTGGTTCCGCCGGGATTTAACAACCCTTCGTCGCCAAGGAATATTTCCCTTACCGCCCGATCATCGGAAACCATGATCACGACCACATCGCTTTGTTTCATTAAATCCAACGGGGAAGAGGCCACCAATGCTCCTTTCGATATCAGTTTTTCTTCTTTTTCTTTCGTGCGATTGTAAACGGTTACAGGATATCCTGCTTCAATAATCCGCATCGACATGGGGGTTCCCATGTTTCCAAGTCCTATCCAGCCAATTTTAGTTTTCATAATATTTCTCTTTATTTTATTTTGTCCAAAATATAATACATCCACGTTGGATACCTGAAAAAGCCAGTTTTATTGACCTGGGCTTTTTTCGGATTCAAATCACGTATCTTTTCAATGATCCGGATATTCATACTTGTAAAGTTAATATTTCTCATCACTGTTGTCCGGAAAAAGTTTGAGAAGGGGCCGGACCTAAGGCCCGGCTCAAAAGAAGTTGTAATTTTTTTGCGTAAACATTCTGCCATAGATAAAAATAAGCATTTTAGTTCTTTTATTAATTGCAACCGCTTGTTAATAGGGGATATCAAAATTCCCCACGGGAAAAAGTTTTTACCTTTACTGCAAAAGTTTTCCGTATGCGGAAGCCCAATATTTTCTTTTACATACTTTTCCTGCTGATCGCTTTTCGGGTGGAAGCACAGGTATCGACCTTCAGCAAACAATATATTGACACGCTAAAACAGGGGAGGCCGACCAGCAGCCGTTCATCAGCAGTTACAAAGGAACCTCATTATACGATTAATCGCAGGATTTCAGAACCCCGTATCCTTGCATCACCATAGAATCCTGCATGAGCTTCAAACTTCTGAGCTGGCTCGCGATGGATGTAAGGTATTATATGCAGCATGACCGCAACCAGCTCACCTTCTATCTACTCTATTATATGTACTATATCACGATGGGCGTGAATTTCACCATCTGAACGCACAACAATCTGATGACATTTACGGATCTCCTCACCGGTGTGATAATCCATGCCGGCCAATTTAGTAAATTCGTTGTTGGCACAGGGGATGCACATACTTTTCAACGTTGAAGTCGATCGGATTGCCGGGATCGTTTTGATATATCTGGGAAGAAAGAGAAGGATTATTATTTTTATGGTAGCCTTTGTTTAAAGTGAAGTACAGGACAGCTTCCCAAAAACCGATTCTAATATTTGGGAAAGAACGTTTAAGAATAGATAAGTTGGAATAGAAATGCCATTTTATTTTGTCATATCCCTCTAATAATTTTTCGGGAGAAAGGCTTTCAGGTCGGATAATCACTTTGGATGCATCGAACTTATTCCATTCATCAGTAAGGATACGTCCCTGCGAAAGTAATTTTTTGAAAACAGGCGTCCCGGGATAGGGCGTCATCACACATGCCTGGAAGAAGGCGACTTTTGAACGCGTAAGAAAATTATATGCGACATCAAATACATCGGGAGTGTCGGAATCGAGCCCAAAGATGAGCGAAGCCATGGTCATAATGCCGTTATCCTGTAACTTTTTTACAGCCACGACGTTTTCATCCACGGTTTTTAACGTTTTACGATATTGATTGATGCCGGAATCCGACATGGATTCGAATCCGATAAGCAACGCCCTGCATCCGGATTTGTAAGCAAGTTTAAGGAGGTCGGGATCACTTGCGACTTGTATGGAAGCCTGCCCGACCCATGTCTTTCCCTGGGGGATCATATCCCTGAACAACTCCTTCGCATAATGTTTATCTCCTGTAATGTTGTCATCAAGGAAGAACAGGTTTTTTTCCTTGCATGATTCGATGTCGGTAATGATATCATGGATGGATTTGTGCCTTTGACGGGTCCCAAAAAACCTTGATACAGAGCAAAAATCACAATTGTACGGACAGCCGCGTGTGGTTTCGATAGGCGCAATTGAAAAGTTTCCCGAGGAGCATTTGATCAAATCCCTTCTCGGACTGACGCGACTTTGTAAGTCAGGTAATTTGTCGAGTTTATAGAATGATTGTAAACGATGGCGCTTGATATCATCTAATACTTTATCCCAAAGGCCCTCTGCTTCGCCGATTACCACCGAGTTACCAAACCGGATGGCTTCTTCCGGCATCGCTGTGGCATGGATCCCGCCAAATACGACAATTTTCCCGCGCTTTTTAAATTCATTGGCAATCTGGTAGCCCCTGATACAGGTTTGTGTCATGATAGAAATACCAACGACATCTGCATCGCCATCAAAATTTACCTTTTCGCCATACACTTCCTCAACGATTTGTATTTCGTGTTCAGGAGGAGTAAGCGCTGCAATCAGTGAAAGCGTCAGCTGGGGGATATCCATTGAGGCAGGGCGCTGATCCTGAACCGAACAAGGGGAAACGAGTAAGATTTTCATTCAATTGGTCAATAAATATGGCTATTGAAATAGCCACCGATAAATTTCAAAGCATAGAAAATATCGCCGGATTGGTAGTTTATTGGAAGAAAGATATGCCCTGTAACCTGGATTGTTTAAGTCGTCTGATGCTTTTTATATGACAAATTTAAATAATTATCTTTAAAAAATAAACCTTGTTGAAAATTCAAACCTTCCAGAGTGATATTTCAAATGAAAGATTCCCTGTCTCTGACAGGATTTCATGCAGATCAGTCAGACAACCCATTCTGAACTATATCCAGAAAGAGAATCCTCAGTGATAGGAAGTTCCCCGCACCATCGTATGATCGGGGTATATGTTGATGTAATGGATGATGTAATTGTAGGAGATGATCCGTATAATGGATTACATCGTTATGAAATTTATTATGGTAATTTTACATCTGCGTCACCTAATTAGTATTATGATCTTTGACCCTGAAAAACAGTGAAACATTTAATTTTTATCACGTATTAAATGAAAAAATTGGTCTTTTTTATTATCATATTTTCCTTATCGAAACCTCTTTATTCACAGGAATCATTTTTCAGGTATTTTCCCACATCTACTTTTGAGGTTCCAAAAAGCGCGGTAGAAACTCCGGATGATAAATATATTATTGTTGGCGATTATGGCCTTACATACAATGATGGATATCATGGTTTTATCCTGAAACTATTTTCTGATGGGACCATAGAGGATTCGCGGAAATTCCAGAGCAAGACACATACGTCGTCGTTTTCGACAATAGATCACTACTCTTCTTCATTGACCAATTATCTGATAACAGGGTATTCCGATTCAATTGCAGATAAGGACAGATATTCGAAAATGCTGTTATACCGGGTAAATGATTCGCTGCAAATGGTGGAAGAACATTGCTTCCCTTCAGAAGTAAATCGTTGTTACAAACCCTGGCAAACTGAAATCGTTGACGATAGTATCTTGTATATACTGAATACTTATTACGATTACACCCTTGGGAGAAATTCAATCCAGAAACTGGCTGTTTCAAAATTCCGGTTACCCGTTGACAGTATCATGAGTTACCATATAGAAGAGGGGCAAAATATGCTTTGTATCGCACAGGACCTGATCTATCTGAAGGACATGCACAAGCTGAACATACTTTATTTTGGAAATACCATTAGCAAATCAAGCGCATTGAATATTCTGGAGCTTACCGATAGTCTTAAATACATAAGGACTCTTCCCGGTCCCGAAAGGATATTTTCAAACGCGTGTGCAACAAAATATTCTGATACTTCCTATTTGATAACCGGGGTTGCTGATGGGTTGATTTATCCTCCGAAACAGCATATTCTGGTATACCTGATGGACAATATGGACGATACCTTAAAAAAGCTCGAGTATTATAACAATCCCGATACCATTTTGTACACCGGAGGAAAGATCAATACGGCCATAAGCGGAAATTCGATCTTTGTTGCAGGCGTTTATAATATTGATCCCTTACATTATCCGCTGCAATCGACCCCTATCTGGGTTCAAATAACCCGGACTGATATGGGCCTGAATATTATCAGCCAGCATTTTTATGGAGGAGATCCCGTGTATATGCCCTATTCGATTATATCAACCTCCGATGACGGAGCATTTATTACAGGTTTCCGATGGGATTATAATACTCCGTATGATCTTCAATTTGATGTATTTGTTCTTAAGTCAGATGCCAACGGGGTAATCATAGATATTCCCAAAAATGTAACATGGCAGGCAAGCGAAGCCATTCTATGCCCCAATCCGGGATCGGATTACTGTATTGCTGTCGTCGGGCCACAATACTGCGTCCCGCCCCTGACACTTTTTGATCTGAACAGCAAGCCTGTAATAGCGCAGGATCTTTACCAAAGCTCCACCAGAATCAATACTTCAAGCCTTGCCCCCGGGTTCTATGCTTACAGGTTCTATTCCGGGCAGAAACTCATCGGACAAGGGAAATGGGTGAAACAATGAGGTTCAGGCTTCTTTTTTCT
>JALNWE010000135.1 GCA_023231065.1 Bacteroidales bacterium
CCATGAAAACAAAAGTAAACCCATTCTGGTCCCTGATGATCATGATCTTCTTTGGCGGATTGATGATCCCTCAAACAGGATGCAGGAAATCTATGGACCCCGATAATCCGGACAATCCCAAGAAATTTACCGATCTGAAGGTCGATCCTGCTTTTACCTTCGAAAGTTTTGTAGATCTCACGGCAACCATCAATGTCGCGAACAGCGGCTCACAGAACCTTTTTGTGATCCAGCTATTTCAGGAAAATCCTGCTACCGGAGGAAAGCTGATCGCGAGCGGCGCTACCGATAACAACAAACAGTACAAAACCATCCTGCGGGTCCCGACGAGGCTGAAAGAACTCTGGGTCGGAAAAATTGCCGCCAATGGACAAACTGAATACATCGCTGTGCCGATTGCCGGAAAAGTCCTGAACTATACTTTCGGTAGTACTAAATCCACCAAAGAAGTTACCGGTAACGATTGCAGCACCGATTGCACGGTGACAAAAACACAAAGCGGAACATACACCAGCTCCAATGGGACTTTATGTATCACAGGAGGGTCATGGGGAAACAGGCTCCAGCTTAATCTTACCATCAATGCAGGAGCTAAAGTCCGTATCTGCGGTTATGCCAATGTTTATGCCTTGAGCGGAACCGGTACCCTGATCATCTCTCCCAGCGGGAATGCGACCATCCCACTCGAGAATATCGGAACCAATATCGAAAATTACGGGATCGCACAGGTAGCGGTTTGCCAATCAAATAAAACCATTAATCTTGCTGCATCCACTTCTTTGCATAACTGGGGCACCTTTACCATTTCCAATTCCCTGAATGTAAAGGGGATCCTGACCAATGAAGGCCCTTTTACGGCCATTCAGAGGGTTTCTACTCAAGACAATGGCCGGATCATCAACAAATGTTCTTTTTATATCAATGATTATTCATCGAATGCCTTTAATATCGTGACCGGAAATTCCTCAGAGCCAGGCCTTGTCAATGATGCCAACGGATATTTCCACGTTTCCGGGGATATCAACATCTCAGGACAGGGTTATGCATCGTTTGGTTTACAGAGCCTGATCGAATGCCATGAATTTGATATTGAAGGACAGGTTTACGGCCCTGCCACACAGGGATCACAGATCCATTCCAGCCACAAAATTAAAACGGGAGGTGGATCCTCCATGACCGGGTATATTGATCTTTGGGCACAAGGTGGGATCAATCCCAACAATGGGACAAAAGGCCCGAACATTACTTATCATAACCCTGGTTATACCATCCCGGTCCCTTCCTGTGCATCTCCCTTACCACCAACCATTACCAGTGCGCTTACCGCCGCAGGTATGGTCGGACAAGCCATCACGCCTTATGTGATCACGGCAACCGGCGCAGAGCCAATCACTTACTATGCGAATAACTTACCCGCGGGCCTGACCTATAATTCTACAACACACACGATCTCCGGAACACCGGCGGCTGCAGGTACTTTTTATATCGGCCTGACTGCCGATAACTTTGTGGGCACTGACAACGAGACACTTGTCTTTACAGTAACAGGCGGTACCCCACCGGCAATAACCAGTGCGCTTACAGGATCTGTTACCGTTAATCAACCTTATACATACACGGTGGAAGCGGTCGGGACCAACCCCATTTCTTACAATGCCACCAATCTTCCCGCAGGGCTGACGTTTAACCCAACTACCCATCAGATTACCGGAAGCCCCACATCCGCGGGGGTCTATAATATTGCGCTGACTGCTTCCAATCCGTCAGGAGCCGATCATAAAACACTGGTATTAACCGTGGGAGAGCCTCCTTTAATTAATAGTCCATTGACAGCAACCGGATATACCGGACAGCAATTTACCACCTATACCATCACGGCATCCGGGACTGAAACCATTACGTATCATGCAGATAATCTCCCGGCAGGGCTTATTTATGATCAGGTTACTCATACCATCAACGGGACCCCAACCCAGGCAGGTGCTACCGATGTAACACTGACTGCTAACAACAGCTATGGATTTGATCAGAAAATTTTGAAGATCACCATCATTGCAGCCCCGCAACCACCAGTCATTACAAGTCCTCTCTATGCCTCAGGTACCAAAGGATTGCCCTTCAGTTACCAGATCACGGCAGACGGGGACCAACCCATTACATTTGGCGCGACAGACCTGCCTGACGGATTGACTTTCAGCGGAAACACGATCAGCGGGATACCGACGGCGACAGGATCATTTTTTGTCACTCTGACAGCGGTCAATAGTGTGGGAACAGATACTGAGATCCTGAATATAAATATCGTATCTCCATCGGTTATCGATTCTGATGGGGATGGCGTTCCGGATGATCAGGATGCCTATCCGTATGACCCCACACGGGCTTTCAATTCATACTATCCAAATGAAACCGATTTTGGCAGCTATACTTTTGAAGATCTCTGGCCCTCTTATGGCGACTATGACTGCAATGACCTGGTGATGAATTTTAATTATAAAATCGTTACCAGCGCTCAAAATAAAGTTGTCGATCTGATTTGTAAGTTTAAAATCAAAGCAGCCGGCGCCTCATTTAATAATGGGTTCGGAGTTTCATTATCAACCGCCCCAGAAAACGTTGAAAGTGTGACTGGTTGTATTAAAGTTGGGCATGCTGTTACCATCGATCCCAAGGGTTATGAAGCAGGACATATTGACAATACGGTCATCATCCCGGTTGATGCAGTGATTACAGTCCTGGGTTCAGGTATGGTCAATACCATTCACGGTGGCCAGACTATTCAAACCGATATTCAGACTGTCACGGTCCACTTATCGAATCCTCAGGCTAACATCGGAACGCCTCCGTATAATCCATTCATTTTTGTCAACCAGGATCGGGCAAAAGAGATCCATCTTAAGGATCATCCACCTACAATCCTGGCCAATCCCGTCTATTTCGGCTCGAACAACGACGGATCAGATCCGGCCAAGGGATGGTATTACCGTTCAACAACAGGATTGCCATGGGCAATGGAAATCCCGGTTGATTTCGACTATCCGGTTGAATATGCTGACATCATACAAACTTACCTACACTTTGCCGAATGGGCACAGTCTTCCGGAGTCCTTTATCCTGACTGGTATATGGATAAACCGGGATACCGGAATGCTTCCAATATATATTAATAAAGTGGATTTTGTTTTCTTAGGGTTTTTAATCCCCGGCATGGCTGCCGGGGATTTTTTTATCTCACTGAACCTCGTTGGAGCTTAATCCGAAATACAAAAATCAGGTAAAAGACCACCAGAAAAACACCGATTCCTGAAATCAGGAACATGGCTTTTGGCCCAACCGAATACCAGAGGATTCCGGCCAGACTGCTTGAAATCAGGGTACAGATACTGGCCATACTGTTGTAAAAGCCAATGGCCGTTGCAGTTTCTTTTTTTTCTGCCAGGTTCGATAAAAGAGCTTTTGAAATGCCTTCGGTACTTGCCGCGTAAATTCCGTAAAGGAAAAAAAGGATCCCGAACATGACCATTGAAGTTGAAAATCCTATACAGGAATAGACGATGGCAAATAACAACAAACCGCTTACAAGCATAGTTTTCAGTCCTATCTTATCTGCCAGCGCCCCGATCGGGTAAGAAAAAAAGGCATATACCAGATTGTAGAAAATATAAACTCCGATCATCATGGTATCCGAAAGATGTTGTTCTTTCAAAGCCAATAATAAAAAAGCGTCGGAGCTGTTGAACAGGGTAAAGACAAGGAGCCCTGATACCAGATATCGAAAAGCAGGAGTGGCCTTGGTCCAGTATTTCAGGTAGGAAAAGAAACCAACTGCATGTTTAGAATCCGATGATGGGTCTTCCTGAGGGTCTTTCTGTGTGGCCTTATCCTTTAACAGGAAGGTCAGTGCGATGGCAATCAGTCCCGGGAAAAAAGCAATAATGAACATCCACCGGTATTGCCCGGGATAAAACTGCAGATAGGCCAGGGCAAGGATGGGCCCGATGGCAGCGCCGACCGTATCCATGGAACGGTGGAACCCGAAAACTTTACCTTTATGCTCCTTCGTGGTTTCGTCACTCAACATGGCATCGCGGGCGCTTGTCCGGATTCCCTTTCCAAACCGGTCTAATGTCCTGGCAAAGAAAATCCATAAGGGAAAAGTAAAAAGCGCCATCATGGGTTTGGAAATGGCGCTCAGGGTATATCCACCCCGGATAAAAGGAACTCGTTTTTGCCACGTATCGGAAAGATGGCCAAAATACCCTTTGCTCAACCCTGCCGTGGCTTCCGCGACTCCTTCCAAAATCCCGATCAGCATGACCGAAAAACCAATGGATCTCAGATAGACCGGCATGACAGGGTACAACATTTCGCTGGCAACATCGGTGAAGAGGCTCACCATGGATACCAGTAATACGGTCTTGGTCAGAAACTTACGTCTAATTGACATATAGAAAAAAGCTTGAATTCAAGGTTAAAAATTAAGTCCACTCCGAAAACTACTTTTCTATTTTAGAATTTTCACATCATCACATCATCACATCATCACATCATCACATCAGCACATCATCACATCA
>JALNWE010000136.1 GCA_023231065.1 Bacteroidales bacterium
AAATTTCCAGTATTTCTTTTTTATCCACCGTTTTTCTTCAATAACACGGTCCATTCCGGGAGATGGTTGACTATTCATGGGAAAATATTTATGATTTGCAAAATATTATTTCAATCTATTCAATCTACTCAATCTATTCAATCCCTCTAACCCTTGCTCAATAGCGATCCGGTCATCAGAAAACGGAGGTACCGTTCTTTGAGGAGCACCTGTAACCCGGTCCGCAGGACTTCGGTTTTTGACTTGAACCAATTATTTTTTTGGATGTAAAACTCAATGATGTTGATGAGACCTTTGTCCAGCTTCTTCTCTGCAGCTTCATAAGCTTTCTGTGTCTTTGCAAGCTGACTGAGTGAAGATTCGTATTCAGCGCGGGCCGACTTCCAATCGGTGAGCGACTTTTGAACGCCCATCATCAATTTGTACGAAACATCATTGTACTGGATTTTGGCTTGCTGGTATTGCAACTTCGATTTATTCAGGGCAGTATATTTTGAGAATTTTGAGAATATTGGGATATTGATCCCAAGACCAAGATATTCGCTGGAATTATTGGATATCTGATTCGAGAATGGAATGATCTTTTCATTGTCGTCGTGGTTGGTTTCCGAGTATTGTGAATTCCAACCCCCATAAATGCCAAGGTTTGGAGAAAAAGCGCCCTTGCTGATGCGGACAGCTTGTTTAGCTGCCAACAACTGGTTCCTGGCAATATTTAAATCCGGTAACGACGTTGATGCCAACTGAAAAAGTCCTGTCATTGTGAGCGTATCCATCGTTCCGGAGAAAATTGAATAGACAAGGGTATCGATCACCAGGCTGTCGATGAGTGGAAAATTCATCAGGTATTTCAGGTCCAGCGAAGCTTGTTCCAGTAAATGATGGGACTGAACCATTAAAAAACTGTCGGTAGCCATATTGGCCTCTGTCTCCAGCAGGTCTGTACCTGCTTTTCTACCGATCTCCACGAGTTTCATCGTGTAATTTAGCTGGCTCACCGAAAGTTCGTAGTTTTCGTTCGCAATTGAAACGAGTCCCTGTTTCAGAAGGACATCATAATATCCATTGATGACCGTGAATGCCACCTGGTTCTTTAACTGTTGCAATTTGCTTGTTTCCGCTATGACATTGTGCCGCTGCATATCGATTGTGTTCAGCCTGACAAAACCGTTAAAAATGTCAACGCTGGAAGCAATGTTGTATGAGTTGGTGAAAAACTTTACATCAATGTAAGCATTCGTTGCAGGATCGATGGAGCGTCCGAAATACTGGTCAAAAGAGGATTGAGCCGACAAGTTGGGCAGGAGATCATTCTTGGCTTGGCGTAAATCTGTTTTCCTGATTTCCACGCCAAGCTCCTGGTTGTACACTGAGAAATTATTTTCCCATGCGTAGTTAATGCACTGGTCGAGGGTCCAAACATTTTGTGCGACCATGATTTCCCGGCAACCGGAAAACAAAAGAAAAAGGAGTAAGATGGCAATGAACCGCTTCATGCTTACAAGGTTTGTTGGCTATGGGCAACCTCTTCGGTTACGATCTGGCCGTCAAATAAATTGATGATGCGGTGGGCAAAGGTGGCATCGCGTTGTGAGTGGGTAACCATGACGATGGTAGTTCCCTGCTTGTTCAGATCCGACAGCAGGTTCATCACCTCAATCCCGTTTTTTGAATCCAGGTTCCCCGTAGGCTCATCTGCCAGGATCAGTTGTGGCGAAGGTACAACGGCACGGGCAATGGCAACACGCTGCTGCTGACCTCCGGATAACTGCTGGGGAAAGTGTTTTTTCCGGTGACCAATTTTCATTCTTTCAAGTATTTCAGCCACCAGTTGCTTCCGTTCGGCGCCCGATTTCTTTAAGTAGAGAAGAGGCAGCTCCACGTTCTCATAAACATTCAACTCATCGATCAGGTTAAAACTCTGAAAAACAAACTGGATGTTCCCTTTTCTGTACTGGGTGCGCTTTCCCTCTTTATATTTTGAAACATCCACTCCATTGAAGATGTATGCTCCTTCACTGGGATTATCGAGCATCCCCAGTATATTCAGTAAAGTCGATTTCCCGCATCCTGAAGGGCCCATGATGGCAATGAATTCACCTTGTTTTACCTCCATGCTTACATTGTTCAACGCGGTTGTCTCGATTTCGTCGGTTTTGAAACGCTTCGTGAGATTGACTGTCTTTATCATGATAGTATTTTTTAAATTTACACATCCCTGAGCAATTTTTATGCCAATCATATTAAAATATTGATACACAATTATATGTAAAACACATAAAATTTATTTTGTTAAATATTTGAACAGTCATTTGTAAACATTCCGTACATTTGAAATTGAATTAGTTTGTTATGGAGGTAAAAACCAAAGAAGGCCGTCTGCTCATAGTCGACGACAACAAAAGCGTTCTGAATGCTTTGCGGTTATTCTTAAAATTTGAATTTGAGGAAGTGTATATCATTTCCAGCCCTAACTCCTTGATTCATGAGATTGAGACCCGGAGTATTGATGTCGTACTTTTGGACATGAACTTCAAATCGGGCGAAAGTTCAGGAAATGAGGGAATATACTGGCTCAGGGAAATCAAACAGCGGAAGCCGGATATTGAAGTGGTGATGTTTACCGCATACGGGGATATTGAAACTGCCGTCAAAGCAACCCATGAAGGCGCGGCGGATTTCATTCTTAAACCATGGGAAAATGAGAAATTGCTGGCGACGCTGAAGTCTGTCCTGGAGCTTCGTAAGTCAAAATTGACGGTTGGCGATCTCCGGAAGCGGGAACGGGACCTGAAGGCAGAGCTGAACCGGGATGAACGGATGATCATCGGCGCTTCATCGGTCATGCAGAAGGTCCTTGATATGGTTAGAAAAGTGGCCCCTACCGATGCCAACATCATGATTACCGGGGAAAATGGAACCGGAAAAGAGTTGATCGCTAAAGAGATACACCGGCTTTCGGATCGTTATAACGAGTTGCTGGTCACTGTTGACCTTGGATCGATGTCGGAAACTCTCTTTGAAAGTGAGATGTTTGGTCATGTCAAAGGATCGTTTACCGATGCTTCTGATGACCGGATCGGTAAGATCATCCTGGCCCACAAAGGGACGCTGTTGCTTGATGAGGTGGGTAATCTTCCGTTACCGCTTCAATCCAAGTTGTTAAATGTATTGCAAAACAGGGTGGTAATTCCCGTTGGATCCAATAAAGAATACCCGGTTGACATAAGACTGATCAGCGCCACCAATAAAAACCTGCTGCAGATGATCCGGGAGCAGACTTTCAGACAGGACCTTCTTTACCGGATCAATACCATTCAAATAGAGTTGCCCCCTTTGCGACAACGCACGGAGGACATCGGGATCCTGGCCAACTTCTTTATCGGGAAATATGGTTTGAAATACAAGAAAAGCTTCCTGAAGCTTCAACCAAAAGCGCTTGACCGTCTCCAGAAATATTCATGGCCGGGAAATATAAGGGAATTGCAACATACCATTGAAAAGGCGGTCATATTATGCGAAGGTGACAGTATCACATCCGGCGATCTCTACCTGGACCTGTCGCATCATATTCAGACAGAAAAAACATCCACATTGGAGGAAATGGAAAAACGGATGATCGTAAATGAGATAAAAAAAAGCAATCAAAGCCTCAGTCTGGCAGCCCGGAATCTTGGGATTTCGCGTACCACCTTGTACACAAAAATAAAAAAGTATGGGATATAAACGACTTACGTTGACTGCCGTCGTCAGCATCATGATCATGGTTATATCAGCATTAGCAGCTGGTTGTTTGAGCATGTACTACATGAACCTATGGTATTTGCTGTTTCTTTTCCCTGTGCCTTTTGCAACATACTCAATCATCCACAATGTCAACCAAACGAATCACCAGGTTGCCTTCTTTTTTGAAGCAATCCGGAACGAGGATTCTTCCCTGAAATTTCCCACCACAACGCGGCAGAAGTCGCTGCGTCATCTGTATCAAAGCCTCAACAGCTTGAACGACCGTATCAGCGAGATCAAACAGCAGAATGAGTACATCGAAAAGTATTATCAGAGTTTCATCCAACATGCCGCCACGGGGCTCCTGGCAGTTAATGATAACAATGAAGTCGAGATCATGAATGAGAAAGCATTTGAATATGCCGGGATCCCTTCTTTTACACCCCTTCATCTGATCCCTTTGCGGAACCCTGATCTTTTCAATACATTGGCGGTGATCCAACCCGGAGAAGCATGCACTTATAAACGGTTTACCAATGAATCGCAAATTAATCTCCTGATACGGTCCAAAGAGATCCGGTATGGCGGAAAGGTTTCCAGGCTGATCTCCCTTCAGGACATCCGGAATGAATTGGATGAAAAAGAACTTGACTCGTGGCAGAAACTTATCAGGGTACTTACCCATGAGATCATGAACAGTATTGCGCCGATTGTATCCCTCTCGGGTACCCTCCGGAAATTTTTTATTGAGGAAGGAAAACCCGTTCAGTCGGAAAAGGTGGACGAAGAAACCATCGGAAAT
>JALNWE010000137.1 GCA_023231065.1 Bacteroidales bacterium
GCGTTTCTGCGTATGTCGATTACAAAAAGGACTAATTCCTTTGATTTATTTCAAATAATAACAATTCTTGGAATTGACAAGAGTAAAGACAGAATAGATTCGGCGGTTACATACCTTAAAACACAGGGGTGACACTGGTAAAAAAACCTGGCATAATTATGTACTATTTCCTAACCAGCTTTTGAACGGTTGTATGTTGCCCGTCTGTTGCCTTTAGAATATAAACCCCTGAGGGTATATTGCTTAGGTTGATTTTGCCGTTGTTTGAATTGAAAGTTGCAATAATATTCCCTGTAATTCCAAGGAGTTCATAAGTAGTCAGATGGGCATTGAAACCTGATGGGGTGGCCACCTCAATCAGCCCATCGGCCGGATTTGGATAAATCATCAAATCAGTATTGAAGTTAGCTGGCTGAACAGAGCTAGAGATGCTGATAAAAACACTCATGTCGTCAAGCTCAAGTGAGGAGCTGAAAGGAACTTCCACACTATCAGAAACGTTGTAATGACGAAATGCTATATATATTGTTTTTCCAATGAATTCCGAGACGTCAAGGACCCTTACCGTGTATATAATAGGAAGATTGTGTTCCGTGAATTTTATACCTCCTGAAATGAAATCATTAGTATCCTTTGTTTCAGCAATATAGATTGCATAATTTTCATTATTTGGATACGGGTTCCAACTAGTTGCAGAATCCACAATGGCCCATTGGAGAGATACATTTTTATCGGGGCCGACCGAAGTAAGATCAATAGCCGGAGTAATCGCCCAGTTGTCGGGAAATACGTTCCCGATATTATTGTATTGGGTGTATGAGGTGGATGAAAGAAATGGAGTTCCAATGGGACTTGGGGGCCAACCACCTAACATCTGGATCGTTTGGAAGTTAAAACCATCCCCGTCCCCATCGATCAATGTCCAATCATCAATATTGTCATCATTAAAATTATCCGACCAGATGGTTTGGCTTTGAATATCGGTAATAATTGAAAGCCATAAAAGCAATGCAAGCATAAGATTTTTTTTCATTGTTTTTTTTTTAGGATTAAGGAATGCAAAGATATCTTTATCCCTATGTAGCCCCATGAAAACACCTACATAAAATCTACACTAGTATCTGATTTATTTTATAATAATCAAAATATCAAGCTATTACAATTCGCTAAACCAATGGTAAATATCCACTTCCCCAGGGATATTCAGTTTTTTTCTGATGAGATATTTCTTGTTCTGGACAGTGCGAGGTTCAATATTCCGATAACGAGCAATCTCCTTTGTATGCAGGTTTAATTTTAAAAGGGCACAAAATTCGATCTCGGTCTGAACGACCCTGGGATTAATTGCCAATAATTTCATGGCAAAATCTGGAAAAACCTCGTTGAAGGAAGACATAAATGCTGCATTATTCCCTTTGACCATTTCAATAAGTTTTACAAGATCCTCCTGACCGGGTTTTTTGGCCCTATCTTCAAGATACTTGTTACTCAGTTTTTCATAATGCGAGATAAGTCTGTTTTTATGAAGGATATAAATTATCCCGCCTCCCATTAGCAAGAGGAATACAATAAAGGCCAAAAACAAGATGTTATTGAGTTGGTTTTTTGCATTCAACTCTTTGTCTTCTATTATCTTATGCAGTGATTTGTTCTTGTTCTCAGCAACTCTTAGTTTAAAGGCAGCAAGTTTATTCTCATATTTTTTCACATTGGATGTATCTCCGGTTGCTTTGTAGGCCTCAATTATATTCAAATATAACAGTTCCACATTCAGATGGTTTTTATAATTCTCCACCAATTCGGCTTGGTGAAAATAGGTAAAGGCATCCAGGTACTTTCCTTTCATCTGATTTAAACTACCCAAAATGAGAAGATTACAAAATTTTACGTCATCCATCCCATAATTCCGGTCGAGTGAAACCGATTTCAGGGCGTAAACCTCGGCTGAATCCATATCCTGCTCATAATAAGTGATTGCCAGATTGGAAAAATCAATATACCTAAGCTTCTCCCTGTATGCGGCATTGCTGAATTTATCATGCTCGGCAATGGACAATTTGATATACATGAGCCTGTTCTTCCCATCTTGAAGGATTGAATAATAATTCGACAAGGAAACATAAAGATTCGCTTTGGTATCAATGACTATAGAATCATTGCCGTCAGCCTGGTCAATAAGTTGGAGACCTTGTTTAAGCTGTTCAAGCGCCATATCGTAAAATTCGTTAAAGACAAGGGCATTTGAAAGGTAGTCCTTGGCTATTGCCTTATATATCAAATTGTTGTATTGAACGGCTTTATTGAATAAGTCTTCCGAAGATGTGATCAGGTTTTTAAAATCATTCTGCTTTTTATAATAGCTGCAGATTGTTTGAAGTGCAATGAGTTCTGCTTCATGGTCTTTCTGCCCCATCGCTTCAAGTTTTATATTCAAAGCTTTAGTGAAGGACTTTTCCGGATTGGAACGCATCAGGTCGAAATTCGTTTTTGCTTGTCGGCAAAGGGCAGTCCGAATGGTCGATCCCCTGGAGGATAAAACGATTGGCGCTAAGAATAGGAAAAATATAATGAAATTGAAACGAACGCTCTTCATCTTCCAGTTTAAAATGGTTAATATCAGCCTTATAGGG
Source organism: Bacteroidales bacterium (assembly GCA_023231065.1). Lineage (GTDB taxonomy): Bacteria > Bacteroidota > Bacteroidia > Bacteroidales > FEN-979 > CAIVAT01. The sequence goes on from JALNWE010000137.1 coordinate 2,631, forward strand.
GTAACGCCTTTACAAAGATTGATTATTCTGTTGATATGAACAAAATGATCAGACAATAAATTCACATTTATGGAGCAATTTCTTCATTTTTTTATGGCATTCAAATCCCGCAGGGGTGAAGTGTGAATATAAATCTTATAATGTACCTTATCCGTCTTTTCCCGGAATTTCCCTGCTGAGCGGCATTTGCAATGCCGCTCGGAACACGGGATAATTTTTAATTATCCACCTTATCACCTGATTTTTTCAATTGTAATAACGATTGGAATAATGTCAATCAAACCATCCTGCCCGGAATAGGCACCAGCGCTTGAATATAGGTATTCTTCCGCATTTCTCACCAATCCCGCCCTTACCAAATTTTCATGGATATACCTTACTTTTGTATGTATGAAAGCATCCCCAAACACCTCAACCGCATGATTTTCATGAGTCCAAACCTGGTATTCGCCTTCTTTATTCTGGCGTTTTGCTGCGTGACGGAACAACCGGGTCATCCACTCCTTTCAACTGTCATTAGTTGAAAAGATGGTTTCTATGAACCGCTTGCTCGTGAATTTTTTAAAATCACGGATGGTACCGCTCAAATCTTCTTGAGAATTTCGCGCCAGTAGATGGATGTGATTCGACATGATGACCCAGGAAAAAAGTTCAAGACCCTTTTCCTTTTGACAGAATTTAAGGCTTTCCACAACAATGTCACGATAGACTTGCTTCACAAACAGGTCTATCCAGTAAACTATCTGAAATGTCAGGTAGTAGCAAGCTGATTGATCTTTTATCTGATAACCTGTGGACATGTTTTTATTTCGCTATACTCTGTTCCGTACCTGGTTTCAATTTAGTGCAGAATTACAAATTCTGCTGTGTTTCGAGCGGCATTGCAAATGCCGCTCAGCTGTGCCATTCAGCTGTGCCATTCAGCAGTGCCGTTCAGCAGTGCCATTCAGCAGTGCCATTCAGCTGTGCCGTTCAGCAGTGCCGTTCAGCAGTGCCATCCAGCAGCGCCGTTCAGCTGTGCCGCTCAAGATGGAAATTTTCGATGATATCGTAAACGTTTTTCGCCCGCCACTCATAATAACATACGCCATACTCCATATTCAGTATCATTGAATATTTAAACCTACATAGAAGAGTCGGATCCTTGCAAACCAATTATTGAATCTCCAGTTTTACTATTCGGGAATGTTGTAGAGCTTGCAAACTTCTTTGTACGACATGCCCTTCAGTTCCTGTTCGCTCTTATATCCTGATGCACCTGATTTTAGTGCAGGGATGGTTCCGGGTATGGCGATAAACCGGAATTTATTGCCGTCGGTGAGCGGAGCCGCATAGCTGTCGCAGGTGAATTCAATGCTTCCGTACTGGTGGATCAGGAAGCTCCAGTTTGCGCCTACAGCATACGCCGGCAAGGGGCGTACGGAAGAACCTCCGTAAACATCATCGGCCAGCCAGGCATACGCGAGGACAACACCGTTCTCAACAATCCCCTGGGTCAGATCGGGGGCATTCGCCGCAAAATACCAGTCACCCGAACCGCCCGACCAGACTACGGGCGAAAACCATTCGGAATAATAAACCGTGGCATCTTGTCCACTCATTCCCTGAGGTCCCATAGGGCCCTCCTTGCCACATCCTGCAAACATAAAGGCCGAAACGGCCGCGAATAAAAATAATGTCCTGAATCCTGTTTTCATATCATGAGTATTTAATGGTTGTGTATTGGTGGCACGATGAATTCATCCCACCTTTAACTGCAAAAGTACGACAGTTGACCCTTTAAATGAAAGCATACCAGAAATATTCACCAACGTGGTTTAATCATTGAGC
>JALNWE010000138.1 GCA_023231065.1 Bacteroidales bacterium
GAGTCTTAACAATTACCTTGGGTTGGCCAATCATCCTGAGATAAGAAAAGCCGATGCGGAAGCCGCAGCCCGATTTGGAATGGGCGCTCCTATGGGTGCGCGGATGATGTCGGGTGAGACAAAATATCATGAACAATTAGAGCAGGAATTAGCTGGTTTCGAAAAAAAGGAATCATGTTATCTCCTGAATTACGGATATATGGGAATGGTGTCCATCATCGATTCTCTTCTTGACCGTCATGATGTTGTGGTCTATGATTCCGAATCGCATGCCTGCATCCTGGACGGGCTTCGTCTGCACATAGGTAAACGTTTTGTTTACCCTCACAATGATATGGAGCGGTTGGAATCCCAGCTCAACCATGCGCGTAAAGCCGCAGATCAAAACGGAGGAGGGATACTGGTCATTACCGAAGGGGTCTTCGGTATGCCTGGCGATCTGGGCAACCTGAAAGGGATATTGCAGTTCAAAGAAAAATTCGGGTTCAGATTACTGGTAGACGATGCTCATGGTTTTGGTACGATGGGGCATTCCGGAGCAGGAACAAGCCAGGAACAGAACGTGATGGACGGGGTTGACATCTATTTCGGAACTTTTGCCAAAGCCATGGCCGGGATCGGGGGATTTGCCGCCAGCGAGAAACGTATCATTAAATCCCTGGCTTTTAAGATGAGATCTCAGATCTTTGCAAAATCCATGCCCATGCCCATGGTCATTGGAGCGATGAAACGATTGGAGCTTATCCGTACACACCCTGAAATTCGTGAAAACCTGTGGACTATTGTCCGTGCCCTTCAGAAAGGATTGCGTGAAAAGGGATTTGATCTTGGAAAAACTCAGTCTCCGGTAACTCCTGTATTCATGAAAGGCGGAGTCGGGGAAGCCACACAGGTTGTGGCAGATTTAAGAGAAAATTACGGGGTCTTCTGCTCCGTTGTTATTTATCCAGTTGTCCCAAAGGATGTCATCATGCTGCGGCTTATTCCTACAGCATCGCACACATTGGAAGATGTTAAAACCACCATTGACGCCTTTTCGGAAGTCAGGACCAGGCTCATTGAAGGAAAGTATCCAAACGTGATCCCTCCAGTGGCAGATAAATATTAAAAATGATGGCTGAAAAGCAGTCATACTCTTTAATGGAAAGAGGTTACGGGATTTTTCGGAAAATCCGGTTCCTTGCCAGCAAGGGTTCGCTTTTCACCCTGAAATCTCCCCGCAAGGTATTGACAGCCAATTATCCAAGACATACTTATGCCTTTATTTTTATTAATTCCACAGTCCTTTTCCTGCTGGCTTATCTGTTGATCGCGATCATAACACGTTTGGCGATTGGTTTCTCGGCGCTTGCTTTCGATATCCATACCATCCTGTTTTATTATAATATTGAATTCCTGATTGAAAGTGATAAATGGACCACAGATGCTGTTCAGGTCGTCTTCAGTACCGGTCCGTTAGTAGCTTTATTTATCGGAATTCTCCTTTTTCTTCTCTATGAAAAAGTATTGGAAGAAACCGGGATTCTAAGGCTCCTGATACTTTGGATGGTCCTTCATTCCTTGGTTTTTTTCCTGGGTGAAATGTTGATGGGAGCCATTTTCAACAAAGGATTCGGATATGTGATCATATATCTGTTCTTTATGGATACCGGAAAAATGCTGATTTCAATCTTTGCCATGATCATTATGGTCGTTCTTGGCCTTGTTCTTACCCCGATATTCTTGTCCAGCGGAAATATTTATTTTAATTTTTTAGATAAGGGCAACCGGACGAAATTTATTGTTAACCAATTCATTTTTCCCTTTCTTGTCGGGAATTTTCTTATTTTCTGTATAAAAATTCCGGAGATAACCCTTTATGAGATATCGACAAATGCCACTATGCTACTCATTTTACTACCGGTTGTATTAAAAGGAATAAAATCAAAGGATCTATTTTTTGATGAGGAACCAAGAGTCATACGATTTTCATTCGTATTGGCTATAATCACACTTCTGTTCGCCATCCTTTACCGTATATTTTTTGGAATGGGAATCCGCATTTGAGGATATACAAAGGCTCATATATCTACCTATCCTGCATCTCTTTGATGACCAATAATCAGCTTCCTTGTCAGCGTGACTTCACCGGTAATGATCTTCAGTATATATATTCCGGAAGGTAGATGAAATATATTAAGGATGTATCTGGAAGCGGATGAAGAAGGCTTACTTTCACCGGTAAAAACTTCGTTTCCAAGGGCATTGAAAACCATAATCTTAGGAGTGTTTTAATCATTGGCCGGGAGCTCAATTTCAAATACCCCATTCCCGGGATTGGGAAAAATCCTTAGGGATTGTATTTCTTTGTCATTGATACTAAAAGGATTCTGTTTAAGGCTAACATTCAGTGAGATAGCCTGATTGTTATGGACTTCAACCTGATCCACTGTTTTTGGAAAATATCCCGGAGCAGAAAAAGTTATGCTATAAATCCCTTCACTGACCGGCCTTGAATAGAACCCAGAGGGTAATTTCGAAAACATTTCCGAACTATCCATGTCGTGACCATTCAGGAAAATCTTTGCACATAAAGGATTACCTGTTATAGAATCAGTCACCGTACCGGTAATACCATTGTGTGATTGTTCGATGAAGTCCAGAAATGAGTGATAGTTACTGATCCACATAGTTTCCAGAAGATTGACCGGAAGCAGTTTTATATCAGAAATCTCAACGGTAACCTCCCTGCAATGTTGCCAGTAGTTCATGTAATCCTGGCGTCCCCCGTTTATTTCATACCAGGAGTAACCATTTGTAATTCCATTATTCATATCGGTAAAATAACCCGTGGGGCCATATTTTTGAGAAGTATCGGCCCATTCACGCCCAACCCATTGCCACCAGGTATCATCTGCAGTCAGTTTCATCCAGGTATCCCATGGATAATTAAATACCTCTGAACCTCCATGTAGATTTGCGCTCATTGTAAAATGGTTCAGATCGGGATAGTTCATGAATGCCTGAGTTTCTTTCTGCCAATTTTCGCCATCCGGGTGCAAACCAAATTTCGGATCCGGGAAGTTCCGGTTCAGGTCAATGTTATTAATATTATTGCGCGTAGCCCCATAAGGTGACTGGTCTCCGCCATAATAGGTGCCATCGGGGTTTGCCAGTGGATTTATGAAAATTTCCGTAGAATTGATCATATCCGTAATTCTGGCGTCAATTCCATAATTCGATATAAGGTAATCGATCAGATGCAACATTAATACATATCCCGTTGTTTCATCACCATGAATGGAGGATGTAAAAAACAGTCCGGGTTCTGCTTCATGCTGGTTGACATGGTCACTGATCTTCACGGCTAAAAGCAACCTGTCCTGTATGGAAGTCCCGATGGTATCCAGTTTGCAAATATCCGGATGGGAAGCCGCGAACCCAACCATATAGGCAACATATTCCTGATAGGTTGGGTAGAAATCCCAGATGATCATGTTACCTGATTTGACAACGGGAATTCTGTGTTGCAACTCCTTTTCGGGAATCAGAAGTCCTGGCGCTGTGAGGATCGTGAATGGGATATCTTCTTTGAGAAAATTTTCGAATTCTTTTTTATTGGCATAAGCAAAGACATTCTGGTCTGATATTTTATCAACAGATATGATATGTGATAGTCTGTTTATTTCGCTCGCGGAAGTTCCTGAAAACCGGAAATAAACTTCTCCCCTATCCCCGAAGAAACTGTTTGGTGTATTATTTGTAGTGTATTGGGCTTGAGAACAAGGACTCAGGAAAAAAAAGAGTGCGAGAAACAGAAGAAAATCAAAACGATTCATTTCATTTTCCCAGTTCTTCCATGATTTTTCCAATCCTGTTTTTTACTTCGTCATTGACAGATACCAAAGGAAGGCGCAAATAATTCCCGCACAGGTTCATTTTTTCAAGGGCAGCTTTAATTCCAGCTGGACTGCCATCAGCAAAAAGGGAATTTGTAAAATCAATCAGTCGGTAATGCAGTTCTCTGGCCGATTTAAAATTTCCCGCGATAGCCATGTTGACCATTTCGGAAAACTCCTGGGGATAAGCGTTGGCTGTAACTGAAATGACGCCATCAGCTCCAGCTGCAATCAAGGGAAGGGTTATCGCGTCATCGCCTGAAAGTACGAGAAAATCCTTAGGACGGTTTTTTATTACCTGAAAAATCTGGTCGAAATTTCCGGATGCTTCTTTAATCCCAATAATATTGGGGCAATCATTCGCCAACCGTAAAGTTGTGGCGGCGCTAATATTACTACTTGTTCTCCCGGGAACCGTATAAAGTATCAAGGGGACAGGTGAGGCTTCTGCGATGATCCTGAAATGCTGGTAAATCCCTTCCTGTTGCGGTTTTGAATAATATGGACATACCGAGAGGAGACCGTCAACTCCCTGAAAGGGTGTTCCATGGATGGCTAAAACGACTTCAGAGGTA
>JALNWE010000139.1 GCA_023231065.1 Bacteroidales bacterium
GAGGCCCGGGCATAGATGACATGAATTGGGAAGAATTAGACAAAAACCTGATCCCCAATCTCTACACACTATGGAACAGGCTGACATCTGGCAGTTACTTCCCACAACCCGTAAAAGAAACCGGAGAAAATCCATTGAAAGCTTAGCTGCAGAGCTGAATCCAATCATACGAGGGATTAAAAACTATTACTGCAAGTTCTGGGCAGGACATACACGCTATCTATGGTATCAGTTGAATGAACACTTGTTGAAATGGGTACAATGGGAAAATGGGTTGTACAAGAAGGCAGCCCTTAGATGGCTTCGGAAAAAGTATCGGGAAAGTCCGCGGCTTTTTACCCATTGGGAATTGGTATATCCATAATGTTCTTATACATTTGTGATTGAACAGGAAGAGCCGTATGAAGGGAGACTTTCACGTACGGTTCCGTGGAAACGCAGGGGTGAAACTCCCCTGCGTGGCCTGACTATAGGCCATTATTAATTTGAGTAAGGTCCAAAAAGAAATGCACTAATGCCAAAAAAATTTATTCGTATAGAAGGATGGGTAACAGAGCATGCGCAACAAGCATACGAAAGTAAAAATTTTATTGAAGCCCTGCAGGTGCTACATGGTTGGATTGAAAACAAATTACAAGAATTATTAATCTTAACTGGGAGCATTGATCATGATAGTGAAATGTCAAGAATTTGGGACATTGCAAATCAAATAAATCTTGTCACTACTGCTCACGTTTTATTTGTTTTATCTCAACTCACAGAGAAGGAATACCAAATGATTATAAAATTCAACGGAATAAGAAATCAATTTATTCATAAAATTTATCATGATCCTTATGAAAAAATATATGAAGGATTTCCAAAAGAAAAATACGATGAAGCATTTAAAATAGGAATGGAATTATCCGATATACTTCAAAGGAAAACAGAAGATAAAATTGAATAATAACGGCCCGACCGTTATCGATAAGGCTGAAAAATGACTTAATTTGAAATATTTGAAATTGTTCTACGATCTTAAAGTTCCATGCTATTGAAATACAAATCATTATTGACATTAGCCCTATTAACTGTTGGAGGCTTGACAAATAACTTGATAGGACAGGATACTGTTAAATCAAAAGTATCTTTGGGAATCCGTTTTATCTCAAATTATGATTTTGAAGTCTATCATGAGAATAATTTTAGAACAGTGCACCTTGCACCCTTATTTTCAGTTAATTTTAAACATCATAATTTTTTCCTTGGGCCTCAATATTCATATATTATTCAACCGACTGACCTTACTAATCAAATTTATGAACACAATTCATTTGGATTGAACTTTGGATATCGTTACTATTCTAATTTTTTATTAAAAAATACAAGAATATTTGCAGAATTTAATTATTCAATTTTTCAGGTCAAATTCAAAAATTATCAACTCGGGCCACCACAATGGACTGATGATGAAGAAGTTTATGTAGAAAATACAGGATCAGTAGGTTTGGACTATACCATATTGAATCAACTTCATATGTCATGTGGCTTTGGTTTTGGTTCATATTCAGGATTCTTTTTAATTTTTGAGAAGTTCACTTTAACGAGTTATCTGGGAGTTGAATATGTTTTCTAAAAATGCCCATACCAATAGCGAACTGGCAAACGCAAAAAGGCTGACTTTATCAGTGTTTGTTGAAGGTTTTCCCTTTTCTGTGTCTGCCAGTAAGCGTCAGGCCTCATATAAATGAAAAAGATACTTATCATCGGCGTTGTTTTATTATTGTATACTCTTTCTGTTAAGAGTCAAATTCAATTAGGAATCAAAGGAGGATACAATTACTTTTGGATTTTAAGTTCAAATGAAAATGATCCACATAATCAGACTGTTTTCCAGCCTAAAGAAAACTCTTTTAGCATTGGATGTTTTATTAAGGATCAAACTAAAAAAAGGTTCAATCCTGGTATAGAAATAGAATATCTGTGGAAATCATTTAGGATTGTCAACTATTATGGAGGATTGGCCGGAGGTGTTCATTCTAATAATAATTTCGAAATTGGATGTTTGAATTTATATGCGAAACCCAGCTTTTCCTTTGGTTCGAAATGGAAATTTATTGTAAACGCTGGCCTTTATTTCAGCTATATGGTTAATTCTCATGTAAGTGCATCAAGATCAAGTTGGATTATGGAGGTAACTCATGATACAACCTATGAAGGAAATGCAAAACAATTCATAAATTCAACAGATCTTGGGATAATGGCTGGTATTGGAATTCAGGTTCCTGTTTCAACGAGGTTTCAAATACTTATTGAAAACAATTATTCAATAGGTCTTTTAAATATCTCAAAATCAAATGAAAATGGTAGTTTGTATAATTTCTTAAATGCAAAATTTACTGTCGGAGTAATGTATCGGATTGAGAATGCTCGTTTGATAAGTCAAAAAAAATAAATACGATGAAGAAGAAACGCCATAAAAATATTGGCAATGTAAATCCGGAATTAAAGGAATACGGAATGGAATTCGGAAGTGATGAGAATTTTGCCTTTATTGCAGGATTCACTTCAAATGGAACCCCGTTCGGGATTACTCATGAAGAGATGAGAGAGCTTGAGAAAGAAGAAAAGTTATCCAACAAAAATGATGATATAGATTTACCTTTTTAAAATGCCCATAGGTCAAAGTAACACAGTGTGGTTTAAGGAATTGAAAGAAATCCTTAAAGAGAAATGGAGGCCAGGCCTTACAATTCCTGAGCATTTTATGCTTGTCTATGATTTGGATAGCAAATTGAATCAGATAAGAAAGGATGGGAACATGTCTCCACCAATGATGTGGTGTCCGAAATGTCAAACAATGCTTCACCTTTGCCACAGTTGCAAGCAAAGCGTTAGCGGCAAGCATTGCAGGCACAGACATGTGCGACTTGACACGACAGATTTTATTTTAGAAAAATGGACATGCAATTGAAAGAAAAAGTCATATTTAATTGGAGCGGTGGTAAGGACTCTGCTCTGTGCTTGTATAAAATCTTGCAGACAAAACAATACGATGTATTGTGTTTGTTGACCAGCATCAACGAACAATATCAACGAATTTCAATGCATGGTGTACGAGTTGACTTGTTGGACAGTCAAGCAGAAAGTATCGGGTTGCCTTTAATAAAAATGCAAATACCCGAAATGCCGACAATGGAAGTATATGAAAAAGCAATGACAACTGCTTTGACAGATATAAAAACTAAAGGAGCGACAGCGTCTGTTTTCGGTGACATTTTCTTAGAAGATTTACGAAAGTATAGAGAAACTAAACTGTCCGAATTAAATTTGAAAGGAGTTTTTCCGTTATGGAAAATCTCCACTGACAAACTTATCAGAGAATTTATTGATTTAGGGTTCAAGGCAATTATTACTTGTGTAAACGAAAAATATTTAGACAAAAATTTTGCGGGGAGAATAATTGACAATGATTTTTTAAAGGACTTGCCCGACAATGTTGACCCTTGCGGGGAGAACGGAGAGTTTCACACTTTTGTTTTTGATGGACCTATTTTCAAAGAGCCAATTTCAATTGACAAAGGAGAAATTGTTTACAGAAAATACACACCTGAAAAACAAAAAGACAATTCAATTTATGACTGTAACAACGACACAGACAATGCGGATAATCTCTTTGACAACGGGTTTTGGTATTGCGATTTATCAAATTAGAACCATTGATTTGACAAGGATTATAAAAATTATCGGGGATTTGGAAACCAAGGAAATTAAAAAAGTCAAGTTAATTATTAAAGAAACATTTGTGGATTGACAATTTACGGTTGGTGACATGCTAACAGCCGCAAAAATGAAAGCAATGAAAATCAACTCATTTCCTCTACCTTTTCGACGGCTGCCGGCCACACGTCAGGCTGCATGTTAAAAAGTTTCTATCATATGAAAAAGTTGCCCAATAAGTACTTATATTTGTACTCATAAAGTAACTTAATATTGAAAAGCATGAAAGCAGCAAATTTCACAGAGTTCCGCACAAACCTTAAACAATATCTGGATGATGTTGAAAAAAACAATGAAACCCTGATCATTAAGAGGGGTTCAGGTAATGGGGCGGTATTAATCTCATTGGATGAGTTTAATTCGATTCTGGAAACGGTTCATTTACTTAGCTCAAAAGCTAACGCTGATAGATTATATGAGTCTATCCGACAAATGAAGTCGGGTAAGGCCTTTGAAAAAGAATTGATTGAAGTAAAATGAAGGTCATATTTTCACAAAATGCCTGGGAGGACTATATTTCCTGGCAGTCAGAGGATAAAAAGATCCTGAAGAAAATTAACTCTTTGATCAAAGAGATACAAAGAAATCCTTATGACGGTATTGGAAAGCCCGAACCTTTAAAATATGATCTCTCTGGTCTATGGTCAA
>JALNWE010000140.1 GCA_023231065.1 Bacteroidales bacterium
CTTATCCTTTCACATCTTCATATCGGCACATCATCTCATCATCACATCATCACATCATCCCATCATCTCATCATCCCATCATCACATCTTCACATCATCACATCTTCACATCATCCCATCATCACATCATCCCATCATCACATCATCTCATCATCCCATCATCACATCATCCCATCATCACATCATCCCATCATCACATCATCACATCATCACATCATCACATCATCCCATCATCCCATCATCTCATCATCTCATCATCTCATCATCCCATCATCACATCATCCCATCTTCACATCATCACATCATCTCATCATCCCATCATCACATCATCCCATCATCACATCATCACATCATCACATCATCACATCATCCCATCATCCCATCATCCCATCCCTATGTTTTTAGCCCTCCCGCTTCTGCTATGGCGTCGATCATCCGTCGCCAGGAATATTTTTCTTTTTCCACCGATGCCTGTTGTGAAAATTCAGCTTCGCGGTTCTCTTTATAAAACCGGACAATAGCTGATGCAATGGATGAAGGATCGGGTTCAACAACATAGCCCACTTTCCCATCAGGGACAAATTCCGCCAATCCCCCTACCCGCGTTATGATCATGGGTTTATTAAAATGATAGGCAATCTGGGTCACCCCGCTTTGAGTAGCCGTTTTATAGGGTTGTACAACCAGGTCGGCAGCACAAAAGTAATTGACTACTTTACTGTCGGGAATAAAATCATTACTCAGGATCACTTTTTCTTCCAGGTGATGTTTGGAAATGATCTCATAATAGAGTTTGGCATCTCCATAGAATTCGCCGGCAACAATAAGCCTGACATTCATACCAGATAATTCCTGGTCACCAAAGGCTTCCAGGAGAAGGTCCAATCCTTTGTATTCACGGATAAACCCGAAAAAAAGGACATATTTAAAATTGGGGCCCAATCCAAGTCTTGCCCTGGCTATCTCTTTCGAAACCGGCTCACCGAAATTATCGTACAGCGGATGCGGACAATAGACTTTTGGTTTGGACCGGTCAAAAGTTTCCAAATCTTTTAAAACCGCCCGCGACATAGCCACGAAGCCATCGGCCGATTTTACCCAGAAACCGGATAATAGCCGGTCGCCGGGCCTCTTTTCGTGTGGAAGGATATTATCAATGATAGACACTATCTTCGAGTGGCGGTTCTTTTTGATGATCCTGCATATAATGCCAAAACAGGGCGCCATAAAGGGCATCCAATATTTAACCAGGACTAAGTCGGGTTCCTGATTTTTAAGTTCATGACCGACCCTGATCCAATTCAAAGGGTTAATACTATTTACTTTAATGTAAATCGGCAGATTGGCCGGGGCAGGTTCTGAAGAATATTGTGTTTTACCCGGGAAAAGAAAAGAAGGGTACTGGAGGCTGAAAGTATAAATAAAAGCAGGATCCCCCCTCCGACGGTATTCCCTGACGAGCCTTTCATTGAAGGCTGCAAGTCCACCGCGCAATGGGTAAGCCGAACCGATTAACACGATTTTCAGAGGGTCCGTCATGATTTATTTTCATCGAAGGGTAGTGTAAAAGAAAAGACAGGTCCCATCCCTGGTTTGCTTTCCGCGAAGATCTTACCGCCATTTTTTTCAACAAATTCTTTACACAGGATCAATCCAAGGCCGGTTCCTTTTTCATTGGCCGTACCCACCGTGGAAAAGATCTGCTCGGGATGAAAAAGTTTTTCCAGTTCCTCTTTCTGCCGGACAATTTCATGATTCTGTAAAGCTAATTTTTCCTCGGTTACATTCCTATCCCTCAACCGGCCAACCAAAGCTTTCAATACTCTTTTAATAATGGTGTTTTCATTTTTGGTGACAGAACAGGACACATCCTGATGAAAACGAAATAACATGGAGTGTGTAAGTATCGAAGCTTTTTTCAAAAAGGGGACTCTTTGACTGATTTCCATCTGGTTCAGGATTAATGGTTCATACCGCTTTTCTACCGGATCACAACAGGGAATTTTCCAATCCGATAGATTGTTCGATCAGATATTTGTTCCGGTCATTGGCGCTCCTTGCCAATAATTCCCCAAGGAAACCGGCAACAAACAACTGGGTACCCAGGATCATCGCTAAAATTCCAAAATAGAACAAGGGACGTTCAGTCATTTTAAAAGCCTGGTTGACATATTTATCATAAACCAGGAATCCGGCAATGATGAACCCTGCCAGGAAAATGATACTTCCCAAAAGTCCGAAAAAATGCATGGGCCGTTTTCCAAACCGGGAAGTAAAAGAAATGGTCAGGAGATCCAGATATCCTTTATAGAAACGGTCAAGGCCGAATTTTGTTTTACCGAATTTCCGTTTCTGGTGATGGACAATTTTTTCACCGATGTTGGTAAAACCAGCCCATTTGGCCAAGAATGGAATATACCGGTGCATATCGCCATATAATTCGATGCTTTTTACAACCGATTGCTTATAGGCTTTTAACCCGCAATTGAAATCATGCAGTTTAATGCCCGAGATCCTCCGGGCGGTCCAGTTATAAAATTTCGTCGGAATGGTTTTGGATATAGGATCATGCCTTTTTTTCTTCCAGCCCGAAACCAGGTCGAATCCCTGCTCCGTGATCATCCTGTACATTTCCGGAACTTCGTCGGGACTATCCTGAAGATCGGCATCCATGGTAAAAACGACGTTTCCCTGCGCCTGGGAAAATCCAACGTTCAGGGCAGCCGCTTTCCCGTAATTACGACGGAATTTAATGCCCTTCAGGTTCTCGTTTTTTCGCCTGAGGTCCTCGATGATCTTCCAGGAATTATCCCTGCTCCCATCATCCACAAAGATCACTTCATAGGTAAAACCATGTTTTGACATGACCCGTTCGATCCATGCTGTAAGTTCAGGAAGTGATCCTTCCTCGTCAAGCAAAGGAATAACAACTGAAATATCCATCAGCAATGGGTTACATGGATGAGGTAAGCGAGGGATCTTCTTTTTTCAGGAAAATGGCGGCAACCAAACCGAGCACGGCGCTGAGTACGGCATAAGTAATGGCCCCGAACACCATCATCATAACGGGTGATGTGAACTTGGCCGTCATAGCCAGGGCGGACTCGATTTGCTCCTCACTCATATTGGGACTCGTAGTAACCATTTGTTGCCGCGATTGTTCCAGTATTTCCCCGACAAAACCGGGATGTATGAACTGAGCGAACAAGAAAGTATAGATTGCAGCAAGAAGCCCGGCAAACAATCCAATTAAAAAACACAGGGTAAATGCTTTACCATAAGTCATATATCCATTCAGATAGTTCTTCCTGTAATCGACTGTGCCGTAAACCACCCCTCCTATCAGGATAAGATAGCTGATAGATGAAAGCCACTTGTTCATATACAGGCCAGCGATATACAAAATCAAAGAGAGGAGGATCAAACCGATACCGGTGATCAATCCATAATACAACCCCTGGACGGTTGTGGAGCGTACTTTTTCTTCCATGGTTATTGTTTTTTAAATTATTCAAGGCAAACATACAAAAAAAATTGAGGTATGATGGTCAATCAGCCTGTAATATTTGTATTTTTGCAGCGGGTAAGTCTTATACGACCAGCTCCCGTTCAACTCCCCCAGGTTCGGAAGAAAGCAAGGGTACAATGGTCGAGCGGTGCGATATAAGGGGCTTACCCTTTTTTATTGATAATTGACAATGAGGTTTATGATTTTTGGTTTGCAAACGCTTAATTGTTAATTTTAATTTTTAATTCCACCATGTTACTAAAGATCTATCCCGATAATCCTGGTGAGCGGCATCTGAAGATCATCACAGAATGTCTGCAAAAGGGTGGCGTGATCATTTATCCCACCGATACCGTTTATGGATTGGGCTGTGATATCACTCAAATCAGGGCGGTTGACCGGGTAGCGCAAATAAAAGGGATCAAAAGGGAGAAAGCAAATTTTTCTTTTATATGCAGCAGTCTCAGCCAGCTTTCGGGCTATTCCAAGCCAATCCCAAACCACACTTATAAAATCATGAAAAGGGTCCTGCCCGGGCCTTTTACCTTTATCCTGAATGCCAATAGTGAGGTCCCTCATTTTTTTCAAAGCAAGAAAAAAACCGTCGGTATCCGTATCCCTGACCACAATGTCCCCATTCAGATTGTAGAACAGTTGGGCAACCCGATCATGACCACCTCCATCCATCATGATGATGAAATCGTAGATTATTTGACTGATCCGGAACTGATCTATGAAAAATTCCACAAGTTGGTCGATATCGTGATTGATTCGGGAGCCTGCGGAAATATTCCTTCAACCGTTATTGACTGTACCGGAGAGGAATTGAGGATTGTACGACAGGGAAAGGGAGTTATTGAGGAGAGCTTGTAAAGGGAGGGGGAA
>JALNWE010000141.1 GCA_023231065.1 Bacteroidales bacterium
AAATGGATCGGCGCTCGCTATCACCGGAAATCCGACACCCGTTGAATTTACCGATTATGAAGGCAATGTATTTGAACCCAGTATCCTGAAAAGCGCGGATAATTCAAACTTTGCAGATGAAAGCGAATTGTCCGTCTATCCAAATCCAGGGGATGGGATATTCAACCTCCGGTTGGAAAACCAAATCCAGGGAACATTCAATATTAAAGTTATCAATGCCCTGGGCGGAATTGTTTTCGAAGAAAACGGGATGATGACCGATAAAGCGTTGCAAAAAACCATCAACCTGACCGGCCTTTCGAATGGAGTTTATATCCTTTCAATTGAAAACAATCAACAGGTTATTCAGAAAAAAGTGATCCTTAACAAATAGTTTTGATTTTCAGGTTGATATCATTATAAACAGAATATCTTTCCTGAAAACCATTTTAATTTTACCAACTGACCTGCCGGCTTATTTGCCGGCAGGCCATTATTATTAAAGGTGAAAGATAATCGCATGAAGAAAAATATCATGAATAAAAAACCAGACTTATATATTTTGTACTAACTAAATCCAACAAATCTATGAAGAAAACAAAATCCATATTTTTCATCCTGGTCTTCCTTCTGGCCGGTTCCTCGTTTGTTGTCGCCCAACAACAGGTAGCCAAGGAAAGCAAAACAGCAACACCCCGGAAAGTAGTTGTCGATACCCGGATCGATAACATGAGTTACTGGAAAGAAATGGCACGACTGGGATTGGTCCCGGTGGCTCCCATAGTTCCTGTTGAAAAAGGTGTCTTCACGGGAAGTAAGATCAACGCCAAATCGGTTTTCAGCGGTGATTCACCGGATATTCCTTTAACGACAGAGAATTCCACACAAAGTGAGAATTCTGTTTTCGTCGATCCAAAGGATGAAGGCCATGCCCTGAATTCCAATAACTCCACCCAGAATCCGGTCGGACAACTGTATGGCGCTAATGACTTTTTCTCCTTCGATGGCGGATCAACCTGGGGAGGGGAAATCGAGGGCGCCGGCGGAGGTAATTCCGGTGACCCGACTACTGCCATCAGCAATACCGGAAGGATGTTCGTCAATTATATCCATAATAATTATGGACAAGGCATCTCCTATTCTGATGATAACGGGGCAACCTGGACCGCGCGACAGGTAGCCCCAAATCCCGGATCCATGTGCGATAAAAACCACATGTGGATTGACAACAGTATTTCCAGCCCATACGAGGGGAACCTTTATGTTTCATGGACAAATTTTGGAGGCTCTTATGATACTGAGATAGGGATCTCCCGTTCCACCGACGATGGCGTCAACTGGTCATCACCCCTGGCCATCAGCACGGCAGTAAATGCCGGCAGCCACAACCAGGGCGTTAATCTCCAGACAGGTCCCGAAGGACAGGTTTATGCTCTTTGGGCTATTTATGATGGCTGGCCCACCGATGAATGTGCCCTTGGCTTTGCTAAATCCCTCGACGGCGGCGCCACCTATCAACCGGCATCCCGTATTATTACCAATATAAGGGGAATCCGCACAACCATGACCCATAAAAATATGCGCGTTAATTCATTTCCCTCCATGGCCGTTGACATCAGCAATGGTCCAAACCGGGGCGCTATTTACGCTGTTTGGGCCAATATTGGTATCCCTGGTGAAAACACGGGAAGTGGGATCGATGTCTATATGATCAAATCGACCGATCAGGGCGCAACCTGGTCAACCCCGCTACGGATAAACCAGGATGCGTTCGGCCTTGGAAAACAACATTACTTCCCGTGGATCTGTTGTGATCCTAAATCGGGGACCCTGAGTTGTATTTTCTATGATGACCGGAATGTTTCGGCCTCCCAAAGCGAAGTATTTGCAGCCAACTCCAGGGATGGAGGACAAACGTGGGAAGATTTCAAAATCAGTGATGTATCGTTCACTCCTTCTCCTATTCCCGGTCTCGCAAGCAGTTACATGGGTGATTATCTGGGCATTTCTTCCAACAACCGGAAGGTTTATCCGGTATGGAGCGACAATCGTTCCGGTATCGTCATGGCTTATACATCCCCTTATCAAACCGGACCAGCGGCCAATCAACCCTGGGTGACTTTCGAAGGATATCATGTCAACAGCGCTGATGGTAAACTGGTTACAGGAGCTACTGTCAGCCTGAACATGACCCTGGTGAATATCGGGGACCAGCCAACAGACAATGTTAATGTGACCATTTCCTCCGCCTCTCCTTACATTAATCTGATCGACAATTCTGAGTATTTTGGCTATTTCGATGTCAATGATACGGTGACCATCAATAATGCCTTTACCATCCAGGCGGCCAACAATGTACCCAATGGAGCAGATATCGTTTTTGACCTGACAGCCACCAACGGCGACAGTATCTGGGTCAGCAATTTTGTCGTCAAAGCCTATGCCCCTGAATTAGCGGTAGGTGGAATATCAATTTCGGATACTGCCGGAAACGGAAACGGAGGACTTGACCCGGGAGAAACAGCCGATATCACTATTTCCACAACGAACAACGGGGGATATCAGGCCAACAATACAATCGCTACCCTTTCCTGTGCCAATCCATTGGTCACTGTTAACACCGGGACCTTTGACCTGGGCACGGTCCAAAACGGAGAAACCCGTTTTGCAACTTTCAATGTTACTGTAAGTCCGGCAGCCCCCATGGATTCCCTGGTCTATTTCAATTATAACGCCACATCCGGGGAATACGCGGCACAAAAGACCTTCCAGGCTATTATCGGTTTGATCTTTGATGGTTTTGAATCAGGGGATTTTAATATTTTCTCTTATGTTCAGGGTGGTAACGCGCCATGGACCATTACGAACGTTAATCCCATTGAAGGGATCTATTGTGCAAAAAGCGGCGCCATTGGCCCTAACCAGTCAAGCTCCCTCTCCCTGACATATAATGTTGATCGCAGCGACAGCATCACTTTTTACCGCAAAGTGTCATCACAGCCAACCTATGATTTCCTTGGATTTTACATTGATAATGTACAAAAAGGACAATGGAGCGGTGAAAAAAGCTGGACCCGGATGAGTTATCCGGTATCGGCCGGTGTCCATACCTTCAAATGGGCTTACTATAAGAATAATACCACGACCACCGGAAGCGATTGCGGATGGATCGATTACATCATCTTCCCCGCTTCAGTTACAACAACCCATTCTATTTCGGGAAAAATCACCTATCCGAATACATCCAACAGCCCGCTTTCGAATGTATCCCTTTCTTTAAAGGATAACCTGGGAACAATAGTAGCCACTGAGACAACGAATGCCAACGGCGATTATTTGTTTGAGGATCTGCAGGATGGTGTTTATACCATTGAATCATCAACAACCCGCCCATGGACCAGCGTTACGGCCAGTGATGCTTTACTTTACGGAAAGCACATTGCCAATATCGATCCTTTATATGGGATTTACCTGGCTTCGGGCGATGTTAACGGGAGTGGTTCCCTTACCGCTTCCGATGTGTTGCTGATCAAGAAAAGAATTGCTAATATCATTACCTCTTTCCCGGTTGGCGACTGGTTGTTCAATTCAAGCCCGGTTACTATTCTCGGGAGCAATATAGTCCAGGATTATTATGGGATCCTTTACGGCGATGCCAACGGATCCTACAATCCTGTTTCAGGGAAATCTGCTGTTCCCAATTCTGTTCCTGAATCATCAGAAGCAGTGTTCACAGTCGGATCGGTCAACCCTATCAGCAATGAAGTTGTGGCGCCGGTTTACATATCGGCAGCACAAAATCTTGGATCTTTCCAGTTCACCCTTCAATACGATCCTAAGAAGTTGGCATTTACCGAAATAAGTGACTTGAACCCGGAATTCAGCGCGGTAGTGGTTGGTTCACAAAAAGCCGGTCAGCTTACTTTCGTTTGGGCTGCTGACCTTAGAGGAATTGACATTGCTGACGGGACACTGGTCAATCTTCATTTCAAATCCCGTAAAAATGATGTTTCCGAGATTTCCTGGACCAACGATCCAACTCCTGTTGAATTCGGCGATTATAATGGTAAATTGTTCAATCCCACGTTGAAGAACGGAACGGTCAATACCAATGGCCCTGCCGAAACCATCGAAACCGAGGATATTTCTGTTTCGCCGAATCCCGGAAAGGGTATTTTCACAGTGACCTGTAACCCATCCATCCAGGGGAAAATAACTGTCAGGGTGGTCAATGCCCTGGGAATAATTGTGTATGAAGAAACCAAGACGATCAGTAACCAGTTTACTATTGACCTGAGTAATCAAAACGAAGGCGCATACTATGTAAAAGTTGAAAACAACAATAGCTCTTATCTGAAAAAACTGGTGATCCGCAAATAAGGCCAATAAATCCAA
>JALNWE010000142.1 GCA_023231065.1 Bacteroidales bacterium
CCCTGCATCTTCAGAAAAAGCATCTGGTCTGGATGGGCAGTATTGCACTACTGTCCATTATTATTGCGTTGGCCTCATGGTTATGGTTGTCCTCGCACCATGATAAAAAAGATCAGTTTACAAATGAAAAAAAACGACTATATGAAATATTTACAATGTTAGACTCAACCTATTGGGAAAACAAGGATACAAGTACATTCCTTTGCCATGAAGCCATAGAAATTTCAAAAAAAACAGGGGATAGTAATGCTTATGCGATGGCATTGTTTAACAGAGCAAGAGTTTACCTTAATTTTGATCAAAGCGATAGTGGGTTAATCGTTTGTAATCAATCATTAAACTTAGCTAACAAAGTCATGAATGATACTTTAATAGCAAGAATAGATAATGCCCTGGGTAATTATTATCTTAACAGGGATAGTTATTATATTGCAATGTTACACTTTACGAAAGCATATAAAACAGCAGAAAAAATTCGTAATGAATGGCTTACAGGGCTCATTTCCAATGGTCTTGGACTATTGTATATGTCTTTAGAACAATATGATAGGGCCATTATTAATTTTCATCGATACTATAATATCAGTAATAAAAATGGAAAAATTTGGAGTGAAGCAGGTGCCCTGTTAAATATCGGAAGCTGTTATTTGGAAAAAAATGATAATCTCAGGTCGACTTACTATAATGAAAAAGCTTTAATAATAGCAAAACAAGTAAATGATATAAAATTAATGTGTAACATTTTTATCAATTTAGGACTTATCAACTACTCCCAGAAAAAAAATTCAGATGCTTTGAATTATTTTTATAGTGCAATGGATTATTCAAAAAGGATTAATGATCGGAGAATTTATGGGATTATCCTACAGGATTTGGGTTCATTCTATCGGGATAATAACCAATTAACAAAAGCAGAGGATTATTTTAATAAATGTTTACCTGTTTTTTCAGAAATCGGACTCATAAGTTCTGAGATGAAGTCTTATCTGGCATTATCAGAAATAAAAAAGGAACAAAAGCAATGGCAAAAAGCATATCAATATCATTTGCGGTTTGTTGAACTTAGGGATAGTATCCAAAATACAGGAATACAGAAAAGTATTTCTGATTATCAATATGAAATAGATCTTCAAAAAAAACAGTATGAAAAGGAGTTATTGCAAAAAAAATATGAAGTCCAGAAAAGAAGCAATATTATTCTGGTAATTACTGTCTTATCTATAATAATTCTTGCAGGGGTAATAAGAAAAAGTCTGAAAAAATCCATTAAATTAGAAAAAATGGCGAATGCCCATTTACAGGAAAAAATTCAGATGGCGGATAAAATTAAAGAACTCGAAAAAATTAAATACCAAGTGGAGCTAGAGGCAAAAAACAAGGAATTGGTCAGTTTTTCCCTGCAGCTTACTACTAAAAATGATCTGCTAAATGAGATTTCGAAAATATCAGGTAAATATTACAATGATAATGTGCTTAATAAGAGCTATTTCAACGATTTAACAAAAATAATTGAAGATCATATCAACGTTGATAAGGAATGGGGCCAGTTTAAGATATTATTTGAAAAAGTACATCATGGCTTTTTTAACAAATTGAAACAGGATTATCCGGAACTTACCGAACATGAGCTCCGTTTTTGTGCATATATAAAAATAAACCTTGGCACGAAAGAGATAGCCCGTATGCTCAATATTAGTCCAGATACTGTTAGGAAATCCAAATACAGGTTAAAAAAGAAACTTAGACTTAATGAAGACACCTATATCGAAGATTTCCTGAGATGTATTTAGAAATCTTGACATGAAAATTGATCCTTATTCATATTTCCCCATTTTCAATGAGAAATTGTATCAGGTAATATTTTAAGCATTCAATAGAAACATTCTTTTGAAAACCAAAAACAATTATAAATTTACATTATACACTGATAAAGAGTCAGTTGTTAAATAAGGCCATGCACTGATTTTTTTCAGATGTCCACAATTTGGGTACATTCATTTTTTGGTTCTTCCCTATTTCCGGTAGTAATTTTGCCATTGCAATTCTTTAAAATATTTTTATTCATTTAAAATCTTAATCATGAAAAATTTATTACTACCAGTAATTTTGGTTATTACAACCTTATTTGCATCCGCCCAAACGTATAGGGCATTTGATACGCCGCAAGGTAAAGGCTATTTGATTAAAAGCAAAGATGGGAAATGCGCTTTCGTACAATACAATAGTCGCAGAGAAAATGTTACTCCGGAAATCAAATTTTTAAATTCTGAATTCCAAAAAGAAGAATCGGGTCAATTTGAAAAAAAAACATATAAAAAAAATCGAACTACACATCATCTGACACTTTATTTTGATAAAGATATGACTATGGGAGGAGAGATCTACATTGCCAGCGATTCAATTTCATTCACCCCGTGGGATATTACCTTATCACCAGATGGACTTTCCGGGGAAATTGATCTACCTGAAGACAGCTATGAAATTATTGCCACTTATACTGATTGGCAAATTACCCATGATTTATCATATGCTATTATTCACAACCTTAATATAACTGAAAATGTAGATACTACTATCAGTTTTGATAACATGGCAAATCATAAAGTTTTTATGCAATGTAAAGATGAAAATGGCACAGTAATCGATCCCGTGGATCCCGCTTTTATACAAAAAAGCGTAAATATTGATTTGGAATTACCTTCAAATTGTAGCTTAACTGGTTTAATAATAAGTGCATCAGACATTCCTAATGGTTATATTAAGTTTTCTGACATCGATACCTCATATAAGATTGTAATAAACCAATTCAATGTAAGGCATAGTAAATTGTATTCTACAGACATGGGTCAACTTAATGGATTAACCAAAGATACTGTGTTGATAAACGATCCCTCAGCCTATAATAAAATGGATATGGTTATGCATGCTTCTCCTTCATCCGGAGACAATTATTTGACATTTGAAAATGGTAATATAACAAACTTCGGGGGATTATATATGCTATATATGTCTGGTCCCTTTCCTAGTGAAAATTATCCTTCGTTTGATAAAGATACTTTACATGTTTTTTTGGGGAACAGAGCAAAACCGGAAAATCATTTGGTTGCATTTGTAGCAGATGTTCAATACTGGGAAGAATTGCCAACCTTTTGGCCGATGGAAAACAGAAAAAAAACCATTTCCGATCCGTTTTTTATTTCTACCGAAGATAGCATTGTATTCACAAGATGTAATGTTTCTTCAGCCACTCCTCATTTCCCAAATAATTCTATTATAAATTTAGGAAACGCATCCCCATATACATTTATAAATGGCAGTAATAATAGAATGGGAGCCAATACTATTTTTTCTTCCAACAATATTTATGGAGAGATAAATGAAGACAGACAAATGGACAGACTGTTGAGTATGTATGAAATAAGAAGGGGAAACGAAATTCTGGTAAGCGATTTACTATATGAATTCACAAATCCGTTCGCTGTATCTGAACCCGGGATTTATTCTTTTGTTGTAACCGATAATAATTTTTCGATACAAAATCAACCGGGCCAGTCAATGCTAACAAGCACATTTGATTTAAATAATCAAGATGCTAATTCTCCTGTAATTTCTTCTTTTAAGTTATTAAATCCTGAAAATTTAATAAGTAATACTTTTAAATCCGATAAGCCGGGTAAAATCGAGTTAAACTCTTTTGACTATAATTTCACATCTCATCAAATGAATACTCCTGCTTCAGTTCAGGTATTTTATAAAAAATATGAGGATTCAGAGTGGATTCCCCTAAATGTAGTTACACATCCTTCCTTATTTGATAGTATAAATTATGGTGGTTTTTATACTTGTGATCTTGCTTCTGCATTTTCTCAGTTTACAACCTCGGGTTATCTGGATCTGAAATTAGTGGTTATGGATAACTCTGATAATACTACTACCCATACCTGGCGCCCGGCAGCCTATGTTGAAGTAAACAAACCTTGGAACTACACTATAACAGGCATGGTCCACACCATCAGCGTCCCCAATACCGCCAACCCGAACATTTATGGCCAGCCGCTTGAGCCGGGCGACTGGGTAGGGGTGTTCTACACAGATGATAATGGAAACGAAGCTTGTGGTGGTGCCGCGATGATCGATGCCCAGGGCAATGCCGTGGTGATGGCATACGGGGACGATCCTACTACAGGAGCGAAGGATGGGTTTGAAAGCGGGGAAGCATTCCGCTGGAAGCTGTATGACGCCAGCACACAAACTTCTTATGATGCC
>JALNWE010000143.1 GCA_023231065.1 Bacteroidales bacterium
ATCTACCGGAATCTGGACTCTGCCATGTCATTTGCGCAGGAGGCCCTTATCAATGCAAGAAATGCCGGTTACCAGAAAGGTGAAATCATTGCCCTCATCAATAAAAGCGAAATATATAGAGAAATGGGTAAATACAAAGAAGCAATGATCCAGACAGAGCGGATAAAAAAATATTCTGAAAATCTGACAGATAAAGACTTGTTAGCTAAATTCTATATGCTATCCGGAAATAATTTTATGTTTCAGCATACCTATAACCAGGCGCTTGAACAATATGAGAAATCTTTTGCCCTGTTCCGTGAGTGCAATGATTTGATAGGCATGGGAGATGTGCAAAGAAAAATAAGCCAATTATTTAACTACCGAGGAGAAACTGAAACCATGTATGAATATATACTAAGCGCTCTAAAATGTTATCAACAGGCGGGTTATCAGCGGGGGATTGAAGGATCGATGCATAATATTGCGATGTATTTAATAGATATAAATAATTTTGAGGAGGCAAAAGCCTATTTATATAAAGCAATAAGCATGAATGTTAAAGAGGGAAATATTTTCTGGCTGTCCAAGAATTATTTTACTTTATCACGGCTTATGGAGACGATGAAACAACCCGATTCTGTCCTTTATTTGAGCCTGGTTGCATTAAATCTTGCCAGGAAAGTGGGGAATCCATACTATGAATTTTTTCCTTTGATGCAAATGGGATATCTGAACAAGCAACAAAACAACAATGGGATTGCCCTGAAATATTACCAGGAAGCGCTGAAATTAGCTGAACAAATCAACTCTTTTGATAACCTGTCGATGATTTCGGATTCAATAAACCAAATTTATTATAAGATGGGATTTATTGACAGCGCTTATCTGTACCAGAAAAAACATTACGAATATGTTGATTCTTTAAATCAGAACAACAGCAATGTCAGATTCACAGAATTGAAGTACCAGCTGGAAATGGAAAGAAACCAACAAAAGATGGCTTTGCAAAACCAGAAACAAATTCTTATCTCTCTGCTCATATTCACCGCTTTGTCGCTGACTATTGCCATATTGTTTCTGCTCAATGCAAGGCAGAAAATAAAAATCAGGAATACCCTGTTGGAGAAGGAAGTTCTTGCAAATAATATGGAGCTAAAAAATAAAGAACTTGCAAATAATATCCTTGGTTCACAGAAAAAGAACGAAGCAATCAACACGATTATTCAAAATATTGAAGGGAGCCGAAACCTTTTTCCAAAAGAATCTCACGAATTGCTGGATCAGGTAATCCACAATCTGAGCGCCACAGTAGAAGAAAGTGGATGGGATGAATTTGAACTGATTTTCAGCCAGGTGCATGAATCTTTTTTCACCGGACTGGATAGACGTTACCCTGATTTAAGTGCAAAGGAAAGACGACTTTGCGCCCTGTTACGATTGAATATGTCATCCAAAGAAATAGCGGAGGTTACAAGGCTTACACCAGCCAGCGTCGATACTGCACGCTGCCGCTTAAGAAAAAAACTTGGTATTGAAAACCTGAACACCGATCTGATAAGTTTTTTAGGAAAATTATAAACTTTTTCCATCCGGATAATAAGAACAAGGTCTATCGGATAGCCTCAATAATTATCACCTTCATTGATATCTTGAAGGATGTTTAGATCATGTTAAGATATCTCTTTATACTGTCAATATAGTATTAAGATCACGAAATTGTTGTTTCTACTATCCCGTCATAATTTTACGAAGAAAATTAAAAGTAAATTAACAGTAAAACAGTAAAGCTATGAAAAGAAAAAGAATTTGTTGGATGTTTGTATTTCTCTTATTAATAATGAGTAAACTTTCATTTGCACAATGTGACCCGCCAACCAATGTTAATATGACGATAGAACCACTCAATCATAGCGCCGGAATGAATTGGGATATGGATAGCACAGGTATGATTGACCATTATGAAGTTTTTCTGGATGGTGTAGAAACTGGATCTATAAATCAAATGTTTTGTTTTGTTGAATTCACCACCAATCATGGTTCTAATTTATTGACATATAATACATATCACGATGCCGGAGTTAGGGCTGTTAGTATAAACGGGATAGCTTCTGACGCTGTGACCTTCCATTTCTATTATTCCCCGACAGCATACGGCCGCCCTGTTAACCTTCGGGTGGAAAACAACCTTGAAAACAGCACAGCGCTGTTTTTGTGGGACGGGCCACCCTATGGCGGAGGGGAAGGAGAGCCCACTGTTACGGGTTACAGTGTTTATTTAAATGGCATCTATGTGTCGGAAACAACGGAACCTCACTGTACCCTTAACGGACTTTCTATAGGGACCAATTATGTGGCGGGTCTGATAACCCATTACAGTGATGGTTATAACGACAGTACCTTTTATCCCAACTATTCAAAAACCGAATTCTATTTTGATGAATTGACCGCACCGATCGATCTGGCTGTTAATGAATCTTCCGGTTTGTTGAGTTGGAGTAAACCAAATTGTGACGGTGATATAATCGGTGGAACTTTTACTGGTTACCCGGTTGCAGAATGGTTTGAATTAGGATGGTACACGGGTGAGCAATACACAACATTCGGCGATAGTACCAGATTTGTTAATACCCGGTGGGGTATAAGGGCATGGGTCCATAATAAACCTTATGATATCGATAGGGAAGAAATTTATTTCGAAAATGCTGGGGGAATGGAAAATCCACCGAGTATGAATTATGCCTATACCAACGCCAGGAAAATTTCCGAAATATCTGATGCAAGTGGTTTGAATTATGTTGAAACAGTAGCAGCTCTTGATGCCAATACAAATGGCGGAATAGGAGCCTTCATAGCCCATCACAATGAAGACAATGGATATTACGGGGTTATGCGGGTAGATGATCTTATTGACTGGAACTTTTATAATGGGAGTGGACATATTAACTTTACCTGGTGGCTCCAGACCAATGGCAGCGCTGATTTCAGTTCAGCTTTTAACTATTATCCCAATTATTATCTCATTTATCTTGATGGAAATCTTGTGGATACTGTCACACCCGGATATGAAGAGCAATATGACAATAATTATGAATATCAGTTTGAGGGCTTGGTTCCCGGTCAATCTTATACAGCAGGGATCGTAGCTGTCTATTATGTTGGCAAATCAGCAATGGCAACCATCGAATTTATTGCACCTTCATCAAATCCGGAAATAGCTGTTAACCCAACTTCGCTGAACCAGACATTGGAGCCGGGTATGATTGCAAACCGGATATTGACTATTGAAAACAATGGCGATGGCTTACTTGATTTTGGCATTGATATTTTTTCGGTTGACCGGTACAAATCAGATCTCTGTACTGATAATCTTTATAATTATGGTTGCATGTATGGTGATGGATTGACTTATTGGAATCTCGAAAATATTGACATTCCTGACATTCCATGTTCGGGATATCCCGATTGGTATCACGATTATACTTCAATGAGCCATAGTCTGCAATCCGGTGAAAATTATACCCTTACGGTTCAGTCAGGCAATACCGATAACGATTTTGCTGTATGGATCGATTTTGATGACAACCTTATACTAACGAATGACGAGCTTATGCTGACTGGTCAAATAACTGAACCAAACACAAATTACACTTTCAACATCACTATTCCTTCTGGCGCTGCAAACGGTAGCCATATCATGAGGGTAAGAACCAACCAATTTGGTTCGGTTACCGATCCTTGTATCAGGTATGATTATGGTAACTGCTGCGATTTTACTGCGACCATCGGGGGGGCATCGAACGAATGGCTTTCAGCGGATATTACCTCGGGCACGGTACTTCCAGGTGAGTCACAGGAAGTCACACTGACCTTTAATGCAGAGAACCTCGAAGAAGGGACTTATGAAAACACTATTTCCATCAGCAGCAACGATCCGGTAAATCCGGTTATAGAAGTGCCGGTAACGCTGCAGGTCACCACACAAACCCAGCCCTGGCCATATACGGTAACAGGCCTGGTGCATACAATCAGCGTCCCCAATACCGCCAACCCGAACATTTATGGCCAGCCGCTTGAGCCGGGCGACTGGGCAGGGGTGTTCTACACAGATGATAATGGAAACGAAGCTTGTGGTGGTGCCGCGATGGCCGATGCCCAAGGCAATGCCGTGGTGATGGCATACGGGGACGATCCTACTACAGGAGCGAAGGATGGGTTTGAAAGCGGGGAAGCATTCCGCTGGAAGCTGTATGACGCCAGCACACAAACTTCTTATGATGCC
>JALNWE010000144.1 GCA_023231065.1 Bacteroidales bacterium
AAACTTTATTCCAAACAAATGGTTTGAGGTTTTCTTTTTCCAAAGGAATTAATCTGTATTTATACGCCGCTCCATTCTGCAAACAAGTAATAACCATGGCACAGCCCGCTTCTTCAGGTTTGCATGTGAAGTAGATGTATCCACACATCTGAACCCCGGCAAAATCTCTGAGCGAAAGCTGGTCATAAGGAATATTGATCCCAGGGGAAAATTCATTCTTTTTACTCAAACGCATTGAATACTTCCCAGTGTTAGCAGTATCCTTGCAAAAAATAATTTGATTATCCGGGTCGGCATTTTCAAAGTCATACTGCGCCAGAACTTTATTAATCGACTTGCCAGTAACCGGTAAAACCTCACGATCTTCAATTGTTTCAAAGGGCATGAGATACAGACGGTCAACGTCGGTTACCGATGTTTTCCCGAAAACCCTCCAGTAATATTCCCTTGTCATCCTTGAGGCATCAATTACGTTATGGGTATATTGCCAGGTCTGGAATAAATTGAACACTATCAAAAAGCCTATCACAATAAATATAATCCAATTGATTGGTCTTTTCTTTAGAAAGATCCAATCCATCAAGGCTCCTAATGGAAAGGCAAGAAGAAGATATGACTCCATGAGCGCACGCTGGCTAAAACTTCCCGCATACCACCAGGCAGGCCAACTTGCTATGACAAGCAGGTTAACTATGAAGAACAGGAAAACTGCTAAAAATATGGAACGGTACTTCTTTGCAAGCGGGTAAAATCCTATCAGGGCAAAGATCATGACAGGGGTATAAACCAGCCACCCTTTCCGGTAAGAAAATAACACTTTCCCAAGGTAAGGGGCCAGCCATTCCAGGGAGTCATCTTTCCCATAACTAAAATATAAGTATGTCCCGGCATGGATCTTCCAATATATCATCTGTAAAAAGACAACAGCGAAAAAACCGATAATCATGATGATAACATGGGGGTAATTGTTGATTATTTGTGAGAATTTATGCGATATGGAGCTTCTATTCCAAAAGCCCCACAAAATGGGTACCAGGACAATGACAGCGGAAGTAGGTCTGACAAGAAAGACCAATCCGCAAAGCAACCCCAACGGAATCGCATATTTCCACCTGGGATCTTCATGCCATTTGATGGTTAGCCACACGATCAAGGCAAAAAGCGTGAAAAGAAAATTATGTGGCATGGCGCCATCAACGGCCGTCAATTCTAAATAATTAGTTCCCATTACCACAACCAGCATTGTAATGGCAGTACCCCGATCACTGAAAAAGCGGAGTAATATCTTACGGAAATACCAGAGTCCAATAAACGCGTAAATTACCGTACCAAAAGCCATGGATACCTGATAAGGAAGGGTAAAGCCATCCGGCGAATAACCGAAAATATGAGCGGCAAAATGACCAACAATAAAGAGAGGGGAATAGAGAATTGCAAGACCCATTGGATATTTCATCACATAACCCCCGGCGGGGCCCATGTAAGCCTGATAAAAACCAATGGTCGGATTATAAGTATCCAGGATCTGTTGAACCCATCCAAAATCCTTTATTCCAAGGTCATGATGAATAAACCAGGCAGGCAGGTAAAGATAATACCCGAAAACATCCCAACTGATGATCGCCTGGCAATTTTGATTAAGCCACGATGGGGTAAAAAACCGGATGACAAGCATCAAAACAACAAGCAGGATGAAAATTCTTAAGGAAAGTACATTCTTATTTTTAAGGCTTAGCATATTAAAAATTTAATGGGTTTAAGGTCGTAAAAAGTTATATGGAATTTCGATTACCAAGAGTTGCTTTATTAAACAGTAAAGCTTTTCTTGCAAAAAAATTCCAAAAATACACAAGGATGGTTGTAATAATCTTCGAAAGAAGATAATAAACCGCCAAAATATCTGTTAGAATCCACAAGAAAAGTTCGTTTAATCCTAAACCGATTAAGCCGATAATTGTAAAGAATAAAAACTCCAGCCACCTGTTTCCTATCGTTCTGTTATTGAAAACCCATTCTATGCTCAATAAATAATTTACTATCAGGCCAAATATAAACCCGATTGCCGCTGATAACAAATAATGAAAATGAATATATTCGGTCAAAACAAACAGGGTCCCAAAATCAACCAAAAACGCGATTCCTCCGACAAACCCATATCGGAATAATTGCAATAACGTATTATCGGTTTTCCCTTTAAACGCAGAGCAAATTTTTACAGATCGGATAATATTCATAAGGATTGTGAAAATGAGATCAACTTTAAATCAACTTCGGTTAACGGATATCAAACCGGGCGCTTTTACTTTTCTTCATGATACTCTTCCTCGGTATTGATATTCCAGATATTGGCCTTCGACTTTTCTCCTGAGATTATATTATTTACTGCTGTTATGGCAGTCAGCATGGAATGATCCTGGTTGTTGTATTTATGCATTCCATTTCGCCCCACTAGAAATAAATTATCAATTTTATTGATAAAATCCGTGACCACGTTGAACTGAGAATAGGTGCCAAAATAAGCAGGGTATGTTTTAGGCATCCTGATTATTGTCGAGTCAATAACTTCATTTTTATCAATGACATCGATACTATCCAATTCATTGATTGCAAATTGAATAAAATCGGAATCCTTCTTTGTCCATAAGTCGTCACCTTCATTGCAAAAATATTCAAGGCCTATCCAAACCTTCTCGATATCAGCTACCATATATGGAGACCAGTTATTAAATATCTGCAATCTGCCAACTTTAACATTGGGTTCCTGAATATAGATCCAATTATCAGGGACCAGACTATACAGGGTTTTGATTTTTGTTTCGTTTTTGATTTTCAATTTATTTAAAAGCAGGCCTACCGTAATAAAATCGCGATACTGTAAACCATCGCTAATCCGCTTTACTTCAGCCGGGACTTTCCCATTCATAGCAGCTATGAGGGTTTTAACAGGCATTGTTGAAAAAAAATAATCTCCTTTAATTACCGTTTTGGTTTTTGCTAAACAGTCATAATAACTCAGCTCATGAATTTTATTTTCGTTGAGTTTTAATTCCACAACTTCGGAGTTCATCAGGATTTCACCTCCTTTTTCTTTCACAATACCAGCGACAGTTTCCCACATTTGCCCAGGACCGAATTTCGGATACATAAACTGTTCGATTAAACTGGTATCGGTATTTTTTTGCTCAACTGAGTTTTCCTTTATGAATATCGATTTAATGGCATGCAGCAGCGCTCTTGATACTGATAATTCTTTAATCCTTTGCGCCCCCCAGTCTGCGGCAATTTGAGAACACGGTATGCCCCAAACCTTTTCAGTGTAATCTTTAAAAAAAGTTTTGTAAAGTTCTTTCCCAAACCTGCTGATGAAAAAATCTTCAAGGGAATTTATAGATTTGATCGGAAATATTTTAATCCAAAGATAGGTTACCCCTATTTTTATAATTCTGACGATACCAAGATTAGAAATTGTCTTTCCATTCAACGTTACCGGATAATCAAAAAATTTTCTGATAAAAAAAATCCGGGATAACCTGCTCCTGATTAGCATTACCCTATCCATCTTCTCAGGATCCGGTCCATTGGGAGACAATTTTACCGGGGAGGATTTTTTGTTATGATAGAAAACTTCTTTAAGGATTTCATCTTTGGCATCAGATCCCTGAATAGGTAATATCTTCTGCCACCATTTCATCACGATGTCAGATTTTGAAAAAAATCTATGCCCTCCGATATCTATTCTGTTCCCATTGTGTACAACAGTCTTTGAAAGTCCCCCAACATCATTTGATTGCTCAATCAGTATTGGTTTTATATCTGTTTTTGTAACAAGTTCGTATGCAGCTGTTAACCCGGCAGGCCCTGCACCAATGATAATAGCGATTTTCATTATTTAAATGATTTATACATTTGTCAGAGAGGATAACCTTAAAAAAAATGTCTGCAAGGTTAATTCAAGCATGAATGTTTTTGAGATATTCAAAATTGAATGACAATTAAATCGATGAATAATTATTGTGACAAAAATAGTCATGTTTTTTTAATTCTTATTTTTTGATTAATTATTTTGTAATCTATCCTATTTTACTCACTGAAAACTTACCGGATCATTGGTTCCAGGAATAATGATAAGAATTCCTCAGATCATCCAGGTAAAACAGTGTTTTTCTCGGGTTCCGGATGAAAAAATCTACGCGTATGGTCG
>JALNWE010000145.1 GCA_023231065.1 Bacteroidales bacterium
ATTTTTAATAAATATTCCCTGGATCAGGTTGTTGATGAATTAAGAAGAGCGGGATTCAGGGATATAAGCCACATCACGAACGACAAAGGATATATCATCAAATGTAAAAAATAATTACCAGGAAGAAATGGTTCTTCTATCACGCCTGTAATCCATACCACTACTGATAAACTATTTGATTCCTCCTTACAAAAAATAAGTTGGGCAACTAAAAACCGCCTTGTAACACTTTGTAAGGGTAACCCATGAAAAATGACGTGTATTTAAAAACAATACTATTATCAGCGTACTTACTGGCTGGTATGTCATTACTTCAGGCACAGCCAGCGGAAAACTTTACTATCAAAGATGTTGATGGAAATGTTTATTAAAGGTTCAAAAAGCCAAAGTACAGTCTATACCTGATTTTTTACAGGCGTTTGCAAGCTCCCGGCCAGTCCTTTGAAAGAAATCATCAGTAAGCTTATCTTCCAGTCTGTATTTCTTGTAGATCCAATCAGCATAATGATAATTCATGCGGTCAACCAGAATATAATCAACCTTCCCTTTCAACTCATTTCCAAGGAATTCAGCGCCCGGTAACATCGGAGCGATCATTGCATAAGTCCTGATGCCGGCCCCATGCAATTCATCAAGCGTATCCAGCCTCTCCTGAATTGGTGGTGCATGGGGTTCAAATAATTTCCTCATGGCATCATCCGCGGTAGTGATCGTAAGTCCGACTTCGAAATTTTCTGCCCTTTTGATAATACTCATATCACGGAGAACCAGCGAAGAACGGGTTTGAATGATCACCGGCCAGTTCTTATCAGCTAATATTTCCAGACATTCCCCGGTTAATTTATATTGAGCCTCCAGGGGTTGGTAAGGATCGCATAATCCGCTTACCCAGACAGTCGCAGGTTTTTTCCTGGTAATCCCTATTTTCAATAGATCTGCTGCATTCACCTTTACATCGACAAATTCCCCCCAGGGTTCCTGATGCCCGCTGAACCTTTTCATAAAGCGGGCATAGCAGTAATAACAACCGTGCTGGCACCCGATATAAGGGTTGATGACATAGTCATAGATCCTGGAAGCAGAAAGGATGGACTTTGACCGGATCTCTTTTACATTCATACGCGAAACACTATTTTTTAATTTTACATTAGGGTGATCAGTTTTTGTTATTAAAGATTGGATCCACTCCGAAAACTACTTTTCACAACTAAGGCGCTAAAAATAAATGAAAAATGCGATAAAGTTGGTTTTACAGGACCCTTTTCCTATGGCCATTTTTATATAAACCTATCTTATTAAATGGGATTTGCTTAATCCCAATTTTCAGGGCAGGGGAACCGGGATTTAATTTGAATTTTCCTTTTTCAGGTTTTTCCGGATTGCTAAACAAAGGATCAGCAATTATATAACCAGTGGAAATACGATCATCAACCTCCGTGCCTGGTGATACAACATTATTTTCTATGATCAGGTAAGGAAGGGCCTTTTTTTCTATTGAGGTTTTCCAAAATCCTGTAGCCTTGTTCCAATTGCCATTAAAGCAAATATTAAATGAAATAATATTTCCCTTAGGTGCAGCCGGTTCGTCGCTTAGGATTTTTTTTAATTCGGGATATCGGGTACTATAAGGGGCTTTATCGTATAAAATTCCTGAAAGGGTGCCATTCACTTCTGCTTCCTTCAGAATTTCAGGTATGTAAACAGCATACCAGTCTAACCCACGGGCATCTATATGCAAGGCAGGTACACAATCGATGAAAAAATTATTTATAACGCGGTTGTCCCTTCCTCCGCCGACCAGAATTGAGCGGGTGACCCTGTTAAAGATATTCCCATATATCTCAGTCCCACAAAACAGATCGTCAAGATAAACTCCTATGCATCCTTTGTTTTCAAATCCAGAAATATCATGCAGATAGTTATACCTGACAATATTCCCTCTCATGGTCCAGCTACGTCCGGCATACACAGCGCCAGCATCATTAGATTCATAGCAAACATCATATACCTCATTGTATTCCACCAGGTTATCGTTTCCATTAAAATAAATAGCCATGTGAGGAAGATGCTCGATTAGATTATGGGTAGCGCTATTACCAACTCCGTTAAGGGAAATTCCCGGATTAGAGATCCTTTTAAGCCTGGCAATATGATGGATATGGTTATTATCGGCATGACAACCTGCAGGGATGAGCGTTTTACAGTCTCCGGCATCAATCCTGATCCCACCGGCACCAACATTGTATATGTCGCAATCTTTAACACTGTTGCGACTTCCACTATCAATCGTAACAGCCCAGTCCCCAACATTCCTGATAGTACATGCCACGATTGAAATGTCATCGCAATTCAGTATTTGGATTGCAGTCGCACGACATCCTTCAAATATCATCCCCTGAACAACAACATCAGAAACATTATTCATGGAAATCATATTCTTATTGAGGGAAACCATGGCTTTCCCTTTTTCTATTTCGGATGGGGGATAGAAAAAGAGGATCCCATTTTCCCTGTCTATATAATATTCGCCTGGTTCATCGATCTCCGAAAGCAGGTTAAATCCATAGAACCATTGTCCGGCGCGATATCCGTATTTGTGATACGGAGGGGCTATTTCAATGAGTTTATTGGTTGTATCAATGTTTGATATTTTATGCCGTTGTTCACTCCAATCATAATACCAATAGCCGTGAACACACGCGTCTTTTTCTTCTTTCCACAGGTTGATGTGCTGATCGGCATAGTTCAGTTTAATTTTTTTATCTCCCTTAAGTTCAGACCCTTCAGGAAACGCCCCGGAAATTTTCATAAAACCCTTATTTGGATAGCGGGACAAAAGCATCGGTTGATCGTTAAAAAACAACTCCATCCCAAGGCCGGTAGGAATGCCAAAATCCGTTATTCCCAAATTCCGGAGGTTAGCCTGATAGATTTTGTGGCGCAAATCTTTATTGAGTTTTTCCAGAACACCCTGATCCCTGACCAATTCCCAATTTGTCAGGTTCATACCCCCGACCACTCGTACCTCTTTTCCTTTTTTTCCAACATAGAGGATGGGAGAAAGAGAATCCTTACCGCTATCTACCATCCCCAGCTCAAATGTTCCTGATAATTTATAAACTCCTTTTTGAACTTCCACAATGATCTTTCCTTCCGGTAAGGTACCCTTTGCTTTTAATTTACGAATCGCATCCCGCGCTCCCTCCATCGTAGCGAAAGGGCCATCGCTATCATTGGATCTTCTGTGTTCTCCTGACCAATTATCGTTTCCATAATTTGCCACATATAGTTTCAATCCAACCTTCCCGGTTTGATAAGGGGCAGAACAACTCACAAAAAAGCTGACAAAAATGGTTAAAACTGTCAGTCTGATTCTATTTCCAGGGTTCAGCATACGTATAAAAACACAAGTGGATCCCAGGGGACACCCCGGGAATTAAAGCACCTTGACCTTTAGCAGCAATCTGTTCTTTCCGCCTTCGTAATGATAATCGGTACTGGTGCATTTAGCGCGGATCAGTTTTAACCCGATATCGTCATTCATCAATTCCTCCTTGAACGGGTTCAGCGGGGGGCCTGCACTTTCGAACAACAACCCGACATCTCCCTCCTTTTCCGAAAAGGAGAGGTGAATGTTGATATCGGAGAAGTCCTGTTGAAGTTCCAGTACCTCTTCGGAAATAAGCTGTATATTCCCCATGATTTTTTTCCCAAGCAGATGTTTTTCGCAAAACGCCTCCATCTCCGCATGTAGTTCATATAAGTCATAATCCCTGCTAGAAATGTGATAATGAAGGCTCCTGATTTTATTAATAAATGCCTTTGTTTTCTCCTTCACAGGGTTATCAAATATCTGGTGTGGGGTCCCTTCTTCATAAATAAACCCTTCGTCCATATATAAAACCCGGTTGGAAATTGTGCGGGCAAATTCCATTTCGTGGGTAACTATAACCATCGTCATACCTTCCCTCGAAAGGCGGCGGATAACCGCCAACACCTCACTCACCATGGTTGGATCAAGGGCGGAAGTAGGTTCATCAAAAAGCAAGATTTCCGGATCCATGGCCATACAGCGGGCGATGGCAACCCTTTGTTTCTGCCCACCTGAAAGTTCATCAGGAAAATTATGCGCTTTTTCGGCTAATCCCACTATTTTAAGCAGCCGTATCCCGATTTCATTGGCTTC
>JALNWE010000146.1 GCA_023231065.1 Bacteroidales bacterium
ATGATCCTGAAATGCTGGTAAATCCCTTCCTGTTGCGGTTTTGAATAATATGGACATACCGAGAGGAGACCGTCAACTCCCTGAAAGGGTGTTCCATGGATGGCTAAAACGACTTCAGAGGTATTATTTCCACTTATACCAATAACCAATGGTACCCGCTTTTGAATAATCCGTACAGCATATTCGATTAGGGCTTTTTTCTCCTGCTTTGATATTGTTGAAGCTTCACCGGTGGTGCCGAGGACAACAATAAAATTTACACCACCTTTAATAATATGGTTTATTATTTTTTCAAAGGACTCGAAATCTATGGCTCCGGATTTCTTGAACGGGGTAATAATAGCCACCCCAGTCCCTCGGAATTTATTTAGACCTTTTCGCATGGGAATTGATGGCGGTTAAATAATGTCTGATCTGATCCAGAAAATCGATGGTAGTCATGGCCGGTTTCAGATCAATCATAAAATCGTAATACTCTGTATTCTTTTCAGAAAATTTCCCCACCCGGCATTGTGC
Source organism: Bacteroidales bacterium (assembly GCA_023231065.1). Lineage (GTDB taxonomy): Bacteria > Bacteroidota > Bacteroidia > Bacteroidales > FEN-979 > CAIVAT01. Next base: position 517 of record JALNWE010000146.1, read on the forward strand.
GTTTGAAAGACCGGCAATATATTGCAATGGGAACGTATCGCGTAAGCTGAGATCAATCAGAAGGTCAAATTCTTTTTCAATAAAATCCCTTACTTGGTTATGAATAGGTTTATAGAACCAAGTCAGGTCGCGTTTTGAAAAGAAATCAAAAGATAATTTCGGGAGGAACCGCTGAACCAGGGATTTATTTTTGACAAAGCCAAGGGCTTTAACTTCTTTGTGTTCATGCTGAAGCTCCGATACAAAGTCCGACACCAGATTATAATCCGGAACGTCATCCAGGGTATATAAAATCCCAATCCTTTTTGCTTCCTGTAAATTGGTCATTTTGCAACGTCTGTTATTGCGCGTTTGTTCTTTTTTATAATAATACTGACCAATTCTTGTTCTTATCTTTTTAAACATGATTTATAAAGATTAATTTAACAAGTGATGCAAAGGTACTAAAAATGAATAACTGTCAAATAGTAACCAATCATGCAATATAACGGTAATTGTCCATCAGTATTACAAAGCATTGTGTTAATAAATCTTAAAATAGAAAATCTGTCCTATCTTTGTTCCTGAAATACTTCTATGAAAATAACATTTCTTGGTACTGGTACTTCTCAGGGTGTTCCCGTCATAGCTTGTCATTGTCCTGTCTGTCAATCTCCGGATTCGTTTGATAACCGCCTGCGCTCCGCAATATCTTTAGAAACTGAAGGGTACCGGCTTATTGTTGATTGTGGGCCTGATTTCCGCCAGCAGATGTTACGGGAAAAAATTGAATCGCTCGATGCGATCCTTATCACACATGGGCATAAAGACCATCTTGGTGGGCTTGATGATGTCAGGGCTTTTAATTATATCCTGAAAAGTCCGGCGCATGTTTATGCCACACGCGACGTTCAGAAAACCATTAAAAGAGATTATGACTATGCATTTGGAGAGGACCGGTATCCAGGGGTCCCGGAAATTATTTTACATACCTTTCACAATCAGCCATTTTATATAAAGGGGTTAAAAATTATTCCCATTAAATCTTTTCATTATAATGAAAGTCAATATGTTTTTGGATTCAGGATCAAGGATTTTACCTATATCACCGATGCTGTAAAAATCCCTGAACCGGAAAAAGTCAAGATCCAAGGGTCAAAGATCCTGGTCCTGAATGCACTCCGCCGGGAAAAACATTATTCTCATTTCAATCTTGAAGAGGCGCTTGAACTCATGGAAGAATTTAAGCCTGAAACTGGTTTCCTTACTCATATCAGCCATCAGATGGGGCTTCACAGGGAAGTGGAGCGTGAATTGCCATCCTTTGTCCGTCTTGCTCATGATGGGTTAACTATAACTTTCTGACCCGTTTCAAGGTCAATAAATTCATGGGATTATTTCCCATCCCTTTCACATCCTTCCGGATAAAACGCAATACCTGGTCATAATAAAGGATTACCACGGGAGCTTCCTCCATGATGATGCTTTCCATTTCGCGATACATGGCATACCGCGTCGGATCATCAATGGTTGACATAGCACGTTCATAAAGCCTGTCAAAACCGGGATTGGAAAAATGGGTATAATTCGGTCCCCTGGGACAAAAATTCTTACTGTAAAAAAGAGAGAGATAATTTTCAGCGTCAGGGTAATCAGCAATCCAGGATGCCCTGAAAAATGGAAGTTTTGCTTGCGCCTTCATTTCCTTGACAGCAGCAGGTGGGCTCACTTCTATTTCTAAATTAATTCCCAATCCCGCAACCTGATGCTGAAGATATTTACAGATATCCAGATAGTCGGAAGTTGAGGTCAATGTTATAGCCGGAAGTCCACGGCCACCTGGATATCCTGCACTTGCCAGGAGGGCCCTGGCTTTTTCAGGATCATAATGATAGAAAATCCGGCTTGAGTCGAAGGAAGGAAGCCCTTTGGGCGTTATCCCCTGAAGGCCGGGTGTGCCTATATTGTTTCTCAGGTATCGTATCATTTTTTCCCGGTCAAAGGCATAATTGATCGCTTGCCGGATAGGTTTGTTGACCCTTTCTGATTTGCTGGTAGTTGGATTTTCCTGGTTTACCAGAAAGCCCAGGTATTCGGTATTAAGATATGGTTGTGTGATCAGGCTGATTTCCTTCTCATATTTTGGTTGGAGTTTACCCGACGGTGTCAGCAATTCATCTTTGTAGGTGGGATCAATACCCGACATGAAATCCAGGTTCCCCTTCACGAATTCAAGGAACGCTGATTGTTTGTCAGGTAAAAAAGTAATGGCCACTGCATCCAGGTATGGGAGCCTTGTGCTATCGTCAAATTCGAAATAATCCGGGTTTTTCAGCAGAACGAGCTTAACGCCTTCTTTCCACATTTTTATCATAAAAGGCCCTGTACCCACGGGATTACTACGAAAACGGGAGCCGAAAAAACGAATCGCTTCCTGTGGGATCACTGAGCAATACTGCATACTCAACAGGCTCAGGAAAGGAGGAAATGTTCTTTTTAACTCAAGTGAAAAAGTAGAGTCATTGATCGCGATGAAGTGAAACCTGCTTCCGGTTTGTTTGACATTATTGAATATCCATGCGCCAGGCGATGCTACAGAAGGATCAACAATACGGTTAAAGGAATATACAAAATCGGCAGCAGTGACCCTTCTTGTTTTCAATTTGCCAAATGCCGGGCTCTGATGAAAAAAAACATCGGTCCGCAGATGAAAGGTATAAAGGCGTCCATCAGCAGAAATCTCCCAGGAGCGGGCAATACAAGGGCGTATGATCAACTGATCATCAAGCTGTACCAAACCATTAAAAAGTTGGTTGGTAGCCCAAATGATTGCCTGGTCACGGGCAAAAGCAGGATCAAGAGAGGTTATATTTGCCGCTTCATTGTACCGGAATACTGTTTTGCTAGCTTCTTTCTTCCTTTCGTTGCAGGAAGAACATACTGCTAAACAGAGAAAAAATATGAAAATTCCTTTTTTCATGAACACCTTACAAAAATATCGGTTTTTAAAATTGCTTCAACCATTTCATCTTCAGGAAGTGAAATTAAAGTACCTTTGTCGCGTATTATTTTCCGATTCACCAGATTTTATGAGGAATTTCGGTTTGATTATCTTGGCAGTTTGTTTTCTTTCACTCTCTGCCACTTCCCAGGATTTTTCCACCATGAAGGGGTCGGAATATTGTTCCATGAAAAAAAGCCAGACTCCTTTGACCGGACAACCGGTTCAGCCTAGAAGTGGCCCTGAGCATGCCTTTGATGTCCTTAAATACACCCTTGACCTCAATCTGTATGCTTGTTACACCTCTCCATATCCGAAAAGTTTTACGGCTTCAAATACCATTCGGTTTAAAGTCGATTCCACCCTAAGCAACATCAAACTAAACGCTGTCAATTCATCCCTGATCATTGATTCTGTCCGGTTAGCGGGTATTTCGTTTACTAATTCAAATAATATACTGACCATTCAATTGGATCAGACCTATGAAATAGGTGATACGGTTGATGTAAAAATCTATTACCGGCACAAAAATGTTACCGATTATGCATTTTATGTCAGAACAGGGGTAGTGTTTACGGATTGTGAGCCGGAGGGCGCCCGTAAATGGTTCCCTTGCTGGGATAAACCTGCCGACAAAGCTCAATTGGATCTG
>JALNWE010000147.1 GCA_023231065.1 Bacteroidales bacterium
ATTGACCATTGACCATTGACCATTGACCGTTGACCATTGACCATTGACCATTGCTTTTTCATTCCTGATCCCTCATTTCTCATTCTTAATTGAATGTTCTTCGCCTGTGCGCGTGTGTTGGTGCCTTTATCTTCGAATAGGATCCGTTGGGGAGGGATGCCACGGAGTACCAGTTCGTCCTTTATCTGGTAGAGTGAATTAAGGGTATCATGAATATCGCCTGGTTGGGCGATGATCACTTTTGCGTGAGTATAATAATTGGCCACCCTGGCCGTGTACCAGCAGCGCATCAGCGCTGATTCGCTGGGCATTCCACCGCCACCCAGGAAGATGATGTATTCAGGAGGACGGTGGATGCCACTCTTCTTAACACCCATGTTATACCTTATCCAGAATGGCGCTGTCGTAAAGGCAAGGATGATCATCAGGATGAAAAAGAGGCCCATGATCATCATTAATACCCGCAAGCAATTCCTGAGTTTTTTCATAACCATTCCATCCTGACCGTCAAAGATAGATACTTTCGATGTATTCAGGGATTGATTGACTTTACTTTTGGCGGAATAATCTTCCATTGCCAGTTTGGCAAGATATTTGCTGCAAACAAAATATTTCAAACATTCATTCAAACGGTTAGACTATTCTTTACTGACTATTTCGTCAGAATAAAATGCTTATCATGGATACACGGTTAGAATACAGGAAAGCTTTGTCCAAAGCAATGTTTCATTCGAAAGAGTTTGGTATTGCCGTAACAGATATTACCGGTAAATGCATTGATTACAATGAGACACTTTCATCTTTATTTGGTTTCGGGAAAGAAGAAATACTCGGGTTCACGGCTCGCGATTTAATAGGATCAGATGGAGAAGATGACAAGCTGAAATTGTTTAATGATCCGTCTTCCATAAAAGCGGATGAATGCCGGTTTGAAAAACAATTGGTTCGAAAGAACGGATCATTATTCTGGGCGAGTATTTTAATAACACCCACGTATAATCAATCCGGTGAAATGATCCTGGTATCAATCGTTATTATTGACATTACAGACCGGAAGCAAACCGAATTTGAGCTTCAGCACAGCCGGGAAGCATTTAAGAACTATTTCGAACTGGGTTCGATCGGGATGTGCGTTACTTCTCCTGAAAAAAAATGGATTGAAGTGAACAACCGTCTTTGCCGGATGCTTGGCTATTCAAGGGAAGAACTGCAACAAAATACCTGGGCCGACCTGACACATCCTGATGACCTGGAGGCAGATGTTCAATTGTTTAACAAGGTAATCGCTGGTGAAATAAACTCCTACGATCAGGAAAAAAGGTTCCTGCGCAAAGATGGCTCGACCATTTATACTACCATTTCTGTGACCTGCCAGCGTAATAAGGATGGGACTGTGGAACATCTTCTTGCCTCCATCACCGACATCACGGAACAGACACTGGCGAAGCAGGATTATCTAAGGGAAAAGGCTTTCAGGGATAAATTATTTGAAAGCTCCCCCGAAGCCATTTCCATTTCTGATCAGCAACATTTACTGATCCGCGTAAATAAAACATTTCTTGACCTTTTTGGATTTACAGAAGAAGAGGTTATTGGTAAGAGAATTGACCAGCTCATCACACGGGGTAAATACCACGATGAAGCCGAAGGGATTACCAGCAGGGTGTCACAGCTGGGCCATACGGTTGAACTTGAAACGGTAAGATTTCGGAAGGATGGCACCCCCGTTGATGTTTCACTCATCGCGATCCCGGTTAATGTTGGCGATATCGTTCTGGGAGGATATGGGATATACCGGGATATCACCGAACGCAAGAGGTCAGAGAAAGCGCTCATGGAAAGTGAAGAGCTTTACCGGAACCTGATTGAAAAAACGCCAGATGGCATTTATAAAAGCACCCATGAGGGTAAATTTATTGAAGTCAATCCGGCGATGGTTAAAATGTTTGGCTATGATAATAAAGAAGATTTGCTCAGCATAGATATAAAAAATCAAATGTATTCTGACCCCCATGACCGGGAAAGCCCCGGAATGGCAAAAAATGGGAACGAAATGGCGGTCTGTCGCCTTAAAAAAAGGGATGGTTCTGAAATCTGGGTCGAAAATCATCGTCGTTTTATTATGGATAACAGGGGTGAAGTTCTTTTCCACGAAGGGATCATGCGCGATATTTCCCGACGGAAACAAGTGGAGAAGGAATTACTTGAATCGGAGGAAAAATTCCGTTCCCTTGCTGAGTATTCGCCCAATATGATCTTCATCAATATTATGAACAAGGTGGTATATGCAAACCATCTTTGCGAAACTATGATGGGCTACTCAAAAGAGGAATTCTATTCTCCTGATTTCCAGTTCTACGATTTATTTGCCCCGGAATCCATTGAATTGGGGAAAAAAGCTTACAGCTGTCACCTGATTGGTAAAGAGAACCCGCCCTGTGAATATGCTTTATTAACAAAAGATGGGGAAAAATTATACATTGAGTTAAACACCAAACTTATCAATTTCAGTGGCCGGACGGCGATTCTTGGTGTAGCGACCGACATTACAGAACGCAAACATGCAGAAGAAATACTTTTTGAAAGCGAAGAACGGCTGCGAAGTTTGTATGAGAACATGTCTATTGGCTTATACCGGATCACGCCCGAACGTAAAATCCTTTTTGCAAACCCAGCATTTATCCATATTCTCGGTTTTAGCAGTTTTGAAGAATTAGATCAATGGAATACTGAGCAGAAAGTATTTGAACCCCATTACTTTCATGGCGCTTTTAAGCAGCAGATTGAAAATGATGGTTTTATAAAAGGATTGGAATCAAAGCACAGAAGACATGACGGCTCCGTAATATACATCCGCGAAAGCGCAAAAGCCGTTCGCGATAATAACAGAATGATCAAATACTATGAAGGGACCGTTGATGATGTCACCGACCGTAAAATGGCCGAGTTGCAGATTGCAAAACAAACAGAAGAATTAAAAGAAGTGAATGCCACAAAAGATAAATTCTTCTCCCTCATTGCACATGATCTGAAGAATCCTTTTAATACAATTTTAGGCTTTACCGATATTTTGATAACGGATTTTAAAGCGTTTAATAAAGATGAAATCCTGAAATATTTATCCATTATCAATGATTCTTCCAAACAAGCCTATTCGTTGTTGGAAAATCTCCTTCTATGGGCCCGTACACAAACCGGGACCATCTATTTCCAGCCCGAAGTATTTGATCTGCGAAGTGATATCCTGAATGTGACCGGACTGGTAGAAAACCAGGCTGCAAATAAGGATATTCGTATATTAACTGACATAACTGATCATTGTATTGTGCTGGCAGATAAGAATATGATCAATACGATTCTGAGAAACCTGTTAACGAATGCCATCAAATTCACACCTAAAAACGGGAGTATTTTGGTATCCGTTAATAACATGAATTACCAGGTTGAAATTTCTGTCAAAGATACGGGAGTAGGCATCAGCAGGGAAAACATGAATAATATTTTCGAAATTGACAGGAAGACCAGCACAAGGGGGACTGAAAATGAAACTGGCAGCGGATTGGGTTTAATCTTGTGCAAGGAATTTGTTGAGAAGCATGGCGGGAAAATCTGGGTTGAGAGCGAGCCGGAAAAAGGGAGCGCCTTTAAATTCACCATTCCGCAAAGAAAATAAAGAGATATCTGTAAAGACGGCTGCTTTTTTCACTGTTTGATAAATCTCCCGTTACCAACCCGGTTTTCAGATTGAAGCCTGACGAAATATACACCGGGCGACTGGTTCCAGAGATCCACCGAAATAATTCCCGGATTGATTCCCCATTCATTTTTATAAGTCACCTGTCCCAATGGATTAATGATCTCCAGGACTAAATGTTGATTGCCAAAACCTGCTGAATTTATATTTACAGTACCGGATGCAGGATTTGGATAAACCGGGAAACCGGCAGCGGCTTCCGGCGGGGATACGATACCAATGTGGATGTCGGGGCCTAATAAAGAAAAGAAACCATTCGAAGCGTTGCTGTGCAGGATCATATCGTCAAATGCCATGTCGTAAACCGTATTCCCCCCAATGAAAAGGGAAACTGAATCA
>JALNWE010000148.1 GCA_023231065.1 Bacteroidales bacterium
CCGTCCTCCGATTTCCAGGATGAAGAAACAGTACCATAGTTGGTCATCAAACTTGCAGATGCATGGGTAAGGCCTTTTTCAATATAGGGTTGAATCCTGATTTTTTTATATCCAGCGCCATCGGTCTCTGTATTGATACCGGCTACTTCGCGGTACATCCAGTCGCCAATGGCTCCATAAGCATAATGGTTGAAGGAGTTCATCCCCGGCGTTTGGAGGGTGCCGTCGGGTTTGATGCCATCCCATCTTTCCCAGATGGTTGTTGCACCCATTTTGACCGGGTATAACCAGGAAGGATAGGTTTCCTGAAGCAGTAACTGATAAGCCACATCCGCTTTCCCAAAACGGCTGAGAACATGGCAGAGATAGGGTGTTCCCAGGAAACCAGTGGTAAGATGATTATCGTAATCATCGATATCCTGAACAAGGCGGTCTACGGCCTGGCTTCTTAAATTTTCAGGCAACATATCGAACTGCAGGGCGAGAACATAAGCTGTTTGGGTTCCCGAAACCAGTCCGCCGTTGGGTGTTACATACTCTTTGTTGAAAGCCTCTTTAATGGAATTCAGCAGCGCGGAATAATGTGAAATGTCTTCCGTTTTGCCAAGAATGGTCGCGGCATCAATCAGCAACTGGGTTGAATGTGCCCAAAAACACTGGGCGATCAGGTATTTGTTGGTAACGGCAGCGCGTCCGGCATCATCTACAGATGGGCTGTAAAAAAGCCAGTCGCCAAAATGATAGCCGGTATTCCACAGATTATTTTTGCTTTGTGAGGTCATATAATCGACCCAGGCTTTCATGCTGTTATATTGCTGGACTAAGATCCGTTTGTCACCGTAAGCCAAATACATGTTCATGGGGGCGATGGTGGCAACATCGGCCCACCCGGTCGATCCGGCCGACTTAGGGCCTAAAACGTTAGGAATTACATGGGGAACCGATCCATTGGGCAACTGGTCCAATGCCAGGTCTTTTAACCATTTGACGAAGAAATTATGCACATCCATGTTGAAGGTGGCCGTTCTGGAAAATGCCTGTGCATCTCCCGCCCAGCCTAAACGCTCGTCACGTTGCGGGCAGTCGGTGGGTACATCCACGAAATTTCCTTTTTGTCCCCACTGAATGTTGTGCTGCAATTGGTTAATCAGACTGTTCGACGACGTAAACGTCCCGGTGGGTTTCATATCCGAATACAACGCCACGGCGGTGAAATCATCCGGGTTTATTTCTCTCTGAAGGCCATCGATTTTGATGTACCGGAAACCATGAAAAGTAAAATGAGGTTCAAAGGTTTCTATCCCGTTTCCTTTGAGGATATAAACATCCGTTGCTTTTGCCGCCCGGAGGTTCTCCGTATAGAAATTACCGGATTTATCAAGGATTTCAGCATGACGGATGGTGATGGTGTCGCCTTTTTTTCCGGAAAGTTTCACCTTCACAAATCCCACCAGGTTTTGACCAAAATCGATCACCTGTTCACCGGACGGCGTTTTGAATGTTTTTATAGGTTTAAACTGCTCATGTTCCCTTACCGGTTCGTTGTAAGTAGCCACCAGATCAGCATTTGGAGCGGAAAGGATATTAACAGGGACCCATGCCGCATCATCGTAGCCGGATAATGTCCAGCCGGTATTTTCTACGCGGTTGTCAATCGTTTCACCGTGGTAAATCTCCGAGTACTTTATCGACCCGGTGGATGATTTCCAACTTTCATCGGATACGATGGTTTCGCTTGTTCCATCGGTGTAATTAATCTCCAGTTGAAAAAGCAATGCTTTATATTTTCCATATTCATGGTTGTGATTTCCCCAGCCGATGAATCCGGAGTACCAGCCATTTCCCAGGGTCACCCCGATGGCATTGTTTCCCTGTTTTACAATACCGGTAACATCGTAAACCTGGTATTGGATCCTTTTCCGGTAGGCTGTCCAGCCGGGCGTGAAAAAGGCATCGCCCAAACGAGCGCCATTGATTTGCGCTTCATACATTCCCAGGGCTGTGATGTAGGCGGTGGCCGATTGAATTTGTTTTCCGGCGATGAATGTTCTGCGAAAAACAGGACAGGCCTCGGAATTTGTAAACCTTACCGTATCCTGCATGATCCATTTTGCTTTCCATTCATTTGTTGATAAAAATGCGGTTTGCCAGAAGGCTGGCTGGCTCCATTCAGATGCTTTTCCCCTGTTGTCCCACACCCTCACCTGCCAGAAATATCGCGTACCGGAACGAAGGGCTGGCCCTTTATATGCTACATAAGCGGAAGAATCGGAAGATACCTTTTTCGATTCCCATACTAATTTTCCCTTTTTTGAAAGATCCGCGATATTGTCGCTAACACGCAATTCATACGCTGTTTGCATGACATTCCGTTGATCCGATAGTAATTGCCAGCTAAACCGGGGTTGGGCCAAGTCCAAACCAATCGGGTCAATCCGGTCTTCAGTCAGTAAATTCTGAACTTTGACCTGTCCGAACCCCGCGATGAAGGGGATCAGCAACAGTACTGCGAGCATAAAGTTTCGGGTTTTCATGGGCTATTTTCTGTTTGTTAAAACCTCGGTTTCGTATTTCTTGATTTCGGCAATGTAATCTTCCCCAACCGGGACGTTTCCGGCGAGGCAATAATAGTCGTAAACGGCACCGAAAGGTTTGGTTTTAAGGAGTTCCAGGAGGGCAAGGCGCTCAAAGTTCCTGTTTTCTTCTTCCATCTTTTTTAAGGTATCCGTGGGTTCAAGAAATGCATATAAAAATGCTAATTGCGCTGCCCTTACGCCGGTAACATAAGCGCCTATGCGGTTGATGCTCCCGTCGAAATAATCGAGCGCGATATGGACGCGGTTAACAGCGCCGGCGCGGACAATTTCCTGGGCAATAAGCAGGATCTCGTCATTGAAAGTGACCACATGGTCGCTGTCCCAGCGTACCCCGCGCGAAACATGTAAAAGGATCTCATCAAGGTATTGAAGGATGGACGAAATTTTATCGCCTACCTGTTCGGTCGGGTGAAAATGCCCGTTATCAAGGCATAATAATTTGTTGTTTTTGATCGCGTACCCCATATAAAATTCATGAGAACCTACAACCATCGATTCGGAACCGATACCAAAGAGTTTACATTCGACGGAATCTTTCAGAAATTCCTTTGGATATTCAACCGCAAAAATTTCATCGAGCGATTGTCTTAAAATTGTCCGGTGGGTAAACCGGTCGACCGGGGTATCTTTTGAGCCATCGGGGATCCAGATGTTATGGACCACCGAATTATTCAATTGTTTCCCTATTTCGGCAGCAATTTTCCTGCACCGTTTAACATGTTCAATCCAAAATCTGCGGTGTGTTTCGTTTTTGCTTGAAAGGGTAAATCCGTCATCAGCATAAGGATGTGAAAAACAGGTCGGATTAAAGTCAATTCCCAGGTTGTTTTTCTTTGCCCAATTGATCCAGCTTTGAAAATGGTTGATTTCGATCTGGTCGCGTTCGACCCGTTCATTTTGAAAGTCGCCGTAAATGGCATGAAGGTTAATGCGCTGACGACCGGGGACCAGGCTTAATACTTTTTCAATATCCTGGCGCAGTTGAGCTATGGTTTTAGCTTTTCCGGGATAGTTTCCGGTAACCTGTATCCCTCCGCCACCCAGGGCCGCATCCGGCGTTTCAAATCCGCCAACGTCATCTGCCTGCCAGCAATGCAGGCTGATCTTTACCTTTTTAAGCTGTTCAATGGCTTTTTCCGTGTCAATTCCCAGGTTCGCATACTGTTCCTTTGCGATGGAATAGGCTTTTTCAATCAGTTCTTTGTTCATCTGTTTATGATTTTTTTCAAATGGGTCAAATACAAACCTCTTCCATTTTTCGGCTTGTCCAAAAATAGGGGTCAACGAACCCCGAAATATTGCTGCAAATTGAGGATAAAAAGGATAAAGGCATCTGAAAATGAGCGGGTAACATTTTTAAATTCATTTAACATAGATTTTCATTGCGCCATGCAAAGCCCGTGAAAAAGGGGTATAAAGTTATTAAAAAGCATGGACGAGCATGGA
>JALNWE010000149.1 GCA_023231065.1 Bacteroidales bacterium
ACGGACCCAGGCAATGGCTGTCCGGGAATCGGAATAGACCGGCCAGCTGGAATTACGTTGTTTCAGATAAGCCAGGGCATGGACAACGCCCAGGAACTCCCCCAGGTTGACCGTTCCTTCAGGAAAAGGGCCTATACGGAACAATTCCGCCCCCGACGCCGTATCCACGCCTCTGTATTCCAGGATCCCTGGATTTCCCGAACAGGCAGCATCCACACAAATACTGTCGGAGATGGGTTCCCCGATAAGGGGATCGAAGCAAACGATCCGGATGGGTGTGTTCAATTTTTTTTCCAGGTACTTTCGCGGATCATCGTTCATGGCGCCCCGGGCTAACTCCAGGGTCGGAAATCCTTTGTATAAAGCTCCTGCAAAACCATCCACCTGGTTCTTGCAGGAACCCCAGCCTTCATAAATACCGGGAAGCTTCCCTCTCCACACTACGTAATATTTCGATCTCGCCATCGTTTAAAATTCCTGGCAAAATTATCATTAAATTTATCCCGGTGGCAAAAATGAATTTCAGGTGATCAATCCCATCAGACAATTAGCCGGTCAAACTGCTGTTTACGGGCTCCCGACTATCCTGGGAAGGTTTCTTCAATACCTTCTCGTAATCCTGCTAACCAGGGTTTTTACCCGCGCTGAATATGGTACCATCAGCGTTTTCTATTCCTATGCCTCTTTTTTGATGGTGGTATTGACGTATGGTATGGAAACCGCCTTTTTCCGTTTTTCCGAACATGAAAAGGACAAAGAGCGCGTTTTCAGTACAGGGATGCTCTCCCTTCTTTTATCGTCCGCGGGATTTATTTTTCTTGCCAGCGCTTTTTCTGCGCCACTTGCCTCGGCCATGGATTATCCCGGTTGCGGGGAATATGTGATATGGTTTGCCTGGATATTAGGGTTGGATGCCATGTCGGCAATCCCTTTTGCCCGGCTGAGATCCGAAAGAAAGCCAGTCCGTTTTGCCCTGATCAAATTCACCAATATTTTTCTGAATATCGGGCTTACCCTCTTTTTTATTATTCTTTGTCCTTATCTCGACCGGAACTTTCATGCCTCCTCATGGAACCGCGCCCTACACTTCATTTACCGGTCCGACTGGGGGATCGAATATGTTTTCATAGCCAACCTGGTAGCCAGCCTTTTTACCTTCCTCCAGCTTTCACCGATGATGCTGAAGATGCGATGGAAACTACATCCGGAACTCTGGCGGAAAATGCTCCTGTATGCCTTACCTTTATTGTTTGCCGGTCTCGCGGGAATGATCAATGAAACGTTCGACCGCCTTTTACTCCGGTATTTACTTCCCATGACCCGTGAAATGACTGAAGTACAGGTAGGGGTTTACAGCGCCTGTTACAAAATTTCTATCCTGATCACCATATTTGTCCAGGCTTACAAATTTGCCGCTGAACCTTTCTTTTTCTCCTATGCCCGCGAAAAGGATTCAAAACAGGTCTATGCCCGTATCATGAACTATTTTATCATCATTATCGGCCTGGTGTTCCTGGTCACCATGCTTTTTCTTGATGACATTTTTATCCGCCTTATCGGGCCAAAATTCAGAGAAGGGAAGGGGGTGATCCCGGTCCTGATGATGGCTAATATTTTTCTGGGTGTTTACTATAATCTCTCGATATGGTATAAGCTGACGGGTAAAACGATATGGGGGGCCTGGCTTTCTTTCATTGGCGCGATCATTACCCTCGCGCTGAATTTCTGGTGGATTCCCCTGGGGCCGGATCACCTGTTTCACGGATATATCGGGTCGGCGTGGGCCACCTTTATCTGTTATGGGACCATGATGATATTGGCTTATATCCTGGGACAGAAATATTATCCTATTCCATATAATCTGAAGAAGTTTTTCGGATATCTTATTTTTACCTTTCTCATTTACTGGATCAGTACCATGGTCCATCTGACCCACTTGTTACCCAGGACCGCATTCAACGCCGGATTGCTGACCCTCTACTGTGCAACTGCTTATTACATTGAAAAACAGCGTCTTTCAAAAGCCTCGTGAATCTGTTATTTTATTACATTTGCATTTTCTTTAACCTATGAAGATCAGGATTGTCAACCATTCCAAACATCCTTTACCTGCTTATGAAACCGCGTTTTCTGCCGGTATGGACCTGAGGGCAAACCTCGATGCCGATATTGTTTTACATCCCCTTGAGCGGGCCTTGGTCCCCACCGGATTTTTCATCGAACTCCCGAACGGCTATGAGGCCCAAATCAGGCCCCGGAGCGGGATGGCAATAAAATACGGGATTTCAGTGTTAAATACACCCGGGACCATCGATGCCGACTACCGGGGCGAAATAAAGGTAATCCTTGTCAATGTGTCCAATGAGGAATATGTAGTCAAAGACGGGGAGCGGATCGCCCAGATGATCATTGCCGCCCATGAACAAGCCGAATGGGCCGAAGTGGAAGGGCTCAATGCTACGGGAAGGGGAGCCGGCGGGTTCGGACATACAGGGGCCCGTTAAAACAGCTATTTTATCAAAGAAATGAATTATCCAGGAAAATGAAGCATCCGAAATTTCGAATACCATCCCTCTTATTATTGCTGTTCTTTATTTGCTGTTTTAAGTTCCCTGCCCTTGCTCAAACCAATGGGGAAAATAAAAAACCGGCCATCCAAAAAACAGACCAGGGAACAGAACCGCAGTTGCAAAAGAATATCGGGAACAATGGTATGCTGATCAGCGCCAAGAAAGAAGCGCTGATTGGAAATATCAATGAAGCCAAGGAAATATTCAGCCGGTATGTCGGCCGCTATCCAAAAGATCCGGTCGGCTTTTTTGAACTGGGCCGGATTGAGGCTACGCAAAAAAATTATTCTGATGCTATTACACTGACCCAAAAAGCAGTTGCACTCGATCCCGGGAATATCTGGTATTCCCTTTTCCTGGCTGAAATTTACCAGATAGTTGGGAATATCAACGGGGCCGTAACCATTTATGAAAAGATTGTAGCAGATAATCCTGACAACCTGGATTATTTTTATCAGCTTGCCGCCCTTTATCTCCAGGTCGAAAAATATGACGATGCAATCCGGATTTACGATAAAATTGAAGGGAGCGCCGGTGTTTCTGAGGATATTTCTATCCAGAAAGAAAAAATATACCTCCATCAGAACGACCTGAAAGGAGCGGAGAAAGAAATTCAGAAATTGATCGCTGCATTCCCTGACGAAAGCCGGTATTATTCCATCCTGGCTGAATTCTACATGGGGAACGCGATGCCCGAAAAAGCGATGGATGTGTATAAGAAAATAGCCGCCATCGATCCCGACAACGCCTATATCCACATGTCGATGGCAGACTATTACAGGAAAACAGGCAATAAAGAAAAAGCTTTCGAAGAGTTGAAACTCGGTTTTGCAAACCCCAACCTCGATGTGGATGCAAAGATCAATATCATGCTGACTTTTTACACGGTCAACCAAATATACAATGATCTCAAGGGAGAAGCCTTTACCCTGGCAGGGATCCTGATCAACACCCATCCAAAGGATCCCAGGGTCTATTCAATTTATGGCGATTTGCTGACCCAGGACCAGAAATATGCCGAAGCCAGGGAGACTTTCTTAAAAGCATTGGATCTCGATAGCAGCCGTTATGCCGTTTGGGAACAAACGTTACGGCTTGATCTTCAGCTTGCCCTTTATCCTCAGCTTGTTTCACATAGTCTCCGGGTCATTGAACTTTTCCCTGACCAACCCATTCCTTATCTTTTTGCCGGACTGGGAAATATGCAACTAAAACAAAATGCCGAAGCATTGGATCCCCTGATCAGGGGAGCTAAACTGGTGGTTGATAA
>JALNWE010000150.1 GCA_023231065.1 Bacteroidales bacterium
AGGTAAATGCCCGGATTGAATAAAGAAGTATTCAGTTTATATTCACGGGTATTGATCATCTTGTCAAAGACCATTACGCCGAGGTTGTTGAAGAGTTTCACTGAATGGATAGCATCGTTCGACCGTAACGTTACGGATTCTTTTGCAGGATTAGGATAAATCAGCAGATCAGGATTATTGACTGTAATTCCTGTTTGTGCGTCAGCGCCTCCGTTTTTATAAACCGGGGACAGGATTTTTCCATCATAATCAGCAAATTCACGGGTTGTCGGCAGATCGCCCCAAAGTATGGAAGAAGCTTCCTGTGAATGGACGATAAAATGCAGATCAACCAGTTTTTCATTGCTCAGTGTGATCCCGTTAAGATCGGCAGCCCAGACAAAGGTAAGTTTTCCGGGTTGTGGATTTCCAACCACCACATTTTCAATGCCATTATACCAGTTATCAGCATTGGTAAAGGTGAGTTTCGACGGATCATAGACCAGGGTATACTGGAAAGAACCAACATTCATGAGGTCGGATGCATAGACCGGGATGGTCATATTCCCCTTTTGACTTTCTCCGGTTCCAATGGCCAATTGTCCTGATGGTGTTGATGGTTCGGTCTTAAGCAAACCCTTTGCAGCAGGGACATAGGAGCCATTGGCATCGCCATAGCACAGGCCGTTGAAGCTCTGGGTAACATTGCCGCCACTGATCACGATCGGTGTATTGTTGAACAACCAGTCGCCAACTACAAAGGAATTGATCACCAGGGCAATCCGTTTCTGAACGAGCAAAACATCGGCAGCTGTTAAAGAGCCGGAATTATTTACATCACCCGAAGCCAGATAAATCCCGCTCAGGAACTGAATATTGGCAATGTGTTTTTTAAAGAGCAACATATCGAGAGCAGTAACGCCGCCCCAGGGTTTTGTTGTGGAAGGTTCGACAGTATAGTTGCCGTTTTCCAGGCTGTTGAAAGTATAACTGCCTGTAGCATTTGTAGTGGTTGTTCCAACGACAGTACCGGAGCCATTTTTCAGAACTACCGTAACTCCGGATAAGGGAGTTTGAACAGTATTGGCATAGGTTATAACCCCACTCAAGGAATAGGTCCCACCTCCGCCAAAAGTCACAACCTGTGAAGGTACAGATTCGTTTTCGCCATTATCAACTGTCGTGACATAAAAACTGTAGTTATCATTATTGGGCATGGTGTAGAAAAATTCCACGCCGATGGTAGTGGACAGCAAATCATAAGCGCCGCCGTTATGAGACCAATAGATATTGAAATGGTTAAAATCGTTGATATCCGGTTGCAGCCATGATAATTTGATATTCAGGGATGGGGGGACATTGGTAAGTTGTAAATTATCCGGTGGAGGAGGTACAAGATCCTCGTCTCCAAAATTGATTACCCCATATCCTTCCGGGTTAAAAAGATTCAGGTTGGTGATTGGCCAGTAACCATCATAATTACTAGGATCATCCAGGACAAAAGCAGAAATTCCGCTCTGGTTCTCTTCATTGAAGTTGATGTTATAGGTTTGGCCTGGGCCCAGGGGAATAACAAATTCATATACCACATGACCGGTTCCAGCAGAAACACTGATCTGGGCATTGGGAATTTCAATGGTAGTCCCAACGCCTCCGGTATTGTATAATGGCCGGTATTTAATCAGATCGCCTGAAGCATAATGAACAGCCCAGTAATTTCCTTCCGAATCATCTCCGGAAGGCGGGAACACGCCATCATTGTTGTCATCAACATAGAGAGCAACCTCATCGTGATCTTCCAGCACCACATCATTAAAGTTCTCTACGGCACAATATAAAGAAGTTTTTGCTGCATTGACCTTCAGATAGGCTATAACACTCCCGATCGGGTTTGGTGTGTTATCCCTGGTCCCGATAATGTCGGAAATATCCGCTTTGAAAGCGTCTGTCCATTCACCCGGTGATATCACGCCATCAATCACGGGAGCCGACCCGACATAGGAGCTCAATTCTGAAGCCATAAAACCGGTAGCGACCCATCCCTCGGAAGTATTGGAGTATGGCGACAGCAAATCGCCTGCCAGTACGGCAGAAACAGCATAGTAATAGTGTACGGTGGGCAGCGCTGTATTGTCAGTGTATGACAATTCAGTCGGAGGTACTGTCGCAAGTGGTGTTTCAGGAAAAAAGTCAGGAGCAAAATTCTTCCGGTAAATGTTATAACCGATAACCGTTCCCGTCTGGGGAGCTCCCCAGGTGAGGCCAACGGTATAAGATGCCCCCTGGGTTGCAACCAGGTTTACGGGAGGTTCGCCTGTCGAAACAAGGGTTACATCTTGAATGGTAGTCTGACCTTCCGCGATGGCCACATTGGCAATTTCCTGGGGGACAAAACCAACGGCTGAATACTTTATAGTATAGGAGCCGGCCGGGATATAAGGAAGGGTATAGGCCGACTCATCATCGGTATAAGTGAAATAATTATTAATTCCAAGTACTTCTATCTTAGCGCCGGCTTGATCAACACTGCCGGGTTTATAAGCATGACCGGCCAAGGTACCGCCTCCGGGATTAGAAGTTATGCTATACAGTTTGCCACCCATTCCAAAAGCCCTTGCATGTACCAGTTTTCCTCCGGCCATACAGAGTTTTCCATCAGCCGAAAGATCGACACTATAGATGGAACCAGGGGAACTTACACTAAAATAAGGCGTAGCGGATTGTTTCCGGTAAAACATTAAGTCAGGACGGCTGTTATCCAACGCGCCCCAGCTGCCAGCGGCAATGATAGACCCATCCGCGCTGAGATCAGTTGATACCACAGCATCTTTAAAACCGGCGGCAACCCAAATAGGAACTGGAGAATAGGTGTTGAACACATACAGTTCCCCATCATAATCATTGGACAGAAAGACCAGGGTCCCAACAGCAACAGTGCTTCCATCAGCCGAAATGTTCATTCCCCATACCCAGGCGCTGGATCCATTGACCCTGTAATGCCATTTCACGAAATAAGTAGCGGTTCCTTCATCATATTCATAGAGATAAATGTATCCACTGTAATCTCCATTGACGATATATTTCCCGTCATACGAAATGCCAGGAGCATTTTGATTCTGGAAAGGAGCATCAAATATTTGTGTACCATCACTACCGGCAAAAACATATAGTCTGCTGGTTGCTCCGCCATACATACAGAAGACAACCCTGCTCCCGTCCCCACTGGCGCTCAACGCTGTATAATTTCCGGTAAACGTTTTTGTCCAGAGTGGGGTTGATTGACCCACCTGGTAACAAGCCAGGTAAGAATCGGTCTGGGTCCCAATATTGAATGTCGCTACAAAAACTTTTTGTCCGTCATCCGAGATCTGAATTCCTTTAACACAATTTGTAGTGGTTTTTTCCCATACAACAGCGCCGGTAGCGATGTCGTAAATCTGAAAAGCGCTATCGTAGCCACAGGCTAACAAAGTGCCGTCTTCTGTCATATCGATCACCTCATCCCAGCTGCTGATCTGGCACTGTTTTTCCCACAGGGGCACATTGCTGGTATTGTTATAGACAGAAATGCGCTGATCGTTGAGCCCCCATGCACAGACTGATTTCATGCTCGTCCCCGAAACTTTCATATACTGCGCAATAGCAGCAGCGTCGCTTGTTTGCCAGTTAATCACGGCACCTTTACCTTCAAACTCCTGGGCAATTGGCCCCGCTACAGGCGCCTGCTGGGCGCCATACTCCAACATTTTTCCATTTTCGTAATCAGTGGTAAACCGCTGATACAGTTTTCCCTTATCCTGGGCATTTACCAAAAAGCCCAGA
>JALNWE010000151.1 GCA_023231065.1 Bacteroidales bacterium
AGCCGGCGTTCACCGTATATCCCAATCCTGCATACGAATGGTTGGACATTAAAATGGGAAACTCGGGTCGTTATCCATATCATATATACAACCCGACCGGTACCGAAGTGAAACATGGAATAGCCGATCAACAAACCAGGATTGATGTTTCATCCTGGCCAAAGGGACTGTATTGCATTTTCATCAATGGTACCACCAAAAAAATCATTATAAGATAATTACACATCAGGGCACCGCTTCACCGCCAGGTCGCCAAAGCGCAAAATTTTAAATAATCGGATATGATATATTTGAGTCTTTCCGTCTTTGCAGTAAAAATTAAGTATTAATTTTGACCTCTATTGGAACTGCCAATATAACTTCGCTGAAGCGCGACGTTTGATAAGATGAACGCGGTCGCGTACACGGCGACAGGGGCTTGATTTTTAAATTTGATATTGTCAATGAAACGGATAAAAATGGTTTTCGCATTGGCGGCGTTGCTCATTGAATAGATCAGTCCACCAATTTATTCCGATATTGAAATCGGTAAGCCAAAATGCGGGTGGAGACATTTAATCATTAGGAGAGCGAAGCACAGTCGGTTTATGGATTTTGCAATTTGGTTATCAACATGATTCAGGAAATATTTCCCCACAGGTTCGACAATCAATATCGCGCAAACAAGAAGATTGGCGAACGGGATTTTGTTTTTCATTACGGTGGGAATTCAATGTTATTGAAACCCAGTGGCGATGAATTCGAGATACCAAGAAAAGAAGACTTTCCGGAGATAGCGGATCAGATGGAACAGATATTTTTATTTACCCTTAATGATGTTCCATGTTTTCTGATAGAGGATGGCCTGAATGCGGATGGCCCTCGCTTTATCTACAAGGATATTAGTTTTTTCAGGACGGCCTTGCAGCAGGAAATAGCATGGGTAAGTATAGCCGGGTTCCACCTGATGACCTGGTATTCGCAAAACAGGTTTTGCGGGAAGTGCGGTGGAAAAATGCAACATAAACCCGATGAGAGGGCACTAATGTGCAGGGATTGCAACATCGTAGTTTATCCTAAAATTTCGCCGGCGGTGATCGTGGCAATCGTTTGCCGTGATAAAATACTTCTTGCCCGCAATACAATGTTCCAAGGGGGCTGGTACTCGTTGATCGCCGGGTATGCCGATGTAGGCGAATCGCTTGAAGGGGCCCTGGTTCGTGAAGTTAAAGAAGAGGTGGGTTTGGATATATGGAATATCCGTTATTATAAAAGCCAGCCCTGGCCTCTGTCGGGCTCGTTGATGATCGGTTTTATTGCTGAAGCCGACGACAGGCAACCTGTTTCCATTGATAACAAAGAAATAGCGGAGGCTTCATGGTTTATTAGGGGAAGCCTTCCGAAGCATCCCCTAAACATAAGCATTGCAGGTGAGATGATCGAAAAATTTGAAAGCGGTGAACTTTGACGGGTATTCTTGTTCCACAATCTCGTTGTATTTTTGCTTACATGAAGCGACTTTGTTTAATTTTCTTTTTAGCCGGGATGTTTGGACTTGCTGATCTACAATGCCAAACCCACGAAATTGACAGCCTGAAACAGTTGTTGTATCCCGCCTTAAACCAGCAAAAAAGAATAGATCTCCTGAACCAGCTTTCCTATCAATGGATGAATATCAACTTTGACTCGGCGAAAAGATACGCTAATGAAGCTTACCAAAAAGCTGTCGCTATCGGTCATGTTCCAGGCCAGATCAAAGCCATCCTGAGGCAATGTAGTTATTATTTATTTACCGGAGATAACCGGACGGCGTTGGGCCTGATCAAAAGGTCAGAATTGTTGGCAGACAAAATTGGGAATAACGAATTGCTTACCAGTGCGTATATGATACATGGCGACATATTAACTAACATCTCAATGTATGAAATGGCCATCAAATATTACTTCCTCGCATTGGATTTATCGGAGGTCACAAAAAATTATGAAAAGAAAAATTTATGCCTGAACAGGATGGGCATTGTCAATTCCAAGACTAAGAATTTTGACAAAGCGCTTGAATGTTACCAAAAAGCTTTAAAGCAAGTATCCTTATTAAAAAATACAGACGAAGAATTTTGGTTGATGAACAATATTGCAACCATTTACTCGGAGCAAAAGAAGGATAAAAAAGCGCTTGAAATGTATCAGAAGATATTGGCTGCCCATTCTCAAAACAAACAGCTAAAAGCTTCGGTATTGTACAATATAGCCTCTACATGTGCCAGTATTGGAGATACAAACAAAGCAATATCCTATTATGAAAAAGCCTATAACCTATGTGAAGAAACCGGGAATGTTTTTTTAAGGACTAAAGTTTTATTAGATCAATGCGCTTTATTGATTGACCAAAAAAAATCGTCGATCGTAAAAGAGGACCTGGTAAATATCTTCAGTGCTTCAGTGATTTCGAGTTGGCCCGATTTGGCTGCCAACAGCGCAAAACTTCTTTCGGCCTTTTATGAGAAGCAGCATGACCTGAAACAGTCCTTACGCTATCTTTCGGAATATATAAAATATTCTGAAATTCAGGAAAGCAAGGAGAATGCGAGAAAAATAGCAGAAATTCAATTGCGGTACGACCTGGAAAAAGAAGCGTTGGATATAGCGGCAAAAAGTCACCGGAAGTCAATACTGATCGTTTTTATACTGATCATTTCGCTGGTTTGTGTTTGTTACATTTTAACCTTGTTAGTCCATTTCAAAACCAGGGCGGAAAAAGGTGTTCTTCGACAAAAAAATCTGGAGCTGGAGCAGGAGCGCCTTAAACTGGAGCATCAAAACATGGTTAATAAGTTGGAATTAAGCAATAAAGAAGTTGTTTCAAATGCCATATTGTTATCGAAGAAAAATGACTTGCTCAGTTCTGTGACTGAAAAACTGTCGCAAATATCTGATCAGTTTACAAAGCCAAACAAAGATATCATAGGGAATTTTGTCAAAGAACTTCAGCAATCGATTGAAGAGCCAGACTGGGAAAGTATAGAGAAGCCGTTTAATCAGATCTATGAATCATTTTATAAGAACCTGGATGTTATTAACCCCAACTTAACGACAAACGACAAACGACTGTGTGCATATATAAAGTTGAAAATGAGAAGTAAAGAAATTGCACGGATTACCAGTTCCACGCCAAGGAGTGTTGAGATAGCCAGATACAGGTTACGAAAAAAACTAGGTATTACTGACCCTTTGGTTTCTTTAAATGGGTTCCTGGAACATCTTTAAAGTACATTGCCTGCTTTCTCTGTCGTACCATGACAATTTTATGCTCCTTTTAAAAATGATCTTTTGAAACTTATTGCTGAGACTTTTTTCTGTTCATGTTTCAGGACCGGTTGATTTTGCTTCAGAAAACATTGTAAAGGGAAGAGATTTTGACAATGTGAAAGAATTGTTGGGGTATTTTTTTTATGATGTGAACGCTTTGTGAAAGATAGAAAACAAGTCGGATAAAAATTTATATATTAGATTCGCAGCATTGCTTTCATCAGATTATTAACCAATAAAACAAACCTGAAATGAAAAATCTGCTCCTGATTACCGTACTGCTCTGTCTATCATTTTTTTTACCTGCTCAAACTGTAAAGACTGTTGACCACCCTGACAAAAAATCTATTCTGACCAGGAATAATGAAGGAAAATTTAGTTCTATGACCGTTTTGGGAAAAAACGCTCAGAATGAGTTTATACTAAACAGTACTCCTTTAAACAGATTATCTGACTTTTCTTATGATCTGAAACCC
>JALNWE010000152.1 GCA_023231065.1 Bacteroidales bacterium
GGTTCCGCGATTATATCTTTTTACCGCTGGCTTATGCCACCTCCCGCAAATTACCAAAGGAACGCTACCTGGGGCTCCGCGCCGATAAAGTCATATACCTGATCGCCACTTCGGTCACCTTTCTTTTATGCGGTTTCTGGCATGGCGCCGCCTGGACCTTCATTATATGGGGCGCGTACATGGGGTTCTTCCTGATCGTTGATCGGCTTTTCCTGTTGAAATTCCTTAAAAAAACAGGAAAAATATGGAGCATCATTATCACATTCGTACTGATCACCCTCGGATGGGTTATCTTCCGCTCCGAAAATCTTCATGCGGCCTGGTTTTTCATCCGAAGGATGTTCGCGTTTCACGGAGCGGAAAATATGGTTTGGCTGAACCCTAAGTTCTGGTCCATGCTTGTATTAGCCATTGTTTTCTCTTTCTGGGGGAGTTTCAAAAAAGTGGAAAGTTGGGTTGAGAAATTCTATTTTAATCCGGGCAATGCCCTGATGATCACTTTATCCATCATCGCCATTGTCCTCTTTATTCTCAGCGAAGCCACCATCACATCATCGGGGTTCAGCCCCTTTATTTATTTCAGGTTTTAATTTTGTACCAATGCATATATCCTCAAAAGACTTTCTTTTAAATAATAAAATATTAGGACATATTGCGTTTCTGATCCTGGGATGCCTGGCCGTTATATTTTATTTGGAACGCACTATTTTTGTTGATCCTGCGTATGCCGCATTTAATATCACTTATTACAAAAACTTTGTGAGCGAAGCTGGGCGATACGCTGCTGTATTGCCCCAGGCGTTACCTTTACTTGCCATCAGCCTGCACCTGCCTTTAAAAATTGTCTTATGCCTTTATTCCTTATCTTTTATCCTGCTTTATTACCTGATCTTTTTGATTATCGCGTACTGGTTTAAAAACGACACCTTAACCCTCGCAGTCCCGTTAGTCCTTATGCTGGGTATAAAATACAGCTTTTTCTGGATCTCCACCGAAACGCATCAAACGCTGGTTTACAGCCTTCTGTTTGTTGGTTTTTTGTTTTATTCACTAGGGTTTAAACCGGGTATAATCAGTAATTTTAAAAAAATACTTGTTGCCTCCGCCATTCTTCTGCTTTGTTTCTTTACCCATCCGGTTTCTTTATTCACAGTATTGTTCATCCTGGGATATGTGATGATTGATCAAAAATTATGGAAGAAACCGATCATGTATTTCCTTGGTGTTTTGATCGTTACCATTGCCATAATAAAAGTATTAACAGCACAAACGAATGGATATGAGGGTTATATTTTTCAGGGATTTCTGGCTTTTTTCGAAAAAATCGGGTATTGGAAATCCTCAGAGAGTTTTATTTTTCTGACAAAAAAAGTTTATTCTTTATACTTGTTTTCCTCCCTGATTTTTATTGCGACGGTTGTATATTACGCGATTAAAAAGCAATATCTGAAACTTGCCTATTATGTTTTGGCGATCCTGACATTTTTGCTCATTATATTCGCCACCTTTGATGTCTGGTTCCTGCAATTTATCGAAGAAAAGAATTTTATGCCCCTGAATATATTTCTATTAGTGCCTTTTCTGAAAGATGTGGTTTTTTCGTCAAACCGGTTAAATCTTGCCAAACAGTTTTTTTTAATCCTACTGTTTACCATTTCCGTGGCAAATGTCGTAAGCGCTTCCTCCTTCTACAAAGACCGGTTGGCATATATCAGCAGTTTGATTAACCAGACGAAACGATTTCCGGAAAAGAAATTCATTATCAGTGAAAAATTAATTGACAGGAGCCGGTTAGAGGTTCCCTGGTCTTTGGGGCCGGAGACACTTTTACTAAGTTCATTAAAAAGTCCCGATTCATCCAGATCGATTTTTATTCTTGAGAGCAATGTAACGCTCAATCCCGAAATAGACCTGAAAGACTCCCTCCGGTTTCTCTGTACTTCCTGGGCACAAAACCTGGAAGTGAACAAGATGGACAAACAATATTACAATCTTGACAATTCTTCTTTCCGGATCATTACCATCAACGATTTGTACCATGGTGTCCGAAAAATAGGGTATGTTGATCTGTTTAATGATCCATCCATGGTCCACCCCGGAAGCCATTATGAGCAGGATAGCTCCGGGAATGAGTATTATGTCCTGACGGATGAATACAGTCCTGGTTTTTATGGTAAGTTTACCGAGATGACCTCAGAGGAAAATGTTTATTTATCTGCCACTGTAAGAGTATTTCCCCTGGAGGGGATAGATCCTAAAGCATTGAACTTGGTAATATCCCGTGAACAGGGGAGTAAAATTTTCGACTATTATATGTCATATAGCGATAAGGCTGGTCCTTTGAAACCGAATTTTTGGAACACATTAACTGTTTCGGGTGTTGTCAGGAGCACCGATAAAAATGACCTGTTGAAAATCTATGTCTGGAATCCCGGAAAAAAGAAGGTCAGAATGGATGATCTGGTGATTTATTACGATGTAAATCAGTCGTATTAGAATAAAATCCCGGCTTGCAGGTAAAATGATCCTTATTTGTCTTTCTGGTAAATCCTAAAGCGTGCCAGTTTATGTTTTTGTAAAAAGTAACGACAGGATGTTTGAAGCACTCCCAATCCATACCGTAAACTTCTTCTGAAATTGATCGAGGAGGATTCGGGAAAATATTTTGTGGGGCAGGTAATTTCCGCAATTTCATATCCCGCATAAAAAATCTGCGAAAGCATTTGGTTGTCAAATACAAAATCATCGGAATTTGCCCTATAATTTATAGATTCAAGTACGGTCCTGGAAAATGCCCGGTAACCGGAATGATATTCTGAGAGCTTTTCATCCATCAGGAAATTCTGGAAAAGGGTAAGCATCCGGTTAAAAATATACTTGTAGAGAGGCATTCCCCCTTTCAGCGCCCCTTTCCCTAAGATGCGGGAACCAATGACAACTTGATAAAGCCCGCTGGCGATCAATTCGGCCATAGCCGGAATTAATTTCGGAGTGTATTGATAATCAGGATGAAGCATGATAACGATATCGGCGTTTAATCCCAATGCCGTATCATAACACGTTTTTTGGTTTCCTCCATATCCCATGTTTTCATCATGACGGACTACAGTGGTAATCGGCAAGGCGCCGGCTAATTCAAAAGTATTATCGGTACTTGCATCGTCAACAAGCACAATATCATCGACGATCTGCATGGGTATTTCAGACATTGTCTGTTCCAGGGTCTTTTCAGCATTGTATGCCGGTACGACGACGACGACCTTCTTATTTTGGATCATAAATGAGTTGAATGTAAATTTCTGAATGTAGGCAAAGATAACAAAGGATCAACTTGGAACGGACGCACACCGTCTAAAAATGCTGAATAATTCATTCTCTCCAAAAATACGACTTGCCCTTTAATTTGTAGATTCACGAACATGATATAGCCCAAATTTTTTATCCTATCGTTGCAAGACCGATATGGTCAACTGACCTCCAAGATTAAAACCATTAAGGACGATGTATCCTGTATCCATCCTGTATCGGTCCTGTATCGATCCTGTATCGCGATTTGATGCCTTTGGAAATTTTACAACCTGAAAAAGGCCTGGGATTAATTTATGGGAAAGGCGGCCTTTCGGGACCAGGAAAAAAATCAGTAGAAGTGAAACTTTTTTGCCTGGATACTTGTCTATTATAAACAGAAATGTAAAAATAC
>JALNWE010000153.1 GCA_023231065.1 Bacteroidales bacterium
GGTAAAAATTGTGCATTTCCCAACTTTGACGGGCCCCATCCCTGTCGTAAAAAGGGCCCTCCGTGTCCATTCCGATCTTGATTGAATTTCTGAATTTGGGATCTACCAATTCAAGCATCTGCTTTTTATAAATATTCATCTTATTTTTCAGGACCCTTGATTCCCCAGCAGAGCCATCGGGCGAACTGCCAATTAAAAAGCGGGTTGGTATATCATAATTGTCTTTCCGTTCGGCATTCCGTAAATTCAGTTTTTCAGCTTCTTTAATGGTTTTTAATTTTTCGGTACGCATGATTGCTACGTACTTTATGCTATCAATGTATTTTACCATTCTATCGCTAAGATAGTGTGCTTTCTGCGCTTTTTCCCAATAAGGGCCAACTTTATTCGGATTGAGTTGGTTCTGGATTTTAAACTGTGCGTATGTATTATCGAGCTTTTTTGCAAAGTTGTCGTTGGTGGTCTCCATACTTTCATTGACCACAAGAAACGCATCCAGGATTTCTTTCGAGACGTTCAACGCGAGCAAAGCCGT
The DNA here is from genome assembly GCA_023231065.1 of Bacteroidales bacterium. GTDB lineage: Bacteria > Bacteroidota > Bacteroidia > Bacteroidales > FEN-979 > CAIVAT01. Next base: position 536 of record JALNWE010000153.1, read on the forward strand.
AAGTACAAGATACATCATAGCGATCATCTTTTGCCTCGGTGTCTCTTTATATCCAGCCATCTATATTAGTGTTTGTCAGATAAAATATTCAAATTTCAGGTGTTATTGCCAAAGCAGTCTATTTACCTCCAAGGTTCATAGCGGAAAGCATATTCCCGTAAACCTTGTTAAGGGCGGCAATATTTCGCGTAAGGCTATCGATTTCGGTTTTAAACTGGTCGGCATTTCCCATCGATTCACTCAAATTGGCCGTAAAGTTATTCAGTGTGGCGTTGAATTTCTTGGTATTCTCAACCTGCTGATTGGAACTTTGAACGTGCAATTCATACAAGGCGTTAAGGGCCGAAAGATTGGAAGATACCCGTTGTAGTTCTTTGTTATAATGAGTCCCTTCGGATGCAGTTGCATTGAGGGTTTCAGCAGTTTTGGATAGAATGTTTGCCGATTCGTTGTATTTTTCGACGAACTTGTTGGCGGCGTTGGATGCATTGGTGAGGCTGTCGGAGAAAGCTTTGTTAGCCTGCAGATCTTCCCGGAGAGAGGTAGAAACCTCAGTGAAAATGCTGGCAAGGGAAGCGGCGCCTTTTGATGTGCTTTTAATATTATTCAACTGCTCTTCAGAAGCAGCAGCGCTTTGTTCCAGGGTACGGGATGTTTTACGATAAGCATCGTTCATCAGGGAAGCCGATTCCGTGGCGGTCTTCAGGGTATTGACATACTGATCGCTGGCCAGGGTGGCGTTGGAAACCTGTGAAAGCTTGGAAGTAGTTTCGCTTAGGGTCCGTAATCCGTTACCCAGGCTTTCTATAAGCTCCGGCCCTATCTTTGCTTTTGTAAGCATGCCGTCCAGCTCCTGTGTCACAGAATCTTTAGTAGTATAAGTACCTTGAATATCGACCTCGGTTTCGTGATAAATTCCTGCAAGTTGCGGGTAAACAAGGCTCCAGTCAGGTTCGACGTGGGGTGGTTCAAAAGCCGAGAAAAAGAATATGATCGATTCTGTTCCCAGACCGACAATCAGCATTGTGTCAGCCCCAGTATAATGATTGATCTTAAACAGCGCTCCAATGATCACAACCGCAGCGCCCCAGCCGTATAACTTGGCCATGAAGTTTTTATACTTCTTCGTCTTTACAAAAGTGAATAAACCCATAACAGGAAAAATTAATGGTCGATTAAGCGTTTTATTTAGTTTCGTTAATTATCTGTAAACTTTTGAGGCGCGGGAAGGATTGTCATCCTTTTGGCGACCCATATAATTTTGTACACACCGGAACCCTATATAACATTTGGCAGTATCCTGATATTCATAGGTACGGGTGGAAACCCTCAGGAAATAGGCAACATCCTTCCAGGAACCCCCACGGGTCACTTTGCGTTTCAATGCAGGAGGATCAGAATCTTTGGCATTATATTTATAGTCGGGATTTAAATCCCATGAAAAATTATAAGAAGAAGGATGAAACGCGGTCACGGTCCATTCCGCGACATTGCCCGCCATATCATAAAGTCCGTAATCGTTGGCCGGGTAATGCGCACAAACGACGGTCGTAGCGCCTCCGTCAGCCACATAATCTCCCCGCAAAGGTTTGAAATTGGCCAGGAAACACCCTTTGTCATTCCGGGTATAGGGACCGCCCCAGGGATAGGGGTTGCCCTCATAGCCACCACGGGCAGCCCATTCCCATTCGCCTTCCGTCGGCAACCGGAAATCACTGATAAAGGTTTCCCCTTTTTTCCCATAGAGGTAACTGTTCTTTAGCTGGGTACGCCAGATACAAAAAGCATTGGCCTGGCGCCAGTTAACACCTACCACCGGATAGTTATCATAAGCCGGATGCCAGAAATATTTTTCAGTGCTGGGATCATTAAATGAATAGGTATAATCATGAATCCAGCATAGGGTATCAGGATAAACATTGATCACCTCTTTCCTTACATAAACCGACCGGTCTTTGAGCCCCTGGGGCCGGTTTGCCAAACCTGCTTCTTTGGGATCTGCAGGAGCAGAATAATCTTTGCGCGAAGCAGCTTTCAGATCGACAAAATAATACTCAAAATAGAGCTTTCGCGTATCAATTTCTTTTCTTCTGAAATAGCGCTCATTTTCAGGAAGATACATTTGTGCCAAGGCATCGCGGACATCTTGCTGGTCAGAATTCCATTCCAGTTTGGTTGCCCAGTTCAGGAACGGAGGATCATAGGTTTCACCGGTTTTTTTGTTTTCCGAAACAAAATATTCATCGGGTTTGAGTTCACCCAGCAAGCGGCGCGCAATGGAATCCCTGACCCAATAAACGAACTGCCGGTATTTATTATTTGTTATTTCCGTCTGGTCCATGTAAAAAGCCTGAACAGTCACTGTTTTAGGATTGTTAAGCTGGGCATAAGGAACATCTTCATCACTAACGCCCATGGTATAAGTTCCCAGGGGGACATATACCATACCATAAGGATCGGGGGTATAGTATCGCTTCCGGTTTTTTACTCCCGTAAGCTCACCACTTCCTGAATTACCACAACTTCCCAGGAAAATGAGCAGCGCGGAATAAATGAGCAGTTTTTTCATTGTTTTGGCCATTTATGGAAGAAAATAACGCTATGCGCTGAGAATTATTATTTTAATTCGTACTTTTTTCAAATAAACCGGCAAAGTTAATCATTTTTCGCTTACAGGAATCTGGTATTCCGGTATGTTTTCCTGTATTTATCCGTATCAATCCTGAAACAATAACTTACAAGGACTTCAAGGCTCCCACTGTTGTATTTACTGAGGGCAGATGTACAGATATCATAAGCGATTCCCACCTGAATACCTTTGATATTCAATCCTGCCAATATTGTTACAGCATCCTGCAGACGGTATCCCAAACCACCATAGAATTTATTGTTATACATCAAAAGGGCATCCAGATTTACCTGGAAGGCCCCTCCATCATACATGACCAATGCCGATGGCCGTAATTGAAAAGCAGGATGATTGGGAATATCCCATTGATAACCTCCGGTAAGATAAAAGGTCCGCCGGAGCTGATAATGGGTGGTTTTTCCTTGTGATTGTAAGAGATTCTCTGCCGATAATCCAATGTAATATTTATCAGGTACCTTATAAAAAAACCCGGCATTGGCATCGAAGATCATATCGCCTGACTTCCCGCTCTCACC
>JALNWE010000154.1 GCA_023231065.1 Bacteroidales bacterium
AATTTTCTGAGCCAGGACCCGACTTGTATCACTTTTTTTTCACTGTTTCGTTGAAAATGATCCCATTTCCACTTTACTATGGGTTCCTCCGTTGGATGAAAAAGGCTATTAATGGGGATATTATGCAATTGCGATTCAAGTAATCTTTTATGATAGCGTGAGAGAGTATACAAACCCCTGCAATATTTGAAACTCTTTATCCATTCCGGTATAGTAAAAATGGAATCATTTGACACTGTATAGTCATGCCATGTTGGTACAAAAGGCGGAACATGGATAAAACCGATCCATGGTTTTTGATGAGGGCGGATCCCATCCGGATGCCAGATGAAGGTCCGTTCAATGAAGGTATCTAAGAAAACGCCATCGGGCTTATGTAGTTCAGCCAACGCTGAAACAGCAAAGCGCCATCCACTTCGGTGGGTTCCGTAATATGCTCCCACCTGATCTCCGAGATTAACTTTAGGCAAATACTGTTTCTGTGTTAAGAAATCGTGATTGTCACTGGTCGATAAAGACTTCTCTTTTATTTCAGATGTTTTGTTCCTGAATATCTGAACGTTGGTTCCCAAATTTTTTAAAAGTGATTGTGTGAAAGCGATACCAGACATCATTGCATGACCTGTTTTCCATGAATATGAACTTTTTAATGCAATTATTTTATTTTGGCTTCTGACCAGCGAATTTTTGTATTCATCCAGCCTGAAGTTAAGACTATTAATTAAAAGGTTTTTGTGTTTTATGATCTGTTTCCTTGTATCAAGCAACTCTTCTTTCAGGCAATTTTCATCTTTTAACTTGTTTATTTCTATATCCTTATCATCATTGGCAACGAGATATTTCCTGTTTATTTTATAAATGATATCGAACAAGGATCCACTTTCCGAAAGATGTTGGCGTGTATAATGCAAATTTAACAGGGTAATTAATTCTTCCCTGTTTAGTTCAGAAAGTAATTCCCTGGATAAACCGGCGCCTAACTCGTAAAACCTTTCTATTATTGCCATCGATTCGCACTGGGATATAATGTCCGGAGGAACAATATTATTATCTTCACCTTCCTGGTCACAAAATATGGTAAATTGATCTTGAAATTTAATAGAAAATGAAAGTGGATTTTCCTCTAAAGACCATTTTTTGTAAGAAGAAGAAATAAACTTGTTGACCAGTGAATTTAACAAGGATTTCTCCATGTCATTTGCCGTATTTAAAAAACTCATTTGACTTTGGAAATTTGTCCGGTTGGCATGGGGTATGTGCAGTAGCGTATTATGGGTAAGATCTTTTCGAATCAATGATTTAGCTTTTAGTCTGTCATAAAGATCAATATCATCCCATCCGTATGATTTAATAAACTCATTGTACCCATTGACGGAAAAAAAATCGTCGCGGAACATATAACAGATTCCATTTAAGTGCTTATCATTTTCATCCCTTGCACTTTCCCAGTTTCCTGTGAAAAAGATTCCTGATTCAAGGTTGTGTTGTTGAAAAAAACCAGGTAAAATTTTTACATCGGCATCCATTTTAAGGATTTTGGATTTCGTAGTTAATCGTGCAGCAAGATTGTAAGCATGTGATAAAATCCATTTTGGCTGGTTACGGATGATTGCTAAAAGTATCTTCCCATTCTGGAATTGTTGAATATAGGGTATCAAGGAATCATCGGATGACCAGTCCACAATAATAATCTCATCAATCTGGTCATGGGCCACCCATGTTTTTAATGATTCTATAAGAGTTTCTTTACGGTTCTTAACTGCTGTAAAGACAGAAACCCCTTTAGAAATTTCATTTCTGAAAGGATTTAAGTTTAATAAAAGAGGGAATTGCCAACGCTCCATTGTATCATTCACTTTTATAGGAAACACATAGTCCGTTTCAATAAAGAGTTATATTGTATTGAGAGTTTAAACAATCACTTAAATGTATATGAGTCAAAATTAAAATTGATTTGAGGCGCCTCAACCCCCAATTCTGATATTTTTTTTCTCATTCCAGGAAATGCGATGAACCGAGGTAAATATCGATTAATCCTGCGCATGAATTTCATTTTATTCAAATATTTTAATTCCTGCTTTGTCAAACAATCCATATTCCTTTCAATAATCTCATCGCATTCTGCAACGTATTGCTTATAATTTTGTGATGAAAGTTGTCCATCTTTTCGCGTCCTGAATGCACCCAGCACAGCACTGGTTAAATACATATCAGAATGGTTAAAAAATCGTATCCACAATTCAAAGTCCCCGGCAAATTTATATTCCTGTGAAATAACACCTCCGGCCTGATCCCATAATGATCTGGTCCAGAAAGTGGATTCCTGCTGTATGAAATGGCCATCCCTATAATTTTTTAAATAAAAGAAAAATTTCGAAAATACAGGAGGCCGCTGGTAAACTAACCTGTTGTCGTCATCAATCACCATTGGATAACCTTGGATCCAATTTGTTTTTGGATTTGCTGAAAAAATTTCTGCAACGGAAAACAAAGAGTTATAGCAGAGAATATCGTCAGAATTTATCCAACCCATTATATTCCCGGAACTTTTATTAAACCCTTTCTGCAATGCATGGTAAACTCCATTATCAGAATTGCTTTCCCAATATGCAAAGTACTTGGAATACTTTTCAATGACAGCTAAGGAATTATCCGAACTTCCCCCGTCGATTAAAATATATTCAAGGTTTGGGTAGTTTTGTTCGATAACAGACAAAATTGTTTGTTCAAGAAATCTTCCCCCGTTAAAATTCGGTGTTACAATGCTTATTTTCGGATATTGAATATCAGGCATTGCTTGGCCGCTGTCTTTCATTGTTTACCTAATAGCAAAGATGATTTCATTTTTTAAGTATCTTGATTGATGGTTTGAATAACAAATTTATTATATTTTTCCCTTAATTCAGAGATATTTTACACCTGAATTATGGTTATATTTATCTGCAGGGCTATTATTTTAATGAATACAAGCTAACATTTCTCACTTCAAAAAAAATGCAAACAACAGAATGTTAATAAAATAGCTTCCATAATCATCTAATGAAGCATGCACGCATTACGCCATCCATGAAAAACGAGGTGTTGAAGCCATCGACGATATAGGCATCTTACCAGGTTACCAGGGCGTAAACATACATGACCGCTTTAACAGTTACGATAATTATCAATCTTGTCGCCATAGCCTTTGTAATGCCCATCTGTTAAGGGATTTGAAAAGCCTTGTGGAGGATGGCAAACTATGGGTCTCAGAAATGATTGCCTTGCTCCTGAAGGCCAAAGAATTAAAAGAAACCGTCAAACTAACAAAAAAAATCAAAGGAACGGTTTTAGCCGAATATGATGAAATTGTCAGATTGGGGCTTGCCATGGAACCGCTTCTGGAAGAAAACCATATCAAAAAACGGGGGAAGAAGAAAAAAACACCCTCCTTGCGCCTGTTGGAAACTTTTTCAAACAGGAAGCATCAGGTAATGGAATTCTTTGTAAACCCGGCAGTGCCGTTTGATAATAATTTGGCCGAACGCGACCTTAGAATGGTGAGCCGACTCCGAAAAGTCAAATCTTTCATTTTACCGCAAAGACGCAAAGACGCAAATATATCATATCCAATTATTTAAAATTTTGCGCCTTAGCGACTTGGCGGTAAAAAGTGGTTTTCGGAGTGGACT
>JALNWE010000155.1 GCA_023231065.1 Bacteroidales bacterium
CACTATCTGGCTCATTATATCATCGGCGACCGTTCAATCCTGTTTAATGTCCAGGAAATGCATGTTACGGATCGCGCCAAATTTGGCAATGGAATTATCAAAGAAGGGGATGCGGAAAATGAACGGACCTGGATCGAACTGATGAACGAAACGGGATGCCGCAGGGTCCTCCCGTTTGATGGTATGATAACGGCCGATGCTTATCTCTGGGCAAAATACATTGATGATAAACCTTTGCAGGACAATCTTAAAATGATCACACAAAACAGCCTTGATAATCATCGTGGTTATTATGGCACAACCGGTAATCATTGTGTAATAAAAAATTCCCTCATTTTAAAGGATGTTCAGATTGGTTCAAATTGCTATATAAAGGGCGCTAACAAATTAAAAAACCTGACCATTAATTCTTCTGAAGAAGAACCCACGCAAATTGGGGAAGGGGCCGAACTGATCAATGGGATTATTGGTTATGGCTGCCATATATTTTACGGTTGCATGGCGGTAAAATTTGTCCTTGGCAACAACGCCAGCCTGAAATATGGGGCCACGTTAATCCATTCATTTTTAGGTGATAATTCGACCATTTCCTGTTGTGAAGTGCGGAATAATTTAATTTTTCCGGCCCACGAGCAGCACCATAATAATTCTTTCCTTGTTGCATCCGTAATTATGGGACAAAGCAATGTGGCAGCGGGCGCAACCATTGGCTCCAATCATAACAGCCGGGCCAATGACAATGAAATTCAGGCCGGACGGGGATTTTGGCCCGGATTATGCACCAGTGTGAAGCATTCAAGCCGCTTTGCATCATTTATCCTGCTTTCAAAAGCCGATTATCCTGCAGAACTTGATATCCCTTTCCCCTTTTCGCTGGTCAACAACAATGTATCGAAGGATCGTCTGGAAGTAATGCCGGCCTTCTGGTGGATGTATAATATGTATGCATTGGCGCGGAATTCCTGGAAATTTAAAAGTCGCGATAAACGGGGACGTAAAATTCAAAACATCGAATTTGATCCGTTTGCGCCCGATACGGTCGAAGAGGTATTCCATGCCCGGAGGTTATTGGAAATATGGACCGCCAAAGCCTTTTTGCGGGATCAAAGCGAATCGGCCAGGGATAAAAAAGAAGATGATCTGGTTAAACTGGGACGAAAACTTTTATCAGGCAAAGAAGAAGTAACCAATGGGATGGAAGTATGGGGCGAAAACATGGAGAATACCAAACGGAAGACACTGATTTTAAAACCATATAAATCATACCATGCATATGGGGATATTTTACACTTTTATGCCATAAAGAACCTGCTGGCATATATGAATTCCCATCCAAAGGCTACTTTTTTGACAATGTGTAAAGATCTGAAATGCCACCGACAACATGAATGGATTAACATGGGGGGACAGATCATGCAAAAAAATGATGTGGCAAAACTCCGGACTGATATCGGTTCCGGTAAATTAAAGACCTGGAAAAATATCCACGACAGGTATGATGAGCTTTGGATGAAATATACAGTTGACAAACAAAAGCATGCATTTGCCACCCTTTGTGAATTGTCGGAAACGGATAATCCCACAAAGACCACATGGACATCAAGCCTGGATAAAGCAATGAATATTCAAAAATTTATTTCTGACCAGGTATATATTACCCGGAAAAAGGACTATGACAATCCGTTCAGGCAGGCAACTTTTAGAAATATGTATGAAATGAAGACTGCCATCGGAACTGCTGATGAGAATAGCTTTATTATCCAGGTAAGGCAGGAAACTGAGAAATTAAAAACCCAGATAGAAGGGATCAAACAAAGGGACTAGAATTTCATAAACCACTAATCGCCAAATCTGTCGTTCTATGTTTACTTTGATGATCGTTGTATTTATCGTTGGCTATGCAGCCATTGCCCTTGAACACCCGCTCAAAATCAACAAATCGGCCACGGCCTTGCTGCTGGCGGTGACCTTATGGACCCTGTTTGTGATCGGTGGGGAGGGTATCCTCGTGAACAATGCTGCCTTTCAGGAATATCTGATTAAAAATCCGGGAGGAAATTTTCCTGACTGGCTCTCACATCATGCCTTGCTGGAACACCTGGGGGAAATTTCCGAGATCGTTTTCTTCCTGATGGGCGCCATGACCATTGTCGAACTGGTCGACTCCCACGAAGGGTTCCGGATCATAACCGATAAAATCAAAACCACCAATAAAGTAAAATTGCTTTGGGTGATCAGCATTATAACTTTCTTTCTGTCAGCAGTATTGGATAACCTCACTACCGCTATCGTTATGGTTGCCCTGTTACGAAAACTCATCAGCGATAAAAAAGAACGCTGGTCCTATGCCGGAATGGTGATCATCGCGGCCAACAGCGGGGGGGCCTTCAGCCCGATCGGCGACGTGACTACCATCATGCTCTGGATCGGAGGGCATATTACTACAATGAACATCATCGTAAAAACCGTTATTCCTAGCGTCATTTCTATGGTTGTACCGCTTGCATTGATCTCTTTTTCCATGAAAGGCGAGGTTAAAAAGCCTGCCGCTTCCCTGGCCGAAAAAGGCAAAGAATCTACTACAAAGGCTGAACGTAACCTGGTCTTTTTCCTTGGGATCGGATCGCTCCTGTTCGTCCCGGTTTTTAAAACCATCACCCACCTGCCTCCATATATTGGGATCCTGCTGGGATTGAGCGTCCTTTGGACCGTAACCGAGATTATCCACAAAAGAAAGAACGATGAATACCGTTCCAAAGTCACTGTTGCCGGGGTTTTACATCGCATCGACACCCCCAGTATTTTGTTTTTCCTCGGAATCCTGCTTGCCGTTGCCGCTTTACAATCAGTCGGGCATCTCGACCTTCTGGCTAAGACATTGGATAAACAGGTAGGCAACCTCTATGTGATCAACGTCATTATCGGGCTGTTATCGTCGGTGGTCGACAATGTCCCTCTTGTTGCCGGCGCCATGGGGATGTATAAGGACGCTTTTGTCCCCGATCATTATTTCTGGGAAATGTTAGCCTATTGTGCCGGAACAGGCGGCAGTATCCTTATCATCGGTTCAGCTGCCGGCGTTGCCGTGATGGGGATGGAGAAAATTGATTTCATCTGGTATCTGAAGAAAATTTCCTTGTGGGCGTTGATCGGCTACCTGGCAGGCACCATCGCCTACTGGGCCCTGAGCGTGCTGGTGTTTCACGCATGATAGACAGCGGGAGTGTGATTTTTTAAGAATTCGCTTTGGAGGCTCTTCCTGTTTTTCTCTCCCTGGCCAAAGACAAGGATGCTAAAGCTCTCCGGAAATTGGCTTTACGTTTGTGCTTTAATGCCCTTATTCTCTTTATCTCTTTCCTTGTGTTCAGCCCTGGCGTTTTGGCTACCGTACTTGGAATGACCATGCTGAAAACCTATCGCGTCGCGATTCCCTGAATCCAACTAAGTAAGAACTATGTAAAGAAGCATAGCAAGTCCTATGGATAATATTATCCACCATTTGTGCTTGTTGATTTTTTCTAACATCTCGAAA
>JALNWE010000156.1 GCA_023231065.1 Bacteroidales bacterium
GTCAATGGTCAATTTTGTAAATCGAATCCAGCACGGTTCCGTCCACCCATTTCACTACTGCCACGACTTCGTCGGTGAATTTGGGTTTGGCGGGGGCCCCGCAGATCTTTTCGGCTTCGGCTTTGAGTTCTTCGATGGTTTTGATCGGCAGGGAGGAGTTTTTCATTTTTTCGATCAGGTCAGTGCGACGGGGGTTGATGGCGATGCCGCGTTCGGTCACGATCACGTCGATCAGTTCCCCGGGGCCGCAGAGGGTTGTTACCTCATCGCGGATCACCGGCATCCGGTCGCGGAAGAGAGGGATGGGCAGGATCACGCATTTCCCGAAGAGGGTGTTCTGCCAGCCGCCGATACCGTGTAAAAGATACCCGTCGGAATGGGTAACCACGTTGGCGTTGAAGTTCACATCTACTTCAGTAGCGCCAAGGATCACAATATCGACGATGGATGAAAAGTTCCCTTTACCGTGATAGTTATAGCTTGTAAACGGGCTGGTCCAGGTATGGCGCGGGTTGTCGCGCATGGACCTAACGCCTTCGAGGTCAAAGGTCTGTCCGTCAAGGATATATTCAACCAGCCCTTCTTCTAACATTTTCACCAGGTATTTGTTGCTGCCGCCGCGTGCAAAGCGGGCTTTCCAGCCCCGTTCGCGCAGGATTTCTGAAAAGTAAATACCAATGGATAAGGCAGTCCCACCGGCGCCTGCCTGGAAGGAGAAACCATCATAGATCAATCCGGCTTCGTCGCAGAATTTCGCCGACCATTCGGCTAACAACAACCGGTCGGGGCTTTTGGTGATTTCGGTGGTGCCGCTGACGATCTTTTCGGGGATCCCGATCTTATTTAGGGCCACGACGTAGTCAACATAATTCCCGTTGATCTGCCAGGGGATGCAGGGAAACGGGACCAGGTTGTCGGTCACAACGATCACCCGGTCGGCATATTGTGCATCGGCCAGGGCGAAGCCCAGTAGGCCGCAGGCAGCAGGGCCGTTCAGGCCATTGCAGTTTCCAAACGGATCGGAAGCAGGAGCAGCAATCACCGCGATGTCGATATGCACTTCACCATCCTGGACTGCCTGGTACCGCCCGCCATGGGAACGGAGCACTCCAAGCCCTTTCATTTTCCCTTCGGATGTAAATTTTCCCAGGGCGCCGTTCATACTGCCTTCGATATGGTCGATGGTGCCGTCTTCCAGGTATTTGGTCATCGGTTCGTGGCAGGGGAAGGAGGCCGAGGGGTACCACATGAGGTCCCTGATCCCCAATTCGTGGGCGATATCGAAGATCTGCATGGCAATCAGGTCGCCGTTGCGGAAATGATGGTGGGTAGAGATGGTGATCCCGTCGCGTAATCCTGCTTTCAGCAGGGCTTCTTTAAAGCCGGGGACCACTTTGTTGCCGTCGGCGGGATAATCGGCGCAACTGACCAGTTTTGGCGCGGCGCGGTACCCTTCCGGTTTATGTTTACCAATCCCCATATAAGGGATGGCTGGTTTCCCGTTAATGATCGTCGGCACCTTACGGCCGGCGGCGTTGGTCACGAGTTTATCATATTTGCTCATACGTTTCCCTCCAGTTTTCAGCGAGTTTGTTCATTTTGATGGCAAGATTGATGGTATTCAGAGCTCTTTTGACCACCGGTGGATCGATCATTTTGGTACCCAGCGATACCACGCCCAATCCCTGTTCCTGTGCTTTGTGGAAAGCGAAGACGATCTTTTTGGCTTTCTCAATTTCCTCCGGGGTGGGGGCGAATGTATCGTGGATTACCTGGATCTGGCGGGGATGGATACACCCCATTCCATCAAATCCGAGGGCTTTGGAACGCAGGACATTCTGGCGGAGCCCTTCCATATCGGCCACATCGGAGAATACCGAGTCGATGGGTTGGATGCCGGCAGCGCGGGCGGCATTCACTACCATGCTCCGGGCAAAGAAAGATTCGGTCCCTTCGGCGGTACGGCGGGTCCCCAGGTCGGCTGTATAATCTTCGAGGCCGATGGCCAGGGCTACCACATTATCGGCCGCGCTGGCAATGGGATAGGCATTGATAACCCCCAGTGCGCTTTCGATGATGGGCATCAGCCAGATGGGATTGACGATGGACGACTGACGATGGATGATTTCATTGATTTTATTGTTCACGGCATGGATCTGTTCCGGTTTTTCGCACTTGGGGAGCAGGATCAGGTTGGCATTGTAAGGGATGATATATTCAAGATCTTCAAGTCCGCATTCACCCTGGTTGATGCGGACCATCCGTTCAGCGCCATAGAAGTCGATGGCAATTAAAGCATTACGGACCAAGAACCGGGCTTCGTCTTTTTTATCCGGGGCTACCGCATCTTCGAGGTCTAAAATGATCCCGTCAGGTTTATGGATGCCCGCGTTGATCATCAGGCTGGGCGAGTTACCCGGGAGGTAAAGCCTTGAAAAGCGGTTACGGTCGCGGGTTGTTGAATACTGATTGGCTTCAAGGAAAGGCGGAAGCCAGCTCTTGTCGGCATCAATCAGTTTTTTAACCGCTGCTTCGATCCGGGCGGCGATGACCAGGGTCAGGGCGCCTGAATCCTCGATGCTGAGGGAAGCATTTTTAATCCCGAAAAAATCCAAAATGTCCAACGCCGTTTTCCGGATGTCGTCGCCATACATCACGGCCACTTTTGATTCGATCTTCAGTTGGATCCCTCCCCGGTCGGTAAGCCCGAGGGTGACGAAGCAGTCGGAACGTATGCTTTTGCCTTTGTTACCGGTGGTTGCAATCTTTGCCATAGGAATTTCTTTATTGTAAGAAATGAAAAGTCAAAGGTAGGGAAAAATGAAATATTCCAATGGTATTAGAGCTTTAACCTTTGTTTTTATAACGTTCCGGATTTTTTCGTATATAATTCCGGATCGTAATTAACGATTGATTATTTCGGATAATTCGATCGTAATAATCGCGTTGCCAAACCGAGATCGTTGGGGCGACCCGTTCCGGGGTTGTTGGGGCGACCCGACGGGTCGCCCCAACGATGGATCCTCGGGTCGCCCCAACCCCAACGCCGACGTCGGCGACGATCTCTTCGGATTCGGAAAACCGTATCCGGTTTATCCGTTTGGTCGTTTGCATTTTGAATTGCCCGATAATAGCGCCAATTGAACCCGGTTTCGGTCCATTAGGGCGTATTTGGGTCGTTGGGACGGCCCGTTCCCGAGTTGTTGGGGCGGCCCGTTCCCGGGTTGTTGGGGCGACCCGTTCCCGGGTTGGGGCGACCCGTTCCCGAGTCGTTGGGGTGGCCCGTTCCCGGGTTGTTGGGGCGACCCGACGGGTCGCCCCAACAACGTCGGCGATGGCGGATAATTCGATAATCCCATGAAAATGTTCGGGCATAATGACGTATTCGTCCAAATGAACGTACGAACGGATTACTGGGGTTTTTAACCATTCGTCTTCAATGATCTTACCAAATTCGTTTAAAATCATTGTCCCATTTTCGATCAGTCCAAAAAGAGGTTCGCCATTTTTTGTTTTAAGGGTGATGAAA
>JALNWE010000157.1 GCA_023231065.1 Bacteroidales bacterium
ATTGACTATTGACCATCTCCCATCATTTCAGTTCCCTTTCGATTTTGCTGATGATTTTCAGCGCTTCGTTATAGATCCTTTCCATATTGACTGTTTTTTCACCGGGTGCAAAGCGGGCGAATTCAGTATTATTCAGGGTCTCAATAAATTGCTTGATAATCGGCTCCTGAACCCCTTTATTTTGCAAAGCGTCCTGTACCGAATCGGTGCTGAGCCCCGCCAATGGTATGCTGAATTTATCGCTCAGATAGCCCCAGAGAGCCTGTGAGATTTCGACATAGAAAGACTCCTGATTGCCGCCTTTTTGGAATTGCTCCGCTTTGGCCAAACGTTTTTTAGCAATTTTAGTAGCTTTCAGGTTTTTCATCAGTTGTTTATCGCTGCGACGGGCGGTCAGCTTACGCCACAGGACCAGGAACAGGATAAAGAGCAGGAGCGGAATCACCAGAAAGAGCCAGAAACCGATGGAGGCAAAAAACTGGTATCCCCTTGAAACCAAGGCAAAGCGCTTATCTTTGATATGCCGGATATCGCTTCCGATATATTGAATATCTTCTTTATTGGCGCCCGAATATGTGACCATGGCGGTGGCGTCCCCGCTTCCTTTTTCAACATCCAGGGTGTAGGCCGGGCTGGTGAGGGTCAGGTAGCGTCGTTTTGAAATATCGTAATAGGTAAAATTGACCGGTTTGATGGTAAATTTTCCTGGCTTACGCGGGATCAGCAGGTATTCAAAGGTCTGGGTACCCGATACACCGGCTGCAGTGGTTTGGATATCGCTGGTAACCTTGGGATCGTAAGTTTCAAAATCAGGAGGGGCCACAACCCCTAATTTATCGATCAGCTGAATATTGCCCTGCCCGCTGATGCTGCATTTCAGGGTGACAGCTTCATTGGTCTTTAACCGGGCCTTATCCATTTCAGAACGGAAGGTAAAGGAGCCGACAGCGCCGCTGAAATCGACTGGTTTTCCGGTCTCAGGTAATGGTTGTACATTGATTATCAATGGATTGGATTTCAGGCTTTTTTCTACGTTGGCGACGTTGTTGTTAAAGAAAGAATCGTTGAAGAAATCATCGAAAAAGGGATCACCAGTGCGGGTTTTGTTTTGTTTCCGTACCTGTGCTACGCATTCAAGTTCCAGGGGATCGATCACAAGGCGGCCGCTTTTCAAAGGGAAGAGGGCGATTTTCCGGATGTCGGCCACGACATATTGTTCCCCGTTGATAACCTGGGTGGTTTGTTGCAGCTTATCGTTTTCTTTCATCAGGTTTTGGGACCAGAACCCAGAGAATGAAGATAATTTACTGATGTTGATCTGGGCTATAGGGACCTTGGTATAGATTTTATAGGTAACCACAATTCCTTCGCCCTGTAAGGGATTTGAGCTGGAAGCAAAGGCCTTGACATAAACGTCGCCCGCGCCAACGCTGGCGCTTTGTTGGTCATTTCCCCTGCCACCGGAAGGGGCGTTTTTTGCTCCCGGAGCAGATTGATAGGCGGATCCGTTTGAATTTTTAATAACTTTAATGTTCAGCGTGTTAGAGGTATAAACTTTCCGGTCAACCGTGACCGAAGCGGCCGGGATCTCGAAAGCGCCTTCCCGCGTAGCCTGGAGGATATAAGAGTACGTGTAAGTGATGGTCATACTGGTCCTTCCATTGATGGACCGGATACTGGAAGAAGTGCTTGTATTAGGTCCGCTCAACACCTCAAAGGCCTGAATATTCGGCCCCCTGAAACCGGCGCCCTGAGCATTGAGCGAATAGGAAAGCGTAAATGTCTCCCCAACCGCAACAACCGGTTTGGAAGAGGCAGAAAGCTGAATTTCCTGCGCTGAAACAAATCCTGAAAGCAACAGGCACAGGACGAAAGATGTTGTATGTAAGATCCGGGATGCGGGATGCACGATCCGGGAACCCGGATAAAGGATAAGAGATAACAGAGGTCGGATAATGGATGTTTTCATTGAATTTACCAGTCTTTTTCAATACCCGTTACCTGGACTTTTGCCTGTTGTTTCTTGACTTTCTGCATGGTTTTTTTCTCGTCGTTTTTCAGGGCTTCGAGCATGCGTTCGGCATCATCTTTACTGATTTTTTTCTGGTCCTGGGGCGGTTTTTGTTGATTTTTATCGTTATTCTGATCTTTGTTCTGATCCTTTTTGTCCTGTTGATCTTTTTTATCGTCCTTCTTATCCTTGTTATCCTTATTTTGCTGTTGCTGTTGCTGTTGCTGTTTTTTCAACATCATCTTGGCATATTCGAGATTATATTTAGTGTCGATGTCTTTGGGATTATTCATCAAGGCATTTTTATAGGCATTAATACTCTTTTCGTACTCTTTTGATTGCAGGTAAGAGTTCCCCAGATTATGAAAAATCTTCGATTGAACAGCCCGGTCTTGATTCTTTTCAGCTAAATTAGTGTAAATTTTGGCTGATTCCTCAAAATTGTTGTTCCGGTAAACAGCAGCGCCCAGATTAAATTGCCCTTTTACCGACTCCTTATTCATTTCCAATGCTTTGCGATAATCCTTTTCCGCTTCTTTGAAATTGCCCTTTTCAAATTGCCTGTTTCCCTGCCGCAACAAAGTATTTTCCTTTTGTCCAAAGGCAACTGCCCCCGGAAGGATCAAAAAGGTTATTAACGCGATCTGAAATGGTTTGATCTTCTTTATCCAGCTTGTTTTTCTTTCGAAGATGAACAGGTCGAGGACAAGGAGGATCAACGCCAGCGCAACAAAATACTGGAAACGGTCTTCATAATCGCTGAACTGTTTTTCTTCAATTTCAGTTTTTTGTATTTTTCCGATGTCTTCAAAGATTTTATTCAGGCCCGTTTCGGAAGTTGTGGCACGGACATACATTCCGTTGCCCAGGCTGGCGATGCGTTGCAGGAGGGTTTCATCGAGTTTGCTCATGATGGTTTGTCCGGACCGGTCTTTTTTGTAACCGGTCTGAATATTACCACTGTATATTGGGATCGGTGTTCCCTGGGGCAATCCCATTCCTATCGTATAGATGACGATTCCCTTTTTAGCTATTTCTTCAGCCTTCTCGAGGGCATTGCCTTCATGATCTTCGCCATCGGTGATGACGACAATGGCTTTATTGTGTTTTGATTCCCCAAAGCTGTTTGCAGCAAGGTCCAGGGCCTCTGCAATGGCCGTTCCCTGGGTTGGTACGATAGAGGTGTTGATGGTCGCGAGGAACATCTTGGCCGCGGCATAATCGGTGGTGATGGGCAATTGGGTATATGCTTTTCCGGCAAACACAATGATCCCGATCCGGTCGCCTTCGAGGTTGTCG
>JALNWE010000158.1 GCA_023231065.1 Bacteroidales bacterium
AGTTTTTCGGCCGTTAGAGCGTATTGCCGTGCCTTGATACCATGCTGCGATTGCCTGATCAGAAGATTATTTTGATGGGCGATGGTAAAACAGGTTTTTAAGGGGAGGTTCTGACTATAAAGCAGTGCATTATTGAAGAGCATGAAAATAAAAAATACAAGAGCGAAGAGGACTTGTTTCATGTGGAGTGGCAGATGAAGATATCAAAGGTATTATTTTATAATAGGAATTCCTTATACCTTTTAAAAAATTTTCCACTCCCCACACGGGAATATACCTCATTTCCCCTTGGTATTATAGAAATTCATCGTTCGTTCTACCCCGATCAGGGCAAAGCTTTTGATGAGTTCAACAGTGGTTTCGATTCGGGGCAGCAATACTTTTTCTTCTTCAACAGTCCAACGTCCAAGGACATAATCAATCTGATATCCTTTGGCAAAATCGTTTCCGATACCGATACGGAGGCGGGCAAATTCTGTTGTTTCGATGGTTTCGATGATGCTGATCAGACCGTTATGTCCACCATCACTACCTTTTGCCCGTAACCGTAAAGTTCCGAGGGGTAACGCCAGGTCATCAACAAGGATCAGGATGTTTTCTTTGGGGATATCCTCTTTTTGCATCCAGTAACGAACGGCTTTCCCGCTGAGGTTCATGTATGTAGTGGGTTTGATCGTGACCAGTGTCCGGCCTTTTAGCGACATCCGGGCGACCGAAGCATACCGTCCGGAAACAAACTCAACCTTGAACGATTGTGCCAGCGCATCGGCCGCGATAAAACCGATGTTATGCCTTGTATCAGCGTATTCGTCACCGATATTTCCCAAACCAACGATCAGAAATTTCATGATGCAATTTACGATTAATAAAAGATAAGAGATAGGGGATGGGGGATGGGGAAAATAATCCAGTAACCAGCAACCAGGCTCTTTCAACAAGAAAGGTGTAAAGTTAACACCCTACACCTTCCATGCAAAAAGAATGGAAACAAATTATTTTTCTGGTTTCTTTTCAGCTTCGGCCGGAGCAGCGCCTTCAGCGGCAGCTTCAGCGCCCGGGACCACTTCTTCTACAACAGCGCGGGCGGTATAAACGCCGATGATCACGTTACTGGCAGGGTCGAGGAAAGTCACCTTATCAAGTTTCATATCGGAGATCTTGACGGTATCGCCGATTTCCAATCCATCGATGGAAACGGTGATATCATCCGGAAGGTTTTCCATCAATGCTTTGACGGTTACTTTACGCAATTTTTTTACCAGCCTACCACCGCGAAGCACACCAGGGGCGGTTCCGATGATCTTTACAGGGACCCCTATGACAACTGGTTTTTCGGGGAGGATCTGTAGGAAATCAACATGAAGTAACCGATCGGTCACGGGATGATACTGTACATCCTGTACGATGGTGTCGTGAACCTGACCTCCGACTTCCAACTTAACGGTATGGACAATGGGAGTGTGCATGATCTTAATCAGCGTTTTTTCGTCAGCCACAAAATGGATCTGTTCTTTCCCGCCATACATAACACAAGGGACTTTAAATTCCCTGCGATTTTTACGGGCATCTTTTTTCCCTACGTTCTCGCGAAGAGAACCGCTCAATGATACCGATTTCATAATATATTTAGTTTTAGGTTAATGGTTTACTATGCTGAAACTGGATGCTGGATGCTGGTTGCTGGATTATTTTTTCCATCCCCTATCTCTCATCTCCCATCCCTGATCATTCCGCTTCTTTTTTCAGGGTGCAAAGATAGAAAAAACTTATGATTTAAAGAGGGAGGAGATAGATTCCTTTTTACGCAGTCGCCGGATCACTTCCGCAAAGAGATCGGCGGTGCTGACAACCTTGATTTTCTTACTTTCGCAATGAAGGGGAATGGTATCGGTTACCACCAGTTCTTCGAGCGCTGAATTATCGATATTAAGGTAACTGTCGCCGGAGAGCAGTGGATGGGTGACCAGCGCCCTAACGGAAGCAGCGCCATTATCCATAATGATAGAGGCTGCTTTGCAAAGGGTACCCCCGGTATCGACGATATCGTCCAGCAGGACCACGTGTTTGTTGGTCACGTCGCCCACGAGGGCCATTTTTTCCACCTCGTTGGGTTTTGACCGGTGCTTATAACAAATCACGAAATTGGTATGAAATGCTTTGGCATAGGATCCCGCCCGCCGGGTACCACCGGTATCGGGAGAGGCAAAGATCAGGTCGGTCAGGTGCAGGCTTTTCAGGTATGGGATGAAAACCGAAGAAGCATAGAGGTGGTCAACAGGAACGTCAAAGAATCCCTGGATCTGATCAGCGTGAAGGTCAAGGGCGATGACGCGGTTGACCCCGGCTGCCGACAGCAGATTGGCTACCAGTTTGGAGGCGATGGAAACGCGGGGTTTATCCTTACGGTCCTGGCGGGCATACCCGAAGTAAGGGATCACGGCCACGATGCTCCGGGCGGAGGCACGGCGGGCGGCATCGATAAGCATCAGCAGTTCCATCAGGTTATCGGATGGCGCGTAAGTGCTTTGTACCAGGAAAACGTCAGTACCGCGGATGTTGTCTTCAAAAGCGGGTTGAAATTCACCGTCGGCAAATTTGATAACGGAAACCTTTCCCAACTCAGCGCCATAACTCAGGGCAATTTTCTCTGCCAGGTAGGCGGTGGCCTGGCCGGAGAAGATGTTTACTTTTGCTGCCATAAAGGGCTTGAATTATGGGATGCAAAGATAGGGGTAAATTTTCCCGGAACAAAATAAAGTATTAACAAGCAGGAGGGAATAATTAACTATCATGGTCGCTAACTGGTAGGATGATGAAGAGATAGGGTATTGAGATTTTATTGGAAGTTTTTGAAGAATTCATATCTTTGCAGCGCCTTTTTGCCCGGATGGCGGAATAGGTAGACGCGTTGGTCTCAAAAACCAATGAGGTAACACTCGTGCCGGTTCGATTCCGGCTCCGGGTACCACAGCAAATGCAAAGTGTAAAGTGCAAGGTGTAATATTTTACACTTTGCACTTTTCGTTTTAGACTTTACACTTAAGATTTACACTTCCCAAAAACACAAGGTGCAAAAGGTACAGTGTGTTTTTTTCATAAATAATTCTCCACCGACAGATTCCCTTTTCCATTTTTTCCGATTAAGCATAAAACTCAATCATGAACCGGCTCCGAAAAGTCAAATCTTTCATTTTACCGCGAAGACGCAAAGACACAAATATATCATATCCAATTATTTAAAATTTTGCGCCTTAGCGACTTGGCGGTAAAAAGTGGTTTTCGGAGTG
>JALNWE010000159.1 GCA_023231065.1 Bacteroidales bacterium
CTTACTTCATTTCCCCATTCAAAAACTGAAGAGATGAAGTCCTTACCTGATTTTTTTGCCGGATTTCTTGAATCTGAAGGAAGATGGGACCCCTCGAAGTCAAAATATGAATTTGGGTCAAAAACCATTCACGAAAAGAAAGCCGCTGTTTCACCGGTTGATGTATTAACGCTGAATACCTTTATTTCAACCGGGTGGAGGAATAAGATCAGGGTCCGGAAACGAGCTCCGGAGATGTGGGACCTGGACAACCCGATGGGCAGGGCCCGTTTCGGAAATCAGGTCCATACATTGCTGGCATCCATCTGTAATAGCTTGGATCTGGAACCTGTGCTGAATCATGCAAAGGCATCAGGACTTTTGTCGCGGGATGATGAGGGACCGGTATCAAAAATGCTTGGCGATGTTATTAATCATCCTTTACTCTCTGCCTTTTATTCTGGTTCAGTGGCGGTTAAAACAGAACCGGAAATATTATTACCCGATGGTCATGTTTTTCGTCCCGACCGCGTTGTCTTTGACCAAGGGATAACAGCCATTATAGAATATAAAACCGGTAAAAAGGAGGAGCAACACCTTCGTCAGCTTGACCAATATGAAAAACTCCTGATGGAAATGGGATATAACAATATCCGAAAATATTTGGTTTATTTGCATGAAAATATTGAAGTTATCCAATCATAAAACCTAAATCATCTTGCGAAATGAATCTGGTTCAGGATCTGTTAAAAACCGTTTACTTCGATTTAACCGGGAAAGAACCGGTCAGATTTGAACCTATTCCTGGTTCGGGTTCACCCCGGCAATATTTTCGTATAGGTGAGGAAGACCTGACAGTGATTGGGGTTTACAATGAGGACTATAAGGAGAACCAGGCATTTATTTCCTTTACCCGATCGTTCCTGCAACAGAAACTTCCCGTACCGGAAATTTTAACCGTTAGTGAGGACGGATTATGCTATTTGCATAGGGATCTGGGAGATATGACCCTTTTCGGTTTTTTACAGGAAAGCAGGGGCCGGGATTATATCAACCATCCGGGATCTGGCATTTTCTCCGGATCGGCCAGGACATGGTATCAGCATGTCCTTGATTGGCTCCCAAAGTTTCAGGTGTTGGCCAAGCCCAATTACAGCCTTTGCTACCCACGTTCCGTATTTGACCGTCAATCGATGTTATGGGATCTGAACTATTTTAAATATTACTACCTGAAACTGGCCGGCGTCCCTTTTGATGAACAACTTCTTGAAGATGATTTCAACCAATTCACTTCATTTCTTTTACAAGCGCCTTCTGGATTTTTCATGTACCGCGACTTCCAATCGCGTAACATCATGTTGTATGATGATAATACATGGTTTATCGATTATCAGGGTGGGAGGAAAGGCGCCCTTCAATACGATATTGCCTCCCTGCTGTACGATTCCAAAGCCGATATTCCGGATGGGATAAAGACTGAATTATTGGATTATTATTTAAACTCACTTGGGAAAATCCTCAGTTTTGACCGGAAAGAGTTTTTAAAATATTACCCGGGTTTCGCGCTGATCCGTATTTTACAGGCAATGGGCGCTTATGGATTCCGCGGTTACTATCAAAAGAAAAGCCATTTTCTGCAAAGCATCCCATTTGCCTTGAAAAATCTGGGGACCATGCTGGATCAGCTTTTTCTTGAGAATTTTCCGGAATTGAAAAAAGTACTGATTTCCATGGTAAACAAACGGGATATCATTAATATCCCTGAAGGAAATACCGCAATTTCCAAAGAACAAACATCTTCATCGAGTCCGGGGATTTCTTCCTCAGATGATAAACCTTACGAGCTCACGGTCCTCATCACGAGTTTTTCTTATTTCAATGGGCCCCCTGAGGATAAAACCGGTCATGGCGGTGGTTTTATTTTCGACTGCCGGGCATTGCCAAATCCCGGGAGGTTTACCTTATACCGGGATATCAATGGGATGGATAAACCGGTTATCGATTTCCTTATGAAAGAACCCGATGTGAACGATTTTCTTTCCCATGTTTTTTCGCTCGTTGACCAAAGCGTTCAAAGATATATCCATCGGAAATTTACCAATCTCATGGTCAGTTTTGGCTGTACCGGTGGACAGCACAGATCGGTTTTTTGTGCCGAAGCCCTTGCCCGGCATTTATCAGGGAATCCAAAAGTCAGAATAAAGCTGAATCACAGGGAGATGGATGAGTGGGCACACTGAATATTCCAGGCAAACACCTCATCTGATCCCATGTTTTAATGTCATGTCCCGGATTTGGATTATGGGATCAATTTTTTAAATTGCTGATAAGTGTCGAAATACAATTGACCATGAACTCCCCCGAGGGATGCGAAGGCCTCATTGATCTTTGTCAGACGGTCTTCAGGGGAAGGATGGGCGCTTAAAAATATTGGCTTTGGCGATTCCTCCTGCATAATCGTAAAAAAGTCACCCAGCGAAGCGGCATCATATTGAGTAGGATAGAGGTATTTCACGGCATAGGAATCGGCTTCGTACTCATGGGATGGGCTGTAAGCCAGGTTACCCAGGCCCAGCGCGATGGCCGATACAAGTTCAGCAAGTTCTGAAGGATTATTGCCAAGAATAAGGCTCAGGAGAAGCGTTTCCCCATAGACAAGGGTTAGCTGTTCGGAAGTATGGCGGCAATCAGCATGTGCCATCTCATGCGCCAGGACACCGGCAAACTGTGCTTCATTGTTGAGGGCCTTGATGATCCCGGTATAAATATAAATATATCCTCCCGGGGTACAAAATGCATTGACAACACTATCATTCCTGATGATCCGGAATTTCCAGGCAAAATCATTGGTATAAGTCAGCTTACCGGATGCCAGGACCGCGTTTCGTATCTGATCGAGGTGGGCATAAGCAGCAACATATTGAATGGAATCAAGTAATGGATATTCCTGAGGATTGTCTAAAATTTCCTGGTCCATCTGATAGCCCAGCCCGATATCATCACTGACGGAAAAAACCGTCAGGGGTATGCTGTCGTCGCTTTTCGAACATGAAACAATGAAAATCATGACAGCACAGAAAAAAAGGATAAAAGGGATCTCCGATGTTGTTTTCATATTCCGGGACTTGTTATGACCACTTTAATCTTCCTTATCGACCATCCAACGCTTCCGGTCAGGTTCAGCCTGATAAAGAGTAAGATACTGTTTACATCATATTGCTCCCAGTCTCTGAGAGGAAAAAGGGAAGGAGAAGGAGAA
>JALNWE010000160.1 GCA_023231065.1 Bacteroidales bacterium
AATGTATTGCCGGTAGCCGAATGGCAGGAATGAGATGTGGGCGAATTATTGTACCATGTACCCCTGCCATTTGGCTACCGGCCTGTTGGTAGATGTGCAGCAATTTTTGTATATGTCTTAACTGATAAAGCCAAAAGTTTGATATTAAGTGGTTTGTTACTGTCTTCAGGTGTATATCCAAATAAGGCTGATGTTTTTAGATTTTGATTATTGAATTTAGACTTGTATAGATTCAGTAATCAAGATCGCAGGATTGCTTGCCCAAATATGTTTGACAAGTTATTAACATCTGTTCGGTTATTTTCACTAATGGAGCGATAACAGCAATTGCATTAAATATTGTCATTGATTTTGTCATTTTTTTTCGTATATTCGATCAGGTATTTGATCGACTTCACTTTCAAGGTCCCCTTGGGTTTGTCGCTCAAATACCTGATCGCACTGGCCCCGTTTTGGGCCACTGTTTGTTATCGCGCCTTAAATGCCGCTGTGTTTCAAAGAACTTTTACATTTCGCAAGCAATCCTGAAAAACGTCAGACTTATTCATTCATTGCTGCATTTCTGCCAACGTGCCGCTTGCAACCACTGTGCGGGTTTTAGCAGATTCTATATTTGATATTCGTTCTCATGTTTAGTAGCCACAACCACTCTCCTTACCACGACACCCCGCATTGGGGGTTGCAAGCTCGTTAGTTGCATTATGTGTTCATTTTTTTACAATATTCCAAATTTTTCCAATTATCATTTCGGATTATAATAACCTATCTATAACAATCAATTTGAGATTTATAGATCTTTAAACCCCTTAGTTTAGGATTTTCTCGAATATACTTTCTCAGTTGTGCATCATTCAGCTGAAGATGGGGGCATTTAGGCCCAAGTGTTAGTCCCCAAAGTTCAAGAGGAAAATTCGAACTATTTAAATGAAATGTAAGACACGTATTAATAATATTATATCTGTTTAAATACCAATTGGATGTTTTGTTCTTTAATTCATTCAAGAACATCAATCTGATCTCCTCTTCTTCTTTATATGCTTCATTTTTAAAAAAATAACGGTATGAAAAGAACCTGTCTGAAGTTACAAATTTAAAGTTTTTGATTTTTTTGATGGCAATACCAAGTTCCTTTAAAAATTCTATATACCCTTTACCATAATAAATCTTTTTATAGACAAAATGACTGTCATCCAAACTAGTATTATATCTGAAATGAAGGCAAACACCTTTTCCATCATCACCATAAAGCCTCCATTGGTTTAAATTATCTCTCAAATGGGATAGGGAGAAAATGAATTTTTCATGATACTTGTCAATCCTTTTTTGATTATATGGTTCTTTAACATCAAATAAATCTGAAAAGTTAATTTCTGATTTGTCATTCAAACCCACAATACTTGTTATTTTTATTTCCTGGCTTTGAAGAATACTAAAGCAGGCATCAAGGCTTGTGTAATGGAAAACAGTTTTTATAGTATCTACAGAAAGAAGTGGATCGAGTAACTTCATTTCAAACTCAGGATTCAAATATAAGCGAATTTGTTGCTCTGGCTTTCTAAGGATAAGTTTATTAGGATTTTTTTCTATCCAATTTTTTAGTTCATCGACATTTTTGCAGATATTACTCGGAAAATGATTAGTAATCATTTTAATAATGGTAGTTTCAAGTACTGAGTTTATTTTGGCCAGTTGTATTGAGATATCTACACTCATTATCTAAAATTTTAGTATTGACGGATTTACAACAAAATTAGAATTTCAATTTGCTTTTATCCATTTCAATATACTTCAAAAGATTAATTATTTAACGGAATGCCTGTCGTATTCAATAGTTGATTCAAATTTTTCTTTTGAAAATCATGGCAACACATATTGCAACTAACATTAGCCGCTAAACGCATCAAAGGCAGTACTTCAATGAGCACGAATTGGCCGGTTTTGTTGCGATTTAGTGGCATGTTATAGGGCGTTAACTTTTTCTTCTTATTATCAATGTAAGCTCATTTGGACCAGGATAATTGGTTGGCAACAGTTTTATTTTAAATGGCAATTCCAATCCGTTAACTTCTTCAATGCTTTTATCAATAAGGTTGTGCTCAATGCAATAGATAAAAGTCAGTTTTAAATACCGCCTTATGACCATCAATGGCAAGAATCGTCCTTGATAATTCATCCATTCCATTAAATCTTTCTTTCCTTTTGAACTGTTACAAGTTCTACATGAGAGGATGAAATTGTCAGCCTTATCTTTCCCTCCAAATTTTTGCGCGAATACATGGTCAATTTCAAGATTCTCTGTTGATCCGCAATAATTGCAAATTTGGCCAGTATGCATTTTTACTTTTTCATCGTCAAAAATTGATCTCATATTCATAGATCCATCTTTCAACCCTTTAAATAGTTTTGATCGAATCATGAAATTCAATTGATTATATTTTTCTTGCTTTTTGTCAACAGCGGAATGGGCCATGGCCAAATTTGCATATGATAAATAAATCAATTCCCGTACTGTTTCACAATTTTGTTTCATTATAGTTGATCAGAATCAAAGTCTATTTCGTTCCCTTTTAATGCCCTATAACATCCCGGCAACCGCTATATGGCTGTTACAAGGAATTTAGGTTTTCCGATATCAATTTTCAGGTTCTGATTTCTTTGCGTCCTATGTCTTATGTCCGGCATCATCTGAAATTAATCATGTTATCAGGACAAATATATTGATTCTTTTGATTTCATTGTTATATTGTTAATAAAATTGATAAACTTTACATAAACATGATTTTTGGAACGATGAAACTGTGTATAAACATCCGGTAAAAGATTATAAAACAGATAAATAATAAAACCACAAAAACAGGATCTTTGATTTTAACCTGCTAAACGCCTTATGTTTGTACGATTTTTCTGATCAATTGGAAGTATGCTGGACAATGAAGTGATCCTTCGCCCGAAAAAAACCATAAAACAGGCCGATCCTTTCTTCATTCATTCTGTATCTATATCAAAATTGTCAAACGGACTTTTCAATTGATCCAATCCACGGGTTGTTATATGGGTGTAAATTTGTGTAGTCTTGGGATTTGAATGCCCTAACAAACTTTGAATATATCGGATATCCGTGTTGTGCTCAAGTAAATGGGTCGCAAAGGAATGCCGTAAGGTATGCATGGTCACTTTTTTCAATATCCCGGTTTTCACGCATGCC
>JALNWE010000161.1 GCA_023231065.1 Bacteroidales bacterium
CCATTCCTGTAAAGGATAGGTAGATCGTCGATTTTTGTCCCATTAAACTGCTGCTGAACAGAATGAATATGAATAATGTTGCAATGGTCTTTGATTTCATAGTCCTGATTTTTTTAAGTATTATTTAAACAACACTCCATTATAGATGAGTGAATTATTGAAACGGTCATCTAAAGTTGGCCTTATGGTTCAGCACGAATTTTAAATCCTCCATTTTTCTTGTACAAAACCCTGACAAAGATTTCTCACTGGCTTGTGAATTCAGTACCAAATCATCTTTTTTTAGATTTTGCATTGATAACATTGATCCCCGGATCAGTTATCTATTTATTTTACGGTAAGAATACATTCAATAGCTTTGACAACCATTTTATGCCAATATTTTATTCTGTAATTTAAACATTCGTACTTTCCTAAACTGTCTGTATTCTTAGTTTTTATTTTTTCAGAAGTTACATATACTTTAATTTGAGATGGGATATTCTTCATAAGAAAGATTAATTGCTCCTTTTCAATTTTATAAAGTACATCACATGACCGATTCCATGATTCCATTGTACTAATAAAATCAAAGCGATCAGCTTCAGATATTGACATATCTTGAGGATAAAGGATTATATCCTCGCCTTTTTCGAAGCATATAACAAAAGGGTTATTTAAATTAATTTGAAAATCCCTTGACATGAATCTCGTATAGGATCCCTTTAAATAGTAATTGTTTTTAATTTTCAATATATGAATAAGCATATTATTTTGCCCACTTTGATAGTTTCCCCAATTTTCAGTATAATAAGCAGTTGTGCCATCAGAAGAATCCACAACAGAATCAATTTTACATTTTTGCGCATAACCCCAAAAGAATTGCAGAATAAAAAATAGTAACAAAGTAATTCTTTTCATCATAGTCTTCTTATTTAATTATTAGTGATGGAATAATTGATAAAACTAAATATTCCATTTCTTTACTTGTTTGTAATGTTGACAAAAACGAAATCTGTTCCTCCCGATACCCTGTTAGGCCAGTAAATATATATTACCGCTTTCCCAGGTGGAATTGCATCTAATTCCCTGAATGATTTGAAATTCTGAGATGATGCTTGTAGCGGATTAAGAATACTAATCCCAACTAATAACAAGATCTTGCGAATTGATGAAGTTGTAATTGATGTTGACATTTTAAACCAAACTTAGGACCATCTTGCTTAATAGATGCAATCCAGCCTTGAAATTGGAGAAAAATCATCCGGAATTTTCACGTCCCGGCCCTCGGCGGGTAAAATAAATTTTAGAGTTGCTCCGGGTTTATGTTCTGTTTTCCGGAATTATGTTAATTTTACATACTGATAAACTGATAATATATTATTACTTCCAATATCTTAGTGCAATTGTTATGGCCAATGGCAGATGGCTGTTACCTTACCTTCTTCTTATCAGGAAAATTATTTATAACCTCCTGATCAAACCGGGATATTTCCCTCCGGCTATGGCTGATGATCTTTTTCAACAGGTACAGGAACTTTTATTGCTGAGGCAGGATAAAATCCTGGGGAACTTCCTTCACAAAGCTAAATTCGAGACCTACCTTGCCGCGATCATCACAAACCTGTGTTATGAATTGAGGAATAAAGAATGGGACCGGAAATTGAAAATTCCTGTCATACACCCCTTTTCGTGGAATGATCCATCCTCATCCCCAACAGGAAAACTCGTCGACGGCGCGCTTCTTCCTGACGATAAATTAATTATCAGGGAAACCTTATTGAAGCTCCATCTGATCCTACAACTTTTCTGTAAGGACCGTCTGAAAATCATATTTTGTCTTAAAGCGCTTTACCATTTGCCGGTGTTTTTTAATAATCTTGACGTAAATGGAATTATGGAAGACGAAAAAATGCAGTTGTCGGTACATTTAGCAAATTTGAACAACAGAGGCGATCACATTACAAATCGGGAGGTCTATTCTGATCTCACGGGGATCTTCAAAATAGTCGAAAAGAAGGACAATTCCGACGATGCTATCCGAAAGTGGATAGAATCCCGCGTTCGCGAGATCATCGATTTGCTTAACGGAAATCCTGCCATTTCATCATTTGAAGCTGAGACATTCCAGCACCTTTTTGAATTGTATTGCCATAATTCTTACTCTTTTTCTCCAAAACCTGAAAAAAAATTATCAGATATTAAAGGATATTGAACTCATGAACCCAGGGAATGAATTATTTACATCCGACGGGCACTTGACCGAAGAGGGAATTGCCCTGTGCGTTGAATCTGCAACTGAAAACTCCTTGCATATTCTTGCGCCAAAAGTGTCGGACCATCTCAACGATTGCCCTGAGTGTAAAAGAATGGTATTTGACACCATAAATGCCCTTGAAAATTCTGATTCTTTTCCCCGCGATGAAGCGCCTTTACATCAGGATCGCGGGTTCATCAGGAAATTCCATCCGGCTTACATGATTGCCGCAACGCTTCTGGTTTTACTTTGTCTTACCATTCTTTTACTTTATGTACTGCCAGGACATCGACCTGATAATCAGGCGCTGTTTGAGCAGTATTTCAAACCATATCCCGATATGGTTTCAATGAAAAACGCGGGAACGGGACACGCGAATATCCAGGGAAAATTAGTTTATGCAATGAGCCTGTACGCCGACCAGCGCTTTGATAGCGCGTTTATCCTCCTGTCACGGCTTCACTTTGAATTACCATCGAACGATACCGTCTCATTCTATCTTGGAAATACCATTCTGGCTTCAGGGAAAGAACCGGATGCGGCGCGGTTGCTGTTCGGATCATTAAGCAAAAAGCCTTCCGGATTATTCTATACGCCTTCCCGATGGTATTCCAGCCTTATTTGGATCAAACTTGGTAAACCCGGCCTTGCCAAGCCCCTGCTTATTGAACTTCAATCGGGTCCTGTTTTTTACAAAGATAAAGCTGATTCCCTGCTTAAGTCCATGAGAACCCGATAGCAGCCTCCTATGAAGTATCCGGTTCTGATATGGTTTCTCCTCATGGGCCCTTTCATCCTGGCCCCCTTCCTTACCTGTTCCCCCCTGTGCAGTTCTCCTGTCGGATCCTCAATCCGTACCCAGGTCCAGCAGGCAGATATTCTTTTTAACAATCTCAGGTTCAGCGAGGCCGAAAC
>JALNWE010000162.1 GCA_023231065.1 Bacteroidales bacterium
AATAATTGATGAATTTGCGGATTATGGTTTTTTCGATAACGACTTACGTTTGACCATTCCTGTAATTAATGAAAAAGAAAACAATGTTTTATATTTACTTTCGAACAACATTATAGATAAGCTATTGCCTGCATTTATGGCGAAAGCTGACGTTGAACAACTCAAAACCTCATATATATTTAACAACAACAGCGAAACTGTGGTTGTTTTTTACCATGAAGTGATGTTCGACTTAATGGATTTGTTGATAGAAAAACAAGTCATCCAACTACCAACAGCTTTTCAAAATCCCGAAAAAGCAACACTCAAAGATGCCGCCGATTTATGTTTTATAGTGATATCAAAATAGTATATCGCCTGCACACAAAAAATACGCAAACCGTTAGCAATAAAAGTAATAGTATGAGAATATGCTTATTTATATTAATATTAACTGGATTTTCTCTTTCTGTTTTCGGCCAAAATGATTCGACAAATGTGTATGTTAAATCTGGTTCCTCGAACGAAGAACTTGATGATTATTTTTCACTTATCGGGGCTAAAAGCATTACAGTTAAATTAAAAGATTCAATTCTAAATGGAAAGCGAATAACATTTGTGTTTAAGGAATTTAAGAACTCAAAACTACAAAGGATTGATTCTCTTAATTTTAGAAAAACATGGTATGAATCCAAAATTATGTATTTCAATGAGTTCGATTCAATGATGGTAAGATTTATGCAGATAAAAAAAGACAAAAAAACTATTAAAATATTAATTCATTATCCTCGTATCTCTACTTATTATACCTATAAGATTGACCCTAAAGGTCAATATGATTTTAGGTATGTGAATTGCAAAGGAGATTATTCTAAAATTTCTATAAATCAACCTTTTCCAATCCTGATCTATACCACGCCCTTTGTCACTGATAGAAAGTTGAATTTGGGAAGTTATTGTACGCTTGGGCTTGATGGTACACCCGTTGAAAACTGGGGAGAGAAATATAATTTGAAGCATTATATAGTCATTGAAATTTATATTAATTAGGGCCTGCTGCCAACAAAAATGGCTTAATGCTGACAAAATTTACAAACACTAATTTCATGAAATATTTATCAATCGGATTTTTATTTTTTTTGTTTTTCGGGCTTAATTCAAGCAAAGCAGATGAGTCAAAATATCAAAACCTATATGAGCTTATCGATAGGATTCTTCCTGGAAAATCATCCCAATTCATCCTTGGAGATTTAAAAAATGAAGACGGAAAAGAGACGTTTGAATTAAGCGGCAAAAACGGCAAAATCATAATAAAAGGCACCAACGAACTTGCCATCGCAAAAGGGTTCAATTGGTATTTAAATAATTATTGCCACACCCGCGTTTCCTGGTATAAAGATGATCCGATTAGTGCCCCTGGTATTTTGCCAATGGTTGATACGGCCGTTATGCAGGAATGTCGGTTTGAAAAGCGTTTCTTCTTAAACTATTGCACTTTTGGTTATACTATGCTGTGGTGGCAATGGGACGACTGGGAAAGGTTTATTGACTGGATGGCATTAAACGGTATCAATATGCCCCTGGCTATCACTGGTCAGGAAGCTGTTTGGATGGAAGTATGGAAAGGTTTTGGAATGTCGGAAAATCAGATAAGAGCCTATTTTACTGGTCCCGCACACCTCCCCTGGCACCGGATGGGCAACCTCGATGGCTTTCTGGGGCCCTTGCCGCAGGAATATATTACCAATCAACGGGAGTTGCAGAAAAAGATATTGAAACGCGAACGCTCCTTTGGAATGACTCCGGTACTTCCCGCGTTTGCAGGACATGTGCCTAAAGCCATCAAAGAAAAATACCCGGATGCAAAAATTACTTCAATGGGTTCTTATGGCACAGGCGAAGAGTATGATGCATTTTTTTTGGATCCGATGGATCCGTTATTTATCAAAATCCAACAAAAGTTCTTAAAAATTCAAAGCAACTATTTTGGTACAGACCACTATTATGGTGCCGACCCATTCAACGAAATGGATCCTCCCGATACAACTCCAAAATACTTAGGCTCCGTTTCAAAATCCATTTACGATGGGATGCACAGCATTGACCCCGACGCAATTTGGGTCCAGATGGGCTGGACTTTCTATTATATGAAATTATGGAAAGACGACGCGGCTCGCTTACAAGCTATGATTAAGGCGGTGCCTGAAAACAGAATGATCATTCTGGATTATTTTGCTGAAAAAGAAGAAGTATGGAGAAATACTCAGGCCTGGCACGGAGCACCTTATATCTGGTGCTATCTGGGTAATTTTGGCGGCAATACCGAAATGGCAGCGCCAATTAATGAAGTTGCAAAGCGGCTCCCTTGGGCAGAAAACGATACTACCCACGGCAAACTTTATGGCATCGGTTCCACATTAGAAGGCTTTGGCGTTAACCGATTTATGTTCGAATGGCTTTTCGAATATGCCTGGGACAAAAATGTGACTAAGGTGGATCAGTGGATAACCGGATACGCACAAACAAAAACCAAAAACAATGATCCGGCGGCAGAAGAAGCGTATCGGAAATTGATTGATTTGGTTTATAATGATCAGGTTTCGGGAATAGCAACAGGAAGTTTGATGCAGGCGCGCCCACTTTTGACCGGACTCAAAGGTTATCAAAGACCCAATAAATATAACTACAAGGAATTAACCGATATTTTAACTTTGATGCTTTCTGCCCATAAGAAAAGTTTACAGAGCCCTGAATATCAAAAGGATTTGGTTGTAGTAACGAAACAAATTTTAGATAACCTGATTATTCCGCTCAGGAAGAAGATAAATGAAGCTTATGTAAAAAAAGATACGATTGAATTAGAAAAGCAAACCAAAATCTTCCTTGGAATTTTTGACGACCAAAACCGTTTGCTGGCAACCCAACCTGAGTTTCTGTTAGGGAAATGGATTCACGATGCCCGCCAATTCGGGAACGACTCAGCAAGCAAAGCTTACTACGAAAAAGATGCCCGCGTTTTAATAACCACCTGGGGTAATGAAGGAAATGCAATTATTGATTATGCAAGTCGTGATCTTTCAGGATTAATATCTTCTTATTACAAGGTAAGATGGGAGATGTTTTTCGGGAAACTAAAGACAAGTTTGAAAAATAATATCCAGTTG
>JALNWE010000163.1 GCA_023231065.1 Bacteroidales bacterium
CGACATCATTATTATCCGTTCCGGCTTGGGAGGGTTGCTTTGCGGATATATCCTGAGCAAAGAAGGCCTTCGCGACTGAAACGTAATTACAACCTGTTGCAAAACGGGTTTTCGATAAGACGCTGCAAAGACTGACAAAAATGCAACAAACATTGAGAATTTTTCCAAAATTCCCCTCGTCCATCAACAGGTTTATCAACAATAAATATCTGGGAGCTGCTGGTATTGTTTTACTGCTGATCCTGCTTAACAGATTTCTGCAACTTAATTTCCCGGGGATCTCAAACGCCGACCTTCGCCCTCAAATTGTTCTGATCTGCCTTGCAGGGTACTTCTATGGCCCTGTTATAGGATTCCTGATTGGTTTAATCGGGAATACCTGCTCTGACCTTCTACTTGGATATGGGTTTAATTATTTACTGAGCTGGTCGGTAGGGAATGGCATCATGGGGATGATCATGGGTTTCTGCAAAAACAGAAAACTTATCAAATTGGATAAAATTTCACAGTTGCTTACTCTGACCTTGATGATCATTGTTGCCAATATTGCATTTGTGCTTTACGCCTCATCCGTGTACAGCCTTCTGAATAAATCACTCACCATCGATGTTAATCTTAAGTTTTATTTGTTCCCGGTGTTGAATTCTAATATGATTGCTTCCCTGCTCCTTTTCCCGGCTATTTTACTGTTCCTTGGTAAATTTCGGATGAATCTCCCCATAAAGATTGCACTCTCAACATTTTATTCAATCGCCCTCCTTTTGCATATCGTATGGTTTGTCAACCGGGCAAGTTTTGATATAACCGGATTCCTTTCTCTTTCCAACTCCGACATCACTGGTGGGAACCGATATGTTGAAGCCTTCAATGTATGGTCAACTATGCTAATCTGTTTCCTCCTGGCAGGCTACCTGTTCGCCATGTTCATTTCAGGAAAAATTACCCGCCCTATCGTCGAGCTTGACCATACCGTGCGCGATTTGCTTCAATCAGACGTGATTATATCCGAATCGTTCGAAAAGCTCACAAAAAGAGAAGATGAAGTTGGATTACTCAGTTATACAATCCGGCTTTTAGGGGAAAAACTGTGGGACAACCAATCGCGGTTCATCACTGATTTTGCAAAAAAAATGAAATTCATCACTCCTGATGATAATCCTTCCGATATCCTTCTGGTTGGATTGGTTACTATTTTTGGGAAACAATTCAATCTGCAGGATTATGATCTGATAAACAGCTCTGATAATGTCTCGACTGGCGACATTTCTCACATACAATCCATTGAGCTGCTTGTAAAACTGGCCGGATTAAAAGAACTTGCCTATACATACAGTACAGATAAGCTGAATACTTCTCTTTCCGATTTGATGATCGATCCGGAACTAACAACAGAACAACTTCAGTATCTTGCTGTTGCAATTGATATTGGCCTCGTTTTCAGAGGAAAAACCAAATTCCTTGATTTAAGCCAACCTATTACCAGGGAATTCGCCCTGCATCTTCTTTACCGGACAAGTTTATTTATCAGCGGAGAAAAAACATTTATCGGATATATCACCGAACCCGATATAATGGCTCGGATAGAGGGACACTGGAAAACCGCAAAATCCATTCCCGATAATGGTACTTCAGGGTTTATGAATGATCTGGTTAGAAAAAAGATGATCAGCGGGTATAACATCAGATTTACTGACGACAGGTCGAATTTTGACAGGAACCTGAAACTTACTTATACCCACAGCGATTTTCGGCACATCAAACAATTGGTCGGTTTGATCCGGAGTGAAAACATCCAGGTAAAAATCAATATCGAACATAAACGATCTACTTTTCTTTACTATAATGAATGGGGAACGAATAACAGGCTTTACCTGGATCCTATTGATGAAAAACTTTCGTGGGCCAGCGTTGATGAAAAAGACCTGGCGCTGGAATTCACGACTTCCGAAAAGAGAACTCAGTTCCTCCTTCTGATCAACGATTTTGCAAAAAAAGAGGCTTCGGCTGATAAAAAGCTTATTGCCCAGTCGTGGTACCGGCCTTTGATCATTTCCGAAGCGCCCCTCTCCTCTTTTAACCGGATCAATGAAATTACAATACAACCATTAAACATGACTATCCTGACATTGGTCACTGAGAAATCGCTTTGCAAGACACTCAACGCCTTGCAGGAATGTTTTGATCCCACATTGATCAATACCAGACCCGTTTGGGTAAATGATGATTTTTATACTTATCTTTACAAGGAAACTGACTGGATTTAAAACCATGCTTAGGAAAATCATGCATTGGCCCCCACATTTTATGTATCCTTGCAATTCTTTTTATCTGCTTATTCTCGCCCGGTTCCACTGATCCTAAGTTGAATATTTTAGATAATTTTGCACCCTGAAATATTGACTAATCCTCAAACAAACCGGATGCAACATTACGACGTCATTATTATCGGATCCGGCTTGGGAGGATTGCTTTGCGGATATATACTTAGCAAAGAAGGCCTTCGCGTAGGGATACTCGAAAAACATTCAACTTCAGGGGGAAATCTGCAATCCTTTACCCGCCACGGATATTGCTTCGATACTGGGGTACATTATATCGGCTGCCTGGGTAAAGGGCAAATCCTGGATCGGTATTGGCGCTATTTTGGTCTCGCCGGTCAGCTCCCATTACTACCCTTGGATCAGGATGGCTTCGACAGAATCGGATTTGGTGATTTGGAGTTCCCGTTAGCCCAGGGATTTGATCATTTTGTGGAGCAACTTCTTCCCTGCTTTCCACAGGCAAAAGCCTCACTAACTGCCTATACCAATAAACTCAGGGAAATTGCTGACGCTTTTCCTTTGTATAATATGGAATTGCCTGATAATCATCATGAATCCGCATATATAAATCAGAGCGCTGCTCGTTTTCTAACGGATCTCCTGGGAAATTACCGGGAAAAATCAGGAGGGATCCCGCTATCCTCCATCGTTGCTGGGAACAACTTTTTGTATGCCGGTCATCCCTTTACCCCACTTTATATTGCCGGATTGATCAGCCACTCCTTTATCTCAGGCGCTTGCCGCATCATC
>JALNWE010000164.1 GCA_023231065.1 Bacteroidales bacterium
CGTTTTATTCCCGATGTGGGAAAAAACATCACCCTCCGTTATAAATTCTGGACCCATCTTGAATATGAAATCCAGATCATCCGCGAATATTTTGCCCTGGGGTATTATAAGCTGATGGGGTGGATCTAAGCAAATGCTATTTTTTCCCGATCGTTATTAAAAATGGCAACACTGTAAACAGAACCGTTCCCCCAAGAACCAAACACACGTATTCCATCGGACTTCCAACCGGGAGCTGCGATGGCGGGAAAAAGGATACGATAAAAGCAAATAATACAGCCAGGAATCCTATTCCGGCAATGGCCCACATACCTGCTAATCCCCCGGGAACTTTAAAGGACCGTTGCAGGTCGGGTTGCGAATACCGTAATTTGATACCGGCTGCATACATGAACATATACATAATAAGATACAAGCCGATGGTCAAAGCGCCTAATAAAAAGAAAGCGACTCCTACGTTGGGAATAATAAAATAGATGGAAGATAACAAGGTGACGATCAATCCCTGGATGATAAGAATGTTCTGCTGTATCCCTTTTTTGTTCACTTTTGCCAGACTGGCAGGTAACAAGCCGTCTTTCGCAGTCCATAACAGACCACGGCTGGGACCGGCAATCCACGAAATTACACTGCCCAAAACCCCAAAAGCCATCAGGATACAAACAACCGGAAGCAGCCATTTCACCCCCATGCTGTTAAAGAGGTTCTCGAAAGCCTGCATCAAACCCGATTGCAACGTGATCTTGCTTTCCGGTAAAACAATGGAAACAGCCAGGGATCCTAAAATCTGAAGTAAGAAAATGAGGCCGGCTGCCAGAAGAAGGACTTTCGGAAATTGTTTGGATGGATTTTTCAATTCGTTGGCATGGACTGCCTGCACTTCGATCCCTGCAAAAATCAAAATTACTGCAGCTAAAAAAGTGACATTGTCGAGGCTCGTAATATGCGGGAACCACCGGGGATAAGCAATTCCGTTGATCAGGTAAGCCGAGGTGGTATCTACTGAGCTGGGATGCAAAAATGCCAGTGGGTTACCCATGGCAATGTATAGCAGCGTGAAAATAACCAACAAACAACCCGGAATGACAGTCCCCAACAAGAATCCATAGCTGGCAATTTTTGACATCAGTTGTGAACCGTTTAGTGTGATAAAGGTTGAAATCCAATAGACAATAATACAGAAGATCCCGACATAGGTGCCGTTGTTACTTAGTTCGGGTTTCCCGATCATATAAGCGATGATGGCCGCTGCAAATCCAAGAAGGATGGGATAATACACAACATTTTGTATCCATTGCAGCCAGATGGAAAGGAACCCCGTTTTTTTATTAAAGGCCTCCTTAACCCAGGTATAAACTCCTCCGCCCGTACTTCCGAAAGCGCCACCCAGTTCGGCCGAAACCATGGATGCCGGAATCAGGAACAGAATTGTCCCGAACAGAACATAGAAAAACATTGTTAACTCCTCAATGGCCATAAATGATAAGCCCCGGAGACTGAAAACAGCGGCGCCCGTCATGAATACCAGACGCGTGGTTGTTATATTTGGTTTTTTTGTTGGTTCCATTTTGTTGATTTAAAATTAAAATCCAGGACTAATTATGATTAAATACTGTGGTTGCTTCTGTTGCTTTCAGATTACTGACCGGATGCTTTTCGAACCATTTCAGGGCCCGTTCAAAGTCAGCAATTAAAAGATCGGCCATGTCGCGGCTGAAACCATGGCGGATCAAGACCCTTTGCACAACCAGATCTTCGCGGTTGGCCGGCATTGAGTAGGAGGCAATTTGCCATCCCCTGCTACGCATGTGGTCCGACAGATCATACAACGTGAACCCGACATTGGCATCTTTTTTCAATGTCCAGCAGGCTCCAGGGAGCGCTCCCTGCCCGTCATAGATGATATCGAAAACTTTCATTTTTTCGATTTTCCGGGCAATATAGGTTGCATGTCCTGCACAGGCTTGCTGTATCCTCCGGTAACCCTCTTTGCCCAATCGCAGGAAATTATAGTACTGGGCAACGATCTGACCGCCGGGACGTGAGAAATTAAGTGCAAAGGTTGGCATGTTTCCACCCAGGTAGTTTACATCGAAAACCAATCCCTGGGGCAGATCCGATTTTTCGCGCCAAACCACCCAACCTACGCCAAGGGGAGATAATCCGAATTTGTGTCCGGAAACATTGATGGATTTCACCCTCGGTAAACGGAAATCCCATACTAATTCGGGCGTGAGAAATGGAGCAACAAACCCACCGCTGGCTGCATCCACATGAAGCGGGATATCCAGTCCGGTGGTTTTCTGCAATTCGTCCAGGGCATCATTGATCGATTTTACATCTTCATATTGACAAGTAAAGGTAACCCCCAACGTAGGGACCACCCCAATGGTGTTTTCGTCGCACCGTTTCAAAACTTCGGCTGCATTCATCAGTAACCGGCCTTTTTCCATCGGAATTTGACGGAGTTCCACATCAAAATAACGGGCAAATTTTTCCCAGCATACCTGAACGGGACCGGTCACCAGATTTGGCTTTGTAGCATCTTTACCGGCTGCTTTCATTTTTTCGCGCCAACGCCATTTCATAGCCAATCCACCACACATAGCTGCTTCACTGGATCCGGTTGTGGAACAACCGATCGTATTTTTATTCTTGGGGGCATTCCATAAATCGGCGATCATGTGAACACACCGTTCTTCGATGGCAGCAGTCTGCGGATATTCATCCTTATCGATCATGTTTTTATCCAGACATTCATCCATCAATTTATGGATCCCGCTATCGAGCCACGTCGAACAGAAAGTAGCCAGGTTTAACCTGGAGTTCCCGTCAATCATCAGCTCATCATGAATGACGGAATAAACATCTTCGCTTCTGCTATCATTTTCCGGAATCTTGTATTTTGGAATACTGATCCGTAAATCGGTTGATGCATAAATATCATCATCCATTTTAGCAATGATTTTTTCTTTTTCGTGGAGGGCCATAAATGTTTGTTTTAGTGAATGTTTCGAAATGTTGTTAAGGTTTAATTATCAAAGATAACTATTTTCA
>JALNWE010000165.1 GCA_023231065.1 Bacteroidales bacterium
ATGTTCCTCATCGGTCAATGCGATGATGCTTGGATCGAACCTGATAAAAACCGGGCAGCTGGACCGCGCTATCGTTGGAGGAAATGATTCTGTGACAAAGTTTACCTTAAACGGATTCAATACTCTGATGATCCTGGATAAAACTGGTTGTCATCCGTTTGATGAAAACCGCGCCGGGCTTACTCTTGGAGAAGGCGCCGCTTTCCTTGTGCTGGAATCGGAAGAGAGCGTCGCTCATGAAAACAAACCCGTACTTGCTGAAATATCGGGTTATGGGAATGCCAATGATGCCTATCATCAGACTGCTTCATCTCCTAAAGGGACCGGCGCTTTTATGGCCATGAGCAAAGCGCTTTTGATGAGCGGGTTAAAACCTTCGGATATTGACTATATCAATGTACATGGCACGGGAACCCAGAACAACGACCTTTCGGAAGGAGTTGCCATGGAAAGGATTTTCGGAGAGCAGGTTCCCCCATTCAGCTCCACGAAAGCCTATACCGGCCATACATTGGGCGCTGCCGGGGCCGTGGAAGCCGTGATCTCGATTCTGAGCATGCAAAACAAGGTCATTTTCCCGAACCTGAACTTCTCTACCCCGATGAAAGAGCTGAAGATACGACCTGTCACGCAACTCATGACCCATAAGGAAATCCATCACGTTCTATCCAACTCATTCGGCTTTGGCGGAAATAATTCCGCAATCATCCTCACCTTTCATTGACCTTCCATGACCAGCAATCGGATTTTTATCAACGGCCTTGGCAACGTTTCACCTCAAAAAACGACCTGTCCGGAACACTTCCTTGACGAACCGGTATCGTACGAAACCAACCCGTTGAAGTGCATCGATCCGGGATATAAGGAATTCATCCCTCCCGAACAGATCAGGCGTATGGGGAGGATCATCAGGATGGGAGTCTCCTCTGCCAAACTTTGCCTCCGGGATGCCGGGCAAACCAATATCGATGGAACGTTATTGGCTCCGGATGCCATTATCACCGGGACTGGATTAGGCTGCCTGGAGGACACGGAAAAGTTTTTAGCATCAATGATCAATAACAAGGAAGAGTTCCTTACTCCTACTTCATTTATTCAATCGACCCACAACACGGTTGCAGGGCAGATTGCCCTCCTGCTGAAATGCCACGGATATAATTTTACTTATGTCCATCGCGCTTTCTCCTTTGAGGACGCGCTCATCGACGCCATGACACAGCTTCAGACAGGGACATTCGGGAATGTCCTTGCCGGTGGATCGGATGAGATCACTGCCCATTCCTTTGCGATCATGGGACGAATGGGCTTCTGGAAACGCAAACCGGTAAATTCTTTAAGACTATACCAGGACAAGCAACGTGGGACTATTGCCGGGGAAGGGTCAGCTTTCTTTTTCCTCGGAAATCAACAGAACATACATACACGAGCTGAGCTGCATGGGGTGGATACCATACTTAATCCTGGTTCCATGGATGAAGTCATCGAAAAATGCATGAAATTCCTTTCCTGCCATGGCCTTAAACCAGCTGATATTGATCTTGTCGTCCCCGGCATGAATGGCGACCCGTGTTCCGATCAGGTTTACCACGATATTTTCAGGGCGCTTTTCCCCAATACTCCCCTGGCCTGCTTTAAACACCTCTGCGGGGAATATAATACAGCTTCAGCATTTGCGCTCTGGATGGCTGCCATGATGATTGTCAAGCGCCAGGTCCCTCCTATATGCTTATATCAGGGAGGACCTCCTGCAAATCTGAAAAATATTTTAATATACAATCATTTCCGCAACCTGGAACATGCTTTTATTCTTGTCTCACAGGTATGAAAAGGATCGATTTCAAAACGGCAACCCTTCTCTTTTTTCTCCTCCTGCTGACCTTTAACCTGGCGCACAGGTTTATCTGCCCATCCGCTACAGGATTACCCGGATGTTTGTATCATCATGCCTGGACCGTGTATGGCGGACTCATCGCCCTTTACCTGATCAGCTCATTTCTCCTTTCTTTTTATCCCTGCTCCCGGTTTCATTCGCGTAATATTATTTGTCGCGGTAACGAGGAAGGGCCTTGGGTTTCCATCACCTTCGACGATGGCCCTGATGCCGTCTTTACCCCGCAAATCCTTGATATCCTGAAAAAATACCAGGTCCCGGCTACTTTTTTTATCATGGGGAAACAAATTGCCGGGAACGAAAAGCTGATTGAACGGATCCACCAGGAAGGCCATGAACTTGGAAATCATTCATTTGATCATTCAAACCTATGGGATTTCCGGCTTCCCGGAAGTATGTATAATGATATCTGCCGGACTGAGGCTTTATTGGAGCAGATCATCCATAAGAAAACAGGATTTTTCCGCCCTCCTTATGGGGTAATCAATCCCATGGTGGAATCAGCCATACATCGGACTCATTATCGGATGATTACCTGGAGCATCCGATCGTTCGATACCCTCGTTTCCGATGAAGACAAGCTCCTGCACCGCGTTACAGACCATCTCCGGCAGGGAGACATCATTCTGCTGCATGATAACCGGAAGATCACTGCCGCCCTGCTTGAAAAAATAATCATTACCATTCAGGAGAAGGGTTTCTGTTTAGTCCCATTGAGTCGCCTGATCAATATCCCAACTTATGTTTAAAAACGTCATTCTTTGCCTGCTTCTTTTTACATCCATAGCTGTAATCGCCCAAAACCGGCCATTAACACTAAAGGAATCTGAAAATTTCCGGAATAAAGTACAGGAAACAACGCGAAAAACCACCACCATCGAAAGTGATTTCACACAGGAAAAAGAGATGAGCATGATGGCCGAAAAGATCACTTCCACCGGAAAATTTTATTTCAGGAAAGAGAAGATGTTACGATGGGAATATATGAAGCCTTTTC
>JALNWE010000166.1 GCA_023231065.1 Bacteroidales bacterium
CTGCTGAAGCCTTATTCATTTGAACGGTTTTTGAAAGCGACCGAGAAGGTTTATAATCAGGTTTTGTCATCGCAGGTTGGAAAAGATGAGGATGCATTTATTTTTTTAAAAACCGAATACCGGCTTGAAAAGGTTGATTTCGATGACATTTTATATATCGAAAGCCGGGGGGATTACATATACGTGATCACACCTCTGAGAAAAATACTTACCCTGATGTCGCTTAAAAATATAACCCTAAAGCTGCCTGAGGAAAAATTCATCAGGGTGCATAAATCGTTTATTGTAGCCATCAGTAAGATTGATGCCATTGAGCACAGACGTATTCATATCAGGGATGCTGATATCCCGATTGGTGATATGTACCGTGAAAAAGTGTTGAAAAGGATGGGGCTTTGATAATACATTAACATTATATTATGAAAAACAAACAGCATTATTTATTCATTGTTATCTTCTTTTTACTCTCCGCTTACACTGTTGCTGAAGATTTCAAAGTAATTCATCAGCTGACAGGGTTTAGTGAAACGAATTGTTACCTGATCTATGATATAAAGTCAAAGGAAGCAGCCATCATCGATCCGGGTTTGTATCCAGATACTTTAATTCATTTCATTAAAGATAATAACCTCACCCTCAAATACATATTTCTTACTCATGGGCATACTGACCATGTATATGGGGTACCGGAAATCAGGAAGGAATTTCCAAAAGTAAAAGTGTGTATGAGCAAAGTTGATTATGAAAATATGTTTACACAATTTCAGTGGTTTAAAGATACTTATGGACAGTGGCTGATAGATAGGGAAAGAAAAAATCCCGAACACAAAGCATACATGGATTTTGATCCCCATTTAATCGGAATCCCGGATATATTTATTGAGAATAATCAATCGTTTGAATTAGGATCCCTGGAAATAAAGGCAATGAATACGCCCGGTCATTCACCGGGAGAGATATGTTATTATACGAAAAACATTTTATTTTCCGGCGATGTGCTCATGTATAGAACAGTTGGAGGAGTCACTACTCAGGGAGGTTCAAAGGGAGAACTGATAAAATCAGTCAGGCAATTATACAAAATGT
This sequence comes from Bacteroidales bacterium, assembly GCA_023231065.1. Taxonomy (GTDB): domain Bacteria; phylum Bacteroidota; class Bacteroidia; order Bacteroidales; family FEN-979; genus CAIVAT01. The sequence continues at coordinate 1,087 of JALNWE010000166.1, forward strand.
TCCCCGATTCGACGATCGTATATCCCGGACACGGAGAAGTCACGGATATTGGTTCGGAAAAAAATGAGAATGAAAATATTACTTTAGATAAAGAGAACATGCAATGATTGCTGCAAAAACGAGGACACTGCGGTTGCTTTTTACTTTTTATACATCTTATGCAATTGTAAGTTTGCTGATAACATGTTGTTGCCTGATCATCTCTTTTACATACGGAATCGGAACATTTACAGCGCTTTTCTGGTTTAAAATTATTACCCTTGGTTTGATCTTTTACTTTATCAACAGTTATAAAAGGGATGAATATTACTATTATAAGAACCTCGGCCTGCATAAGCGGATTTTATGGATTTCAACACTATCCTTCGATATACTTTTATTCATTCTTTTATTTATCTTATCCATAATGATCAGATGATACATTCACTTGAAATTGATAGTATTTTTCTTGAATATGGCTTGAAAAAAGTGTTGCAGAATGTATATATCAAAAGTGAAACCGGGAAGGCGACAGGATTACTCGGCAGGAATGGGGCCGGAAAGTCATGTTTGCTGAAAATTGTATTTGGAGAGCTTGATGCAGGTAATAAATCAGTCCGGATTGACGGGAAACCAATCCTGCATGATTACCGTAAACCTGATGATTTGAGGTATTTACCGCAACGCCGGTTCATCCCGGGATTTTTACGCCTTAACAGGATCTTTAAAGATTTCAATCTTGATTTCAATGATTTTATAAATGAATTCCCTGACTTTGAAAAGTATTATAAAACGAGAATAAAAAATCTATCCGGGGGGGAACGACGGATCGTTGAGATATATATGATATTGGTGGCAAAAACAAAATTTTGCATTTTAGACGAACCATTTTCTCAAATAATGCCATTGCATATTGAAATTATAAAAAAACTAATTTTGCGTGAAAAACAATATAAAGGGATAATCATTACCGACCATTTATATCAAGATATCATTGATGTCTGCAATAATATTTATGTCCTTAAAAACGGAAAAACGCATATAGTTTATAGTTTGCGCGATTTAGAAATTCTTGAATATATCAATGCTTAAAAAAAACAGATATGCTCAGATTAATCGGGAACCAATTTAAAAGGCCCACAGGTTTTCTTGGAAAAATCATTTCGAAAATAATGATAAAGGGAAACAGCCAGGATTATGACAAAATAATCCCTGAACTGGAGATTAAACGAAATGACAGGATATTGGAGATTGGTTATGGCCATGGACTTGGCGTGAACAGGATATCCACACATTACGATTGTCACATCACGGGTATTGATTTTTCGGAATTGATGTTCAAAGAAGCTACAAAAAGGAACAAAATATATATCGAAAACAAAAAGGTTGAATTGAATTTCGGAAATTTTTTAGCCTTTGAAATAGGGTCGGATCAGTTTGATAAAGTATTCTGTGTACATGTTATCTATTTTTGGGATATATTGGCTGACCCGCTTGCGAAGATAAATACAGTGCTGAAAGAAGGTGGTGCGTTTTGTTTGTTTATGGCAAAAACTGACTATTTAAAAACAATGAAATTTACGAAGGATGGTATTTTTAATAAATATTCCCTGGATCAGGTTGTTGATGAATTAAGAAGAGCGGGATTCAGGGATATAAGCCACATCACGAACGACAAAGGATATATCATCAAATGTAAAAAATAATTACCAGGA
>JALNWE010000167.1 GCA_023231065.1 Bacteroidales bacterium
CAGGAACCTCCTGATTGCTGCCGGAAAGGCCACCTACCAGGAACCGGTTATATTGCCCGATACCAGTTTGAAACAGGCTAAAAAAACGAAATTCAGAGGCGTTGAGGAATCCGGCGATGCTTCGGTATTGACTGTTTACCCCAATCCGGCCCATGATTATTTTGTCGTTAAAATTAATCTGGATACCTTTACCGGACAGGGGGTTATTAAGCTGTTCGACGGGAACGAAAAAATAGTCCAGGCCCATTCGTTTTCCGGGAGAAAGGATCGGATTATAATTCCTACTACCAACCTGAAGACCGGATTGTATTTGCTGGTATTGGAGGTTGGGGGAAAGCGTACAGGTAGCATGAAAATAGCTGTTATTAAATAGTTGATCTCGCAGGGATGATGAATGAATCATTTATCATCCCTGTATAATCCTGATATTTCTGATGAAAAAAATCTTTTTTTCTATTTTAGTATTTTTTCTTTCCGAATCTTGTTTATTTTCTCAATATTGACCAAAAGAATATTTCATCAACTATCCTAACTTTCCAAATACAGTGAAACAAACCTGTGATAAAGGCTTTATAATTGGTGGTCAACTATTTAACTATAATAGAACTAAAAATGAAGGATTTCTTTATAAAACCACAATTAACGGAGAAATCATTTGGTCCAAGACAGTTGGACAAGATAGTGGCGGAACAGGTATTTATTGTATAGAACAAACTGCAGGTGGGGGATATGACATTGCGGGTAGTACTCATAAATATGATTCCTGGGGAGATCCGTTCATTATGAAAATAAATGCCTGTGGTGAAAAAGAATGGTGCAGGATATATACCTCCACCCCTGACACCTTTGATTATGCCAATTCGATCTATCCGGTTCCCGGTGGTTATATTGCATACATATATAGAACGGGAGCTTTATACGCGAACGACCATATATTCTTGTTCAGGCTGGGCCCCAATGGGGACCTTCTTTGGCAACAGCAGTATGGGTCTAATGATACATTGTTTGTGGGAGCGGCCGGAGAACACATGATGGTCACCGCGGATTATCGTTATTTGATAAACGGTTATTGTTATTACCCTGATTCAGGGACGACAGGCCCAAGGTATTTAAGGCCTTTGATCATCAAAGTTGATAGTACGGGAAATGCCGATTGGGAACTTCCATGGAGGTATGTAGGTGGAGCACATTTTTACGGTATGTCCGAACGATCTATTGTCGATAACCATCATACCATTTATTCATGTGGGCGACATATTGAGGAGGAGGGAACCCCTCCCGGCGACCGGCCTACCATGCTGAAGACCGATGTCAATGGCAATGAGATCTCGTATCATGATCTGGTGCCTAACTCCTGGCAAGCGGTTTTTTTCAACATTAACTGGTTCCAGGATTCGACCATTGAAGTTGATGGGGGGTGGATCATTACTCCGGGAGGCGAAGGACAGGTTGGCGTATTCAAAGTGGATAAAACCGGAAATATCCTCGATTCCGCTAATATTATGCAAACGGTTTATTGTTTCTCCGATGCCATTGTAGATCATGACAACAAGTTGTTCCTGGTCCAGCCATTACATGATGGTTACCAGTGGCGTACCTATGCTTGGAAACTCAACTCCGACCTGGAATTTGATTCGCTTTATACCTATCCGTTTGTATATGACAGTTTGTGCCCACACCCGATTGTTTCGGATACCATTCCGCTGGATTGCGTGATCGTTGGGATTGACGAGCCGTTTCGGGACCCCGAAACCGGGAGGCTGAAGGCCTGGCCCAACCCGGCTAACAATATCCTGCATATCGACATTCCGGAACACCTCAGGTCAGAGACTTCCAATGCGGTCTTTAACCTCAGCACGGTATATCATCAATGGGGGTCCGCTGTATTGGAGATCTTTGATCTTTTTGGAAGGAAAGTATATTCGAAAGAGGCCTTTCAATCGGAGAGGCGCCTTGAAATTGATGTTACGGGATGGGGCAAAGGGATGTACGTGGCCAGGCTGGTGTATAATGGAAAAACCGTTTCAACGGCGAAAGTGATGGTGGAGTGAGCCACCTCATCCCCCGGCCCCTTCTCCTCAAGGAGAAGGGGAGGTAAAGTTCTCGGATTTTTGTATTTTTATAGGATGGTTTATATCAGTAAGAGCCGGGAGTATTTGCTTCATTTGAACGCTGTAGGAGGGATATTTGAAAAGGCCCGCGTTTTGAGGTATAGCATCACAGAAGCCGAAAAGATCCTGTGGGATGAATTGAAAAACCGGAAATTCAAGGGGTTGAAATTCCGGAGACAGCACCCGGTTCACCGGTATATTGGTGATTTTTACTGTCATGAAAAAAGATTGATCATCGAAGTTGACGGAGGGATTCATGACCAGGAGGAAACAACCGGACAAGACCTGGACCGGACTGCGGAACTTGGCCGGTTTGGAATAAGTGTGATCAGGTTCAGGAACGAACAAGTATTCAACCAGCTCGACCAGGTTTTGCATGAAATAGGTAAACACATAGAAAGTATGACAGCCCACAACTCCCCTTCTCCTTGAGGAGAAGGGGTTAGGGGATGAGGTGCCTTGAGGAAAAGGGGTTGGGGGGAAATTTGATCAACTCATCCCTTTAAAAAAGGCTGCTATCACACTTATTCCAAACCGGTCAAGTTATGGTTAAAATATACCTTCTGTGGTATCCGGATGCAGGTAAATCACTCCCTGATCCATTTTCCAC
>JALNWE010000168.1 GCA_023231065.1 Bacteroidales bacterium
GTCAATAGTCAATAGCAATGTCTTTCACCGTTTACAGATCTTCCGCTGGTTCAGGTAAAACATTTACCCTGGTAAAGGAATATCTGAAGATCATCCTGCTTGAGCCGCAGGGTTTCAGGAATATTCTGGCCATTACTTTCACGAACAAGGCAGCGGCGGAGATGAAAGAACGGGCGCTACATTCCCTGCAGAAGCTTTCAGAAGGCCCGCGTTGTGATGACCCCGGGATTTTGGAAAATCTTTTACCACAGCTGGTTGCCCAGACCGCGCTTACGGAACCTGAAATCGCGGAAAGGGCTTCCAAAGCGCTAAAACTGATACTTCACCATTATTCGGATTTCGCCATTGGCACCATCGACAGTTTTTCGCACCGCATCATCCGCTCTTTTGCTTTTGATTTTGGACTTCCTATGCAGTTTAACGTGGAGCTGAATGATACGGAGTTATTAACGACCGCCGTTGACCTTCTGCTCGACCGGGTTGGGGATGATGAAGAACTCACAAGGTTCCTGGTGAAATTTCTGGAAGTCCGCATGGATGAAGACAAAGGTTGGAACATTGAAAGGATTTTGGTCGATTTTGCCCATGTTTTATTGGAAGAAGAAGGGCAGGAGCATATTGTAGCCCTACGGATACTTACACTGGAAGATTTCGACCGGATAACCAATTTTCTTTATGAACGAATTACGGGATTTGAAAAACTGGTACGGAAAATAGGGCAGGAGGCCATTTCCCTCATCGAAGATGCCGGCCTTACCTCCGACAATTTTTATCAGGGGAAAAAGGGCATTGCCGGTTATTTTGCCTATCTCTCAGCAGGTCGTTTCGATAAACTTCAACCCAACTCTTTTGTCCTTAAAACCATTGCTGATGATAAATGGGAATCGGGAAAGGTAACAGCCTGGGAAAAAGACAGCATTGAAGCGATAAAAGACCAGTTAAGGAAATTCTTTGACGAAATCGAAGGATTGTTGGAGCAGGGCCAGGAGAATTATGCTTTAAACAAATTAGTGGTCAAAACGATTTTTCCGTTGGCAGTCCTGAACGAGATCGACCGCGTACTTACCGAATTTAAAAAACAGAATAACCTGGTCCATATTTCCGAGTTTAACCGCAGGATCAGTTCTGTTGTCATGAATGAACCCGTTCCATTTATTTATGAACGACTTGGCGAAAAATACCGGCACCTGATGATCGATGAATTTCAGGATACTTCAAAATTACAGTGGCAGAATTTTGTGCCATTGTTAGAGAATTCACTGTCATCGGGATATTTTAACCTGGTTGTTGGTGACGGTAAGCAGGCAATTTATCGTTGGCGTAATGGCGACGTTGCTCAATTTACCCGGTTGCCGGCGCTTCACGGCAGCGATCATAATCCCTTGATCCATCAAAGGGAACAGGTCCTGAAAAGTCATTTCGTGGAAGAATCCCTGAACAGGAATTACCGGTCAAAACGCGAAATTGTCGAACTGAATAACCGTTTATTCAGATTTCTTTCCGATTCCCTGGGTGAACCGGAGAAGAGTGTCTATCAGAATCTGGAACAAGCGGTGGATCCCGGAAACAGCGGTGGGTTGATCACCTTTCAATTCCTGAATGATGGCCAGGAAGATCTCTCTTTCGAAGAGATGAATTTTAAAACTATCAGGGAGATAATCCATGAAGCAACTGCCGATGGGTATTCGCTGAATGAGATTGCCATTCTTTGTAGGAAAAATGACCAGGCAAGCCGGATTGCCTGTATGCTGACCAGTGAGGGGACTGCGGTGGTTTCGTCTGAATCGTTGCTCCTGAACCAATCGCTAAAAGTGAATTTTTTGATCTCGCTGATCCGTTTTCTTTACGCGGCTGAAAATAAGATCACGCAGGCTGAAATCGTCATGTTCCTCATCAGGACCGGCAAATTACCTGGGATGAACCTTCAGGAAATTTTACACCGGATAACGTCCAAAGTCCACTCGGGTAATGAACTGCTCCGCCTGATGAAGGATCATGGCATGGATCTCAGGAGAGAGGAATTGTTAGCCCTTCCGGTATATGATCTCATCGAAACCCTTATCCGTATCTTTTCACTCAACCATGCACCGGATTCTTATCTTCAGTTTTTTCTGGATGCAACGCTTCAATTCATGACCCGCGACCGGCAGGGAGCGGTTGACTTCCTGGATTGGTGGGAGGAACAGCAATCAAAACTATCCGTGGTTGTACCCGAAGGCCTGGATGCCCTGAGGATCATGACCATCCATAAAGCCAAAGGGCTTCAGTTCCCGGTAGTCATCTTTCCTTATGCTACCGAAGCAAAACGACTGACCCGCGATCATTTGTGGGTTGACCTGAACGATCAACACATTCCGGGATTAAAAACAGCGCTCCTGAAGACCGGGAAAGAAATGGAAAATACCATATTCAGAAATCTATATGCCGAAGAGGGTCAAAAGTCGATGCTTGATCTCATCAACCTTTTATACGTGGTGATGACCCGCCCGGAGAACCGGATGTATGTCCTTACTTCATTTCCCCATTCAAAAACTGAAGAGATGAAGTCCTTACCTGATTTTTTTGCCGGATTTCTTGAATCTGAAGGAAGATGGGACCCCTCGAAGTCAAAATATGAATTTGGGTCAAAA
>JALNWE010000169.1 GCA_023231065.1 Bacteroidales bacterium
ATTGAGTTTGCCCCGCTATGGGCATACTCCGTGCTGACATAGGCATCCTCGCTCCCACAGGGAGAAAAAGTCTTCGTCGTCCAATAAGCCGTATCCTGGCAGGCTATCTGCTGCCCCGCTATAAAAGATTCGAAATCGGTGGAATATAGGATTGAATAGCCAGAAGGGGCTTTTTGCTGGGCATATACAAAGAAATTACCCCATAAAAAGATCATGGCGATCATCAGGATCTTGAAAAACCGTAAATTTTTTAGTCTCATGTTCAAGTTGTTGTTTTTAGCATTATTATTCAGTGAATTTTTCAGGGATTTTAAACCAGACAGGACTGGGTTTCCATCCGGTAATTAATTTGTAAATTTTTTAGGGATACTTCATAGCGGGCCCTCCTATACTTTACTAAGATTTGGAACTTCATTTCAGTTGCCAAAAATAGTATCCTCAGGCTGGTTTTACCAAATTTATAGGGTGGACAAAAGCTGGACAACCAAATTTATTTTTTCCACGGCCAGAATTTATAATACTGAATTACAAACACATAAAATATTCATGTATTTTTAGGGTACAAAAAAAACTGGGGACAAGTATCTTTTATCTAAAAACCGGTGGGCCATTGACAGGGATTATTGAAAAAAATCATCCTGACGTCCTAAAAAGGAAAGTATCGGCTTAAATATTCCTGATGAACTCTTCGAGGCTGGTCTTACTATCAAGATTGAGCTTTTTACGGATACGGTAACGTGTTTTCTTAATGGCGTCGTTACTCGAATTCAGCATCTGGGCTATCTCCTTGTTCAGCAGGTTAATTCTCAAAAAAGCACAAAAGCGCAGCTCGTTTTCGGTAAGCGATGGACAAATAGCTTTAATGTTTATAAAAAAATCGTGATGGACTTTCTCAAACATTTCTTTGAATTGGCCCCAACCCTGATCGATATTCAGGTCTTCTTTTATTTTTCTTTTTAGATCAATATATACATTTTTATTGGTGGAATTATCATCCTTGTGCTTATCAATGATATCGGAAATATTCAATAAAATTTCATTTTTAGTCACCAACTGAAATGAAATAGCGCTGAGTTCCTTGTTTTTAGATTCTATTTCTGTCTGATATTTAAACTTTTCCAGCGCATTGATTTTTTCATCGGTTTCAATTTTTTCCTGTAAATAATAATTTTCCATTTTCTGGAACCTTACGGACCTTTTCAGGTTCCGCATGATCAACAGCGTAATGATCAGGGTTGAGAAAATGGCAATGATCAGGATCAGGTTTCTTTTTTTCTGACTGTCGTATTGACGGATCAATAACTGCTTCTCAAATTTACTTTTTTGAGATTTGATCTCCCATTGATAATCGGATACTTTCCTTTGCATCTCAAAATTCAGCACGCTATCATTCATTTCGCGTGAGCGGGAATAGTATAAATATGCATCCTTCCATTGTCCGGTATTTTTTTTTACTTCTGAAAGCAGATAGATGCTTCCGGCTTCCATGATCTTATAATTCCTTTTGGAAGAAATGGCCAGGCTTTGATTTAAATACTCTTCAGCGAGCTTGAATTGATTATTCCTTTGATAATAGGTCCCAATATTATGAAGAAGGATAACATGCATTTTACTGTTTTCATTTATCTGTACCGAATAATTATATGCTTTTAAAAAATAGTTTAATGCCCCGGGGTTATCCCCAAGATACTGATATATACAGCCCAGATTGGAATAAATTTTACATATTAATTCCTTGCTGTCAATCAATCTGGCTTTTTCCAATGCCTTTTCCTGATAGATTTTTGCTTTGGGCAAATCATTTTTATACATATAACAAACGCCGGTACGCATGAGTACATTACAAAAATCCCAGGTATATCTTTTATCCGCTAATTTTTCAAATTTATCGATCGACCGTTCAAAGCACTCCAACGCATTTTTGTAATCATCCATCTCCGTATATACCGACCCCAATCCCCCTGATGATTTTCCAATTAAATAATCATTCTTTAACCTGGCAGCAATATTTTCAGCATCTGAATAATACATGGTCGCCAGATAAAAATTATCCTTGTAATAATAGTAAGCGCCAATATTCTCTTTAATCTTTGCAATCAATGTGTCGTTATGGAATTTTTCAGCAATATCCAATGCTGTATTATCAATGATCAGGCCACTATCATTGATCTCGAACCTCGTCAATGCCCTGGCTTTATTAAATAATGCCTTTGCATAAGCAATGCTGTCGTTAATTCTTTTAGAAATCCTGATGGCTTCATCAATAAGAATAAGGTTGGTATCTTTATTCTTCCAGTAAGTCGAATCCAGTACTGCAAATATTTCAGAGAGCCTATTCTTTTCAGTTTTATATTGTTCTTTTTCAGGAGAATGTATTTTAAGTAAAAAGATGAATGCCATGATCAAGGCCAGGGCTAATAGTACTATGGCCCCAACCCATATCAACGATTTTTTTCGTAAACGGACATACATGCAACGAAAAGATTAACATAGGACAGTCAAAAATAACAATTCTAACGATAACCGGGTAATCAATACAATTCTTTC